>JAEEKG010000022.1 GCA_016282315.1 Clostridiales bacterium | reverse complement strand
GCTAAAATAATTACACGATTACAAAGTAGGGTGCTAAAACTGTATTAAAACATTTCTACTTTGACATTTAAGAAGAACCATTTTGACCTATAAAATAGCTCATTTTATAGGTCAAAATGGGCTTTTTTTTTATGCCCTTGGGTCTGTTTTCATGGTATTTTTTATCATTTTTTACCTAAAAAGTAGCAACTGATGGTGACGAATGGTGACGAAAGATATGGGTTGTTCGGCGAATACTGGGTCTCATGCGGAAAAAGGGCGAAAGCAAAGGTGAAACACTTTCTTTATATTCTGAAAAAGTGTAGCGTAATAGAATACAAAACCATTGACTTTCGCAAAAGTGTAGCGTATACTACAATCAAGCAGAATATAAGGTGGTAATTATGATTATAAGAGAAAAATATCTTGAGACAATTAGAGGATTTTATGACGGTGATTTGATAAAAGTCATTACAGGGGTTAGAAGATGTGGAAAATCGGTAATACTAGAAACGATAATAAATGAAATAAAACAAAAAACAGATAATATAATTTATTTAAATTTTGAGAAGACAAGTGATTTTTCAAAAGCAAGTAATGCAATAGAACTAGTTAAATACGTAAGAGAAAATAGAAAAGAAGGAAAATGTTATTGTTTTTTTGATGAAATTCAAGAAATAGATGACTGGCAAGTATCGGTTAAAGATTTGAGACTAGATAACTGTTCAGTGTTTGTTACTGGCTCTAATTCAGAATTATTATCTAGTGAATTTTTAACATTACTTAGTGGTCGATTTGTATCTTTTAGAATTAGGCCATTTATATATAAAGAGATTAAAGAATATTCTAAAGAACTTGGAACTGACATCAGCGTTGCAGATTATTTAGTATGGGGTGGTTTTCCAGGAAGATTTACAAACATTTCACTTGAAGGAACTAAAGCATATTTATCAGATTTGGAAAGCACCATAGTTGTGAATGATTTAATTAAAAGATATAAAATAAAAAAAGAAGTAGCATTTAAAAAAGTTGTTAATTATATTTTATGCAGTAATTCACGAATTTTTTCAGCTAGATCGATTCATAAACATATGAAAAATGATTTTTCTGATTTGGCATTATCAACTGTGACTAGATTTATTGAATGGTTAAAAGAAGCATATATTATTGATGAAATACCACAATATTCAACTAAAACAAAAAGAGAATTGCAATATTATGGAAAAATTTATAATTGTGATGTATGCTTTAACTCTTTAAGAGCAAATAACAATAGATATGATTTAGACCATAACTTAGAGAATGTGGTGTATAATGAACTTCTTTATATGGGGTATAATCTAAAAGTGTTTACAAACAATGGTAAAGAAATTGATTTTTTAGCCACAAAAGGAAACAAAACATTTTATATTCAAGTTGCATATAGTGTTGCTGACGAGGGCGCATATAAAAGAGAATTTGGAGCATTCGCTAATTTAGATAATTCTAATCAAAAAATATTAATTACTAATGATATAGTAGATTACTCTACATCAACTGTTAAACACATAAAATTAGAAGATTTCTTGATGATGGAAGAGTTGTAATATTTAGATAGTGGAGAACATCACCATAAGCCTAAAATTTTTTGGATCATTTATTCCTTCCGGAGTCTCTGGCCACCTTCCTTCATGGTACATCTCAACACATTTCAGCTTGTACTCATAACTGTATCGCATAAAACTATACCCTCCTTACTGGTTGTCCAGTAAAGAGGGTACACATCAATTTTTAGTTTCTTAACAGCCCCTTTTTTGATTCAATTGTTTAATTGCTTTGTTGGATATATATCAGTAGGCAATTACTGCATATGCAGAGAGTCCGCCTGTGATACTGAATGTGACAGTCACTGAAACTTCATCAGTATCCTGAAGAATCTCGAATGCTCCGCCCGGAAGTACTTTGACAACTGCGAGCGTTCTGCCGCCTGCTGCCGCTACGCCAATTGTTGCAGGAACTGCTACAGTATAGGGAAGAGAAGTGAACTTGCCTCCGTTCATCTGACCGAGGTCAACATTGATTGCGCCGAGAACTGTTGCTCCTACTGAGGCTGCAGCCGCGTTGATTGTGGCGAAGGCTGCCTGGCTACTCTTTGTTGTGATGTCATAAGCGCGTACGAAAGGTGTTCCGGCAATTCCTGAAAGAGCTCTGATGGCGTCAGCGCCCATTCTGACTGCGAATCCCTGGAATCCCTTGATTGAGTATGCGCCTGAGATCTGAGACCTTATAACTACTCCGCCGACGGAAACCGTGCTTGTAGCCTCGGCAGTCGCACTTGTTGATGACGATGACGAAGTTTCGACAGCGGTGCCATAATTTGTTGAAAGAACAACCGGTTCAGTCTCGGATTCGGTTTTACTATTTGTTTTTCCGCAAGAAGTGAAAGCGGGAATTATCATAAGGATTACTGCAAGTATAGCTGTAAGCAATTTTATTGATGACTTTGTGTACATATCTTTTCCCCTTTGTTTCAATTTTACTGGTATTGTATCACTCTTTCGTTTATTTTCAAGTTTTATATGTTGGAAGAGCTTTTGAAAAGGTGCATTTTCAGGCAATTCTGCAGTTTTTCACTTTTTTGTGGCAAAATGTTCTGCAGTTTTTCACCTTTTCAATCATGACTAGAAAAATCTTAAAATAACCCATAAAACATCAAAAACAACCTATTTTTGAAGATTATAAACGCACAAAAAAGCTGTTAAGAGATTTTTTAGTTTCTTAACAGCCCCTATTTTATTGGTGGAATAGAATTATTAAAAAAATGGAATAAAAAAACTCTAGCATTACCAATTAACTAGAGTTTTGTTATTATTCTCTAGCCATCATAGATGTAATAATCTAGATGGCCTTATGCTTACCAATAAAACCCATGGCTATAGTCATGAGTCATTCAATGCTTATTTATATCATCGAAGAAAGCACATCCATGACGACCATTGTTTTTGACATAATACAAAGCTTCGTCAGCGCATTTGTACAAAGTTTCTCCGGTCTGGTCATTTCCGAAAACCACACCTACGCTAATTGATGTAGCAGGAATATCATCGCTTGCTTGACTCAACTCTTTATTTAGCATTTCAATTCTATCTCTAATAAGATTTTTGTCCTGAGGACCGGTCTTGAACATGAACAACACGAATTCATCTCCGCCTACTCTGCACAAAGTGTCAGCAGACCTGAACACGGACTTTATAGTTGAAGATAGTTTTGCCAACAATTTGTCGCCGATTTCGTGACCATAATTGTCATTGACTGATTTAAAGTGATCTACATCTATTAGCATTAGCGCAACGGCCTGAAAGTCTGCTTTTTGCATCAATCTTTCGAAACCTTTTCTATTGTATACTCCAGTTAGTTGGTCATGAGATGCTTCATATGCTAGTTGAGCATTCTTATCTTTGTTTTCCTCATAAATTCTGTTATATGTTTTTGCCAAAAATCTGAATTCTGAAGCGCCTCTAATAGGGATAGGCTTGTCATCTCTTATTTCCGGAATTGCATTTACCAAAGGAATGATGACTTGGGAAGAAGTTATAACTATTATGGCTATAACAATAAGAATCAGAAGAACAATCAGAACTCTTTGAGTATTAATCATCACACCGAATCTTGTTGTTGTTTCCTGCCGTTTTTGCTCTATACTCTGGACCAGTTTTTCAAGACACTTGTGCGTGTTCAAAGAAATCTGTTCTTTTTTGCCATGATAAATATCATCAAATACCATTTCTCTAGCTTTGTCTGCTTTTTCGTTTGAAGACAAATCTTTGTCTTCATCGAGAAGAACTACATCTTGAACCTGTTGAGGTAGTTTTGAAATATCATGTCCATAAGCTTCTGCTGTAAGACGCATGGAATAATACTCACGATTCATGAGATCCACAGATTCATTTAGCGCAGAAACCAATGCGTTATATATTTCAGTATCCGTGGATAAACTTGCCAATTCTTGCAGTGCTTTTTCTCTTCTATGGTTAACTTCGACTTCGTTGAAATAGTTGTTTAAATATTGCAAATCACCTGTTTCAGCGAAGCTACGTACTTCTTCAGTTAAATAATCCGATGCTTCTTGCATCATTTGTGCATCGTGTTCGCCATTTATATGATCTTGGGTGGTTTTTTGAACATCATTATAAATTGATGATGTCATTACAGTAACCACAAAAAGAATAATCGAAATAATAAAAGTAACGAATGCAATAATATAGTTAACTTTTTTTATTGATATTCCGTTTTTTTGTTTTTCCATTCTTTTCCTCGAAACAATATTTTACCTATATTACAAATTATTTGTCTTCTTCTACAATTCTCAAACCCTTTAACTTAAAGAGATTAATAACATCATATCGATAATCTCCAAATACCGTCACTCTGTGCCATTGTGGCATCCAGTTGTCCATTATAGCTCTTGCATTGCATTTTGCAACCAGTTTGCTTCTGCATCCTGCATCGCCTCCGGCATTTCCTACTGATTCTGCAGAGTGTACGCAACCCCATCCATTAACATTGCTCATAGTGAATGTTGTCAGCTTTTCTCCGGTCGGGAATATAACTTGTACTGATGCGCCCAACTGATCTTCAGCATGGCTTCTAATATAGTAATCACATGAACGAGCATCGCTTGTGCCATATACTTTTCTGCAAGCTACGCAGTGAGCATAAATAATCTGATCTGAAGATGTATCAATTACAGGATCTGATACAAAACCCTGCTTTTTAGCAAGATATAAAGAAATAAGACAAGACATTGTTGCATCAATATCAGCTTCGCACACGCCTAGTTCGCCATCGTTGTTCATCTGGAAGTGTGACAAACAAGGATACATATGGCGATTCTTGCCATACTTATCTTCATAGGAAAGAGCAAGACAGTCAACTGTTACAGCATCAGCCTTGTTATCTTTTACCATTTTCTTTAAAGCAAGGTATAGTTTTGCACCTTCAAGAATGTCACTGTTTGATGGTTCAACAATTCCTAATGCACCATTGGACCACTTTTCAAGAATTGGCTTAGCTTGTTCGTTTGAAATGGTTTTAAATTCATCCATCAATTCTTTTGCGGATTTTTCGATGAATTTAGTTCCGAATCTCTTGTGAGCTTCTTTTTCTCTGTCGCAGTTTGTGTCATTTTTAATGACCAACACTGTGGTTTTCTTTAATTTTGCATTTACAACCAAAATTCGTGCAAGTTTTGCAATATCCATATTATTTGTTGAAGAAACATATGGAATCGGAAGATTGTTTTCTCTGATCATTGGTATTGTGGATTCAAGAAGGGAACCACTGCCGCAAAAACAAATACCAGCGATAGCCAATGGCATTTCTGATGTATGTTTTGCATAGAAATTGTCAATTTTTATCCAGTTTGTCATCAACAACAAAAGAATACCATCGTATTTCTTTTTGTCACTTTCAAAATCTGCTTCAGCTTGAGAAGGTGAAGTATATCTTATGACATCAAATACAGCATCAGGGTTATACTCTCTGACACATGACATTATCTCTTCTGTTTTACCTTCATAGCCGTAATTTATGTGAGGCCATCCGGGAACATTCTCTTTTTTAGATTGTACTACAACTTTAATTTTGATTGTCTTCATAACGAAACTCCTCAAAACAATTTGGTAATTAAATTTTAATTCCTTTTTCTTCTAGAATTTTAGGATCAGTTTCATATTCCAAGGTGGTGTTATACTCTTTTTCGTACACATTTTTCCATGCCTTGTAGTTTTCTTCCATCATGTAATTCACGTTTTCCCTATAAGACTTGGTTGGATCAGGGCTTATTTTCGGAAGGACATGTATAGTATATTCCTGTACATAGAAACCATCCGGACCGAGAATGTTGCTGTCATTCATGGTAATGAAGCATGGAAGAACAGGAACTTTGTTCTTTGCTGCGATACTGAATCCGCCGCTCTTAAGAGGTTTTGGTTTACGATAGTTCCACCACATGCTTTGCTCTGGATATATGAGAATGAAATTGCCGCTCTGCAGCAGTTCATCGACTGCTCTCATAAACTTTCTCATTGTTCTACTGTTTGATGACAGTGGCAAAGTGTCGCAGTTTCTCATTAAAAATCCATATAGTCCGGGGAAGTTTGTATAGTTTCCTTCACGAATAATTCTGTATAGAGTTCTTCCTTTTGTTTTTGCTTCCTTGTATGTGTAATACATAGCAAAGCTATCCAATGCATTGAAGTGGTTGCATGTGATTATTGCACCTGAATCAAGATTGGTGAAATTTTCTATACCACGGAATTCTTTAATGATGAATTGTCTCTTTCTTCTCAGGTTAGAAACAAAAATGTGTGCTGCTAAATAAGCTAGTCCTGTTTTTGTTCTTGAGACAAGGTCTGTTCTTATGTAATTAATTTTGTCCGGCAAAAGTACTGGAGCGGGAGGATCATCTTCAACATCCTCATCAAATCTTCCTTCGAGTTCGAATTGCTGTATTTTATCCAGTACTGCCAATCTATCCGGAGCAAGTTTTTTTCTGACAACAGATTTCAGGTAATTATGATCACTGTCGATTTCTTTCTGAGCGGTTTGAGCAAGAGAGAGTTGTTGTTGAGTATCCCTTGCTTTTAACTCATCAGTATAGTTGTTCAACTCGTTAAGAATATCTTCATAACAATTGGTCATCTTGGCATATTTCCAGAACACTTCTTCATAAATGCAGTTTTTGTAGTGCCAAGGTTTGTTTTGCATTATATAGTGAATAACTTTTGCATCTTTTGCTTTATAATACGGCTCACCATAAGTTTGAACATTCCATCTCTGGTCTATAAACTTTACCTTGCCGTGGCAAATTACGTTCAAGTAGTCTTCATCTTGTGTAACGACAAATTTGTACACGTTCAACAAATCTATAAAGCGGTCAAGGACATATTCTTTTCTGAATTTGTTGCAGTTTATAAGCATAACACCTGCATTGAAGAAATTGTTTGCTTCGATTCCTATTGCTTTCTCAACATAATTTCTGAAAACCGGAGTTTCAACCATTACTTTTTCAACGCAAGCACCCACATAATAATCCGCTAAATCTATTTTGTACATTTCTGAAATGTCACCTGTTACTACCGTGTCAGAATCCAGATAGATAGCTTTTTTGATTCTTGGATACATCTCTGAAATGAACAAACGATAATATGTCGTTTTTGTATAGTAGTCGCGCATAGGCAACTTGTCGCTTATTGATTGAAGATAAGCAGTAACGTCATCTATTGTGATTGTAAAATTGTCTGTCTCTAATTTGTAAAATAATTCAGCAGTTGGTCTTGTTATATCAGAGTTCAATATATGAATGTGATATTGATTGTTCTTTGAGGCATTCTTTATTAGGGAAGTAATCGAAACTATTGTGTACTTTGAAAAAATTTCATCACACGAATAGAATATATGGATTTGTTTCCTATTCATTGTCCTGAGCTCTCTCTCTCGTATTTTTCTTTCAAATAAATGTATTCGTACAAAATGTCATCAAAAACGTAATAGTGAAAGACTTTGTGAACTTGGCTGACATGCCACTGCTTGATATTTGCTGTATGAGGATATGGCAGCCAGAATAGTCTTTTTGAAAAATGTCTGACAACTGTATGTTTGTGCAGGAATTTCTGATCATTGAATCTCTGCGGCAATAATTTTCTCTTGGTGGTTGAACGGATTAATGCGCTTTGATCAGCAAAAACCAGTTTTTTTGTCTTTATGAATTGTCTTGCTTTCTCAAAGATACCTGTTTTCTTCATTTCTTTGAGGTTAAACAATAAAACTCCTGCGTTAATATAGTGCGGATGAATCAAATATTTGCCGTAGTGATCGCGCGCTGCTGCATATTCATAATCTGATACATCAATATCATAGAGAAGTCTTATGTCCCTGTTAAACATGATGTCCGCATCCAACCAAAGAATCTTATCAGGTAAGATGTCTATTTTATCAGCAAACAACCTTATCAATGTGTATGGTGAACAATAGGCTCCTTCATTCGGGCATCCCGAGAAATCTTCCATATAAAAATCTGTGACATCGATTTTCGTTATGGTGTTGAGAGGATTATATTCTTTTATGACACTTTCCAAGAAAGCTATTTGTTTGTCTTCGATAGGCACATAACTATCTTTAAGATGGGAAACATCCATGGTGAGAACATAAATATTTACCTGTTCTTCCAATTCACTTCTTTTCAGAATGGATAGGGTACAAGTAAGTATTCCATCAAAAACGCCTTTGTTGCCAGCAAATAGAATGTTGATCACTTCGGGTCCTTCCTTCTATATTCGATATATTCAACGGTTGAATTTTTGCTTCTTTCAACCATGCACTTATACACTTTATCTCTTAAATTTGTTCGTTTTTCTTGTTCACTTAAATCTTTATCCGGGAAAAATGGTCCATCCACATAAGTCACAAGATTAGGTTTGGAGCTGTGTTTTCTTTTTTGATATGTGTTTGTAAAACAAAAGACAGGTGTTTTGAATTTTACCGGATAATAGAATGACTTGTCTGTAAATGGTCTTATTTTTGTGTAATACGGCCATATGTGAGCTTCTGGGTAAATGACTATTGCTCTTTTTTCATTTAGTCTTGTCTCTATTGCTTTTGTGAAATTTCTGGTTGCTGTTAATGTGTCAGGAAGGGGAAGTGCACCCATGGAGGGTGTAACTCTTCCCAGATAAGGCATTGATACATTATTCGGATGAACTATCACGTAAGCATCTTGGGGAGAAGTTATCATAGTCGGAATCACGGCATCACCTGTCGGTTGAGTGTGATTTCCAAAAATAAAATATCCCTCTTTTTTGTATTCTTTGAGTAATTTCCTGTTAACTATCTTGTGATGGAATTTCAACTTTAGATAAATAAAGGCAATTGGTGTTGCTACCACTCTGTACCAAAAGAAATGTGTAAACTTTTTAATGGCGCTTTTGTGAACGTACACATAATCATCGCCAATTTTCTTAGCAACAATCTGAGCGGTTGAAAACTCGTTATTCAATTCGTCATCGTAATATATGATTTGTTTTTCTTTTTTCATAGGTAAGCTTGTAGTTAATTGCTTTCATATGTGGTTGAATTGTATCTCAGGTTACTACACTCATATTATTCTAACAAATAATTATACATGTAATTATTTAACAAGGCAACATAAACTTTGTTTGAGTTTCCCCATTTTTTTACAACGAAAATGAAATCTAGTCGCAACAACCTATAGAATGATACCAAATGGAGCAAAAACGCATTGTTTTTAGTTACTATTATCTGTTTATCTCACAAAAACCATGATTTCTTACATTGTGCAAAAAATGTAAAGGCCACATATACACATAGATGGCTAAACCAAAAAACAATAAACAAAAAGATGAGATAATACCTAGATTTTTCGATTTTTGTTTGTCAAAAAATCGTATTTGTTTTAACGTTTTCAAACGTAAAAAGGGGAAACTCAAAAAACTTTGACGATAAAAAAACAAACCAATCAAAAATGTAGAGAAAGGTTTGTTTATTCCAATTATTCGTTAAAATGCCCCTTAATGGATTTTTTAATAGCTTCAAAACTCTTGTCACTTATATAGTGTTCAATTCTGCATGCATCTGCTGTTGCAGTCTCTTCATCTACCCCTATATTCACGAGTAACTTAGTCAATATTGTGTGTCTTTCATATATTTTTGAAGCGCGTTTTCTTCCTTCATCAGTTAAAACTAAATAACCATTTTTGTCTGATGTTATCAGATCATATTTTTTCAGAAGGCTAACTGCTCGACTCACAGATGGCTTTGAATATCCCATGTATTCACACACGTCTATTGCACGTACCGAATCGGATTTTTGAGAAAGGATATATATAGTCTCGAGATACATCTCGCCTGATTCTTGTATAGCCATAATCTTCACCTCCGTTTTGATGCACTAATCATACCACAATGGATATATTTTTTCAATAAAGTTAAAAATCCACTTGACAAGTTAGCGGTCGCTAACTATAATAGGATTGGTTAGCAGAGGCTAACTGAAAAATATTAGGTAAGAGAACCTAAAAAGGGAGAACAAAATGATACCTCTTAACATAGCTGATGTAGGACAGCCACAGATAATAAAGAAAATTGGCGGAAGTCCGGAGAT
>JAEEKG010000021.1 GCA_016282315.1 Clostridiales bacterium | reverse complement strand
TTGGCAGTAGTCAGATCACACTCATCGGACAGAGCAATCCAGTCGCCAAACGATGACATTCTGTCTGTTCCTCTAGCTCTTGCGTAAGCGCAAGCTATCAAAGAGTCATCAAGGCCTTCTATATCATCTACAAAGCAAGCCTTTTTCAGTTTGTCAGGAAGTTTTCTGCCAATAGCCGCTGATGTCGGAGAAACGTGCTTGAATGAAGTAGCAGCCACACATCCTGTAGCCTCTTTTATCTCTTTTACAAGCTGCCATGAATTGAACGCATCAAGAAAGTTAATATATCCGGGCTTGCCGTTAAGTATTTCAACAGGAAGATCGCTTCCGTCCTCCATGAATATTCTAGATGGTTTCTGGTTCGGGTTACATCCGTATTTGAGTGAAAATTCGTTCATAGAATTTACCTTTCGTTTTTATTAATGAGTTTGTTTTCTGTTTGTCCTGTAGCTAGATCTATATATCGGACATACAGAGAGATTTTGTTATTATCATCAAGAGCATTCCAGAGTTTATCTGCAAACAACTCTATGTCATTAGGAATGGCAACTCTCTCCGGCTCTCCCTGGAATGTAGGTATAGGATTACCGTCTGTGACATATGTGTGAATGAAGTGTCCCAGTCCAGGAAGCGAATTGTATGAAAATGTAAATCTGTTGCAAGAAGTGCCTTTTGCATCAGCAGATTTCAAAATGCTCATCTCATATGAAAAATCTCTGTTCTTGAGGTAAACAATTCCGCTGATTCTGGGAGTGAAGTTTGGCTCATCAGGCTCAAACTCTCTGGACTTCAGTGAGTCTGTAAAAGTGACACCGTTTTTAATGCCTTCGTATATTGTGTCCGTCTGGTTGCCGTTTGTGACGATTACATTGTTGTTAATCGAGCGGATTGCGGCATAAATGATCAGGCTCGGGTCTTCAACTTTTGAAGCGTCGAATGGTTCTGTGAACACTTCTCCGTTCTTTTCCGTGAAAACTCTGTTTCTGCTGTTATTGCTTCTGCCCATTATAAAGTATGCTACACATGCCTTGTTGCCGTCTTCCGTTTTGCCAATTACAATGCCTCTGCCCACATACGGGTTTCCTTTTACGGCCTCATCGATTTGTTTTATTGCATAAATGTCCATTATTTGTCTCCCTTTAGTATTTCTTCACACACTTTTTGAGTTGCTTTGGGCAAAATGACCCATTCCGCTTCTTCCATTACTCTTCTTTGCAATGACTGAGGCGTGTCATCATCTTTTATATCCACAGCCTTTTGCATTATTATCCTGCCCCCGTCCGGTATTTCGTTTACATAGTGGACGGTTGCCCCAGTTACTTTTACTCCGTATTCAAGCGCCTTTTCATGAACATGGATGCCGTAACAGCCCATGCCGCAAAATGAAGGGATAAGTGATGGGTGAATGTTTATGATTCTGTTTGAATACTTCTTTGTGAACTGTTCACTTAAAATGCCCAGATACCCTGCCAGAACAATCAGTTCAGCTTTGGCTTCATCCAAAGCTTTGATTGCAAGCTTTTCAAATTCTGAGTTGCCTATTTCTTTTCTTTCAGCATAAAAAGTGTTGATTCCACTCTTCTTTGCCCTCTCAAGAGCATAAGCCGTGGATCTGTCAGCTATGACAAGAACTATTTCTCCGGAGCTTATTATGCCGCTGTTCTGCGCATCAATAAGAGCCTGAAGATTGGTTCCGCCACCCGAAACAAATACAGCAATTCTTACCTTACTCATCTGTTATTCTCCATATTGCCGAATTATCAGCAAATCTTTATTTTTTCTTCCGACTTTTTGATCTCTCCTATAACGTATGCGTTTTCGCCGTGTTCTTTCAAAATTCCGAGTGCTTTATCTGCATCGTTTTTATCCACTGTAATGCTCATGCCAACACCCATGTTGTATGTGTTGAACATGTCTCTTTCAGGGATGTTGCCGGTCTTTTCTATGAGATTGAAGATAGGGAGTATTCTGACTGATTCTTTTTCAATGAAAGCACCGTATCCTTCCCTAATGCTTCTCGGGATATTCTCGTAAAAGCCTCCGCCTGTTATATGGGATATTCCTTTTACCCTTACTTCTTCAAGAAGCGCAAGCACGGGCTTTACATATATCTTAGTAGGTGTCAGGAGCACTTCACCAAGACTCTTTCCGTCAAGGCAGTCATACTTCTGCTTTAAAACTTTGTCCTCAACGTCGAACACTTTTCTGACCAATGAAAAACCATTGCTGTGAACGCCGCTTGACGGCAGAGCGATAATGACATCGCCTTCTTTTTGTTCGTTTACGTTTATAATCTTTTCCTTGTCTACGATTCCAACCGAGAAGCCTGCCAAGTCGTATTCATCTTCCGGATAGAATCCAGGCATTTCGGCAGTCTCTCCTCCGACGAGTTCTGACCCAGACTGAACACATCCTTCTGCCACGCCGCCTACTATATCTGCTATTCTTTCGGGGATATTCTTGCCGCATGCAATATAGTCAAGGAACAAAAGAGGTTTTGCCCCACAGCAAATGACATCATTGACACACATGGCAACACAATCTATTCCGACTGTGTCGTGTTTGTCCATGAGAAATGCTATCTTCAGTTTAGTTCCGACACCATCTGTGCCTGATACTAAAACAGGATTCTTGATTCCTGACAAATCCAGCGGGAACAATCCTCCGAATCCGCCTAGATCTTCTTTTCTTCCGCTTAGCATTGTACGAGCAACGTGTTTTTTCATCAGTTCAACCGCCTTATATCCGGCCGTTATATCTACTCCGGCTGCAGCGTAACTGTCAGATTTAGAATTTATCATAAAAACTCCTGTAATATTTGTTCTCTATTCTTTGCCATTCCAGCAATATGTACAAAGTTTGCACTTGTCTATGCCTATTGCCTTTTCAAGGTTTTCAAGTGACTGGAATTCAAGTGAGGAGAATCCGAATTTGTCGCATATACTCTTTCTGAGTTTTTTGCCTCTTTCAGTATTTCCGTCACTGTATTCATCCAAATGCTTGAAACCTTCTTCGCCCTCAAGATCCTTAATGGTCCTGCGTGTTATGAGTTCCATATCACTGGTAGCACGCGAGAAATTAAGATATTTGCAGCCAAACATGATCGGAGGACAAGCGGAACGCATATGAACGGCTTTTGCACCATGAGAATATAGGAAATCTACAGTTTCTTTCAGCTGTGTTCCTCTCACTATGGAGTCGTCCACAAACAATAGGCTCTTTCCTTCTATCAGCTCCCTGACAGGGACCTGTTTCATCTTAGCTATTTTATCTCTGTCCCTCTGGATGTCCGGCATAAAGCTTCTTGACCATGTCGGGGTGTACTTGATATAAGGTCTGGCGAAAGGAATTCCGCTCTTGTTGGCATAGCCGATTGCGTGCGGTGTGCCGGAATCCGGAACACCTGCTATGTAATCTATTCCTTCACACTTGCCGTTCTTCATATCGTTTTCAGCGAGCAGTACGCCGTTGTCGCAACGCATTATCTCTACATTTTTTCCTTCATAGGAAGAAGTTGGATAGCCATAATACGTCCACAAGAACGAACATATCCTCATTTTGTCGCCTGGCTCAGCCAATTGAACTATTTCATCAGGTGAAATTTCGACTATTTCTCCCGGTCCCAGTTCCATGTAGTCAAGATAGCCGAGTTTTTGGTATGCAAATGACTCAAAAGACACACAGTAGCCGTCTTCGTTCTTACCCACAAGCACAGGTAGTCTTCCTACTTTATCTCTTGCCGCAATTATTTTTCCGTCTTCTTTAAGAATAAGGATGGTTGCAGTCCCCTTTATCTCTTTCTGAGCAAATCTTATACCTTCTGTGAAGCTGTCTTTCTGATCAATTATTGCTGATGTTATTTCTGCAATATTCTGAGATGCTCCGTTTGCAACACCCAAATGACCTCTTTGATCAAGATACTTTTGAACTATTTCATCAACATTGCTGATAACACCTATAACCAGTATTGCATATATGCCAAGATGCGACCTGATTACGAGCGGCTCAGGATCTTCATCGCTTATGCATCCAATTGCAGCTGTCCCCTTCATGTCTGTAAACACATGTTCAAATTTTACTCTGAACGGAGCTCCGCCCAGATTATGTATTTTTCTCTGTAATCCAACTTCCTGATCATATACAGCTATGCCAGCGCTCTTTGTTCCCAAGTGAGAATGATAATCTGTTCCGAAAAAGATGTCAGATAGACAATCTTTTTTTGATGCAACTCCAAAATAGGCTCCCATATTGTCCCCTTTTCGTAATTATTTGGATGTAAGTCTTTTCATAACCTCGTTATATGCGTCTTCAACTCCGCCCATATCCCTGCGGAATCTGTCCTTGTCAAGCTTTTCATTTGTTGTCAGATCCCAAAGTCTGCATGTGTCAGGTGATATCTCATCAGCAAGAACTATTTCGCCGCTTGGGAGTCTTCCGAATTCCAACTTGAAATCCACAAGTCTGATGTTCAGTCCCTTGAAGTATTCAGTGAGTACTTCGTTGACTTTAAATGCCATGGTTTTTATTGTCTCGATCTCTTCTTTTGTAGCTAGCTTTAAAGCCAATGCGTGATAAGCATTCAGAAGAGGATCGCCAAGTTCGTCATTTTTGTATGAAAACTCAATAGTAGGCTCATCAAAAACTATACCTTCTTCAACGCCATAGTGCTTTGAGAAAGAGCCTGCCGATACATTTCTTATAATAACCTCGAGAGGAACGATGGAAACTTTTTTCACAAGTGTATCCCTGTCGGAAAGTTCTTTTACGTAATGGGTTTTAACTCCGTGTTTTTCAAGCAATTGCATCATCATGTTGCTCATTTTGTTGTTGATTACGCCCTTGCCTACAATTGTTCCCTTTTTAAGTCCGTTGAAAGCAGTTGCATCATCTTTATATGAAACGATATAAAGGTTTTCGTCATCAGTCTTAAATACTTTTTTTGCTTTGCCTTCGTAGATTTGTTCTAATTTCTCCATAATAGTCCTCCCAAAACTCAATTATATTTTTTAGTTATTTCTTTATCTGCACTAAGAACTTTTTCCCTGCCTTTTTCTCTTAACAAAGAAAGCTTATTTGCCAATTCTTCATCGTTTACGGCAATAATTTCAGCAGCGAGCAGCGCTGCGTTCTGAGCTCCGTCAATTGCGACTGTTGCAACAGGAATACCGCTTGGCATCTGAACTGTTGAAAGCAATGCTTCGATTCCTTTCAGATCGCTTGACATAACAGGTATACCAATTACAGGAAGAGTTGTATTAGCGGCAATTGCACCTGCTAAATGCGCCGCCTTTCCGGCTGCACAAATGATGACACCGAAACCGTTTGCTCTGGCATTCAGCGCAAAATTGCGCGCCTCCTCAGGCGTTCTGTGCGCTGAATAAACATGTACTTCAAACGGAATGTTAAGCTCTTTAAGAGTGTTTATTCCTTTTTCAACTACGGGCGCATCACTTGCGCTTCCCATTATGATCGCAACTTTCTTCATATAACCCCCATAAAAATAAAAATACGGGCAAAAACATCATGTAATCTTCTGCCCGCAAATATCCAAAGCCCAACAAAAAAGAGTACTCTTTAACATGTTAGGCTGAAAACCAATAGTCACAACTTGGCGTGCGGTAGAAACGTCTGAACCTTGACTGTAGCATAGTCAAATCACAGATATATATTGGTTGTTAATCTAATTTATTTAATTAATACTTAGTTATTATAAATCAGCATCAACAATCATTCAAGAAAAATATTTGCAAATTAAGCAAAAGCCCCAACTTGTTTAAGTTGGGGTGCAAATATGCTATTGTACTATGGATTTAGCAAATTCTTTTGCGCGTGCAAAATCCTCATCTGAAGGAAGACCTTTATTAATGAATATCCATGAAGCAGCACAGTGAAATTCCTTGTCACAAAGGGTGATTTTGAGTTCATCTGTAACTTTTTTTACTGCATTCCATGTGGATGAACCGGAAGCTGATGTGTTCATGTTTACCACAACACCGATTTTATCCTTGTTTCTTGCTAAAAATTCTTTTACTTCTTTATCAATGTTTGCTGCATACATAGCGTTGATCAAAAACAAAGTGTCAGCTTTTTCCGTCAGATCTACTGAAACATCTATAGCTTTTACACCAATTGCTTCTGATACTGCATTTGCCAATTTCTGAGTATTTCCCTTTTTGGATTTTGTAAAAAACCTGATTTCCGTTGCCATAAACTATCCCCCTTTTATTATTTATTCTCAATCACCAAACAATCATCATATTCTTTGACATTGAGTATTCTTGCTCTTTCAAGCAATTGTTTTTCCGGTTGGTGAAGACACATTTTCTTTGTTCCGTCAAAATCTTTAAAGAACATTGCATGTCCTCCGTTGTCATCAAACAAGGGCTTAGCTATATGCTTCCAAGGTCCGTGTATGTTTTCTGCCACAGCGCCCAAAACAACATAATTGTTGCCCGGAAATGGCGACCATGTCAGAAACAACTGACCATTCTTCAATTTATTTACAAACGGTGCGTCTGAACCATATCTCATAACCCGGTTTCCCTCATAGTTAGTGGGAGAAGGAGCCTTGGCTGAATATGGGACATCGTTAGAAGAAAACAGGACAAAAGGATTCCCCGCCTGGCTTTTCAAATCCTTACTCAATTCAACGGCACAAATTTGGCCCACATATGAATCAATACTCGGATCATAGTTATCTGGCCAGTCGTGAGAATAGACAATATATGGAGTTTCATTATCCACATAGAGCGTGCCGTCTATACAGCTTTGATCAAGAGGTGTAACCGGTCTGTCTGTCAAGGGCGTGAAGAATCCGTCAGGTTTTTCGCAAACGGAAATCTCTGTTCCCCTGAGTCCGTTCTTTCCCAGAATAGACACAAACAAATAGTATTTACCCATGTATTCGTGAACTTCGGGCGCCCATAGATCCTTTTGTTTCCAGGTGTCCGTTGTTAGTTTGTAAATGGGTTTTGGTTCTCCCCACTCATCAAGATTATTCGTTTTGTATACTTCAACAGTTGTCCTGTCTATAGAACAAGTTGAACTGTATATGTAATAGAATCCATCTTTCGGCAAAACAAACGGATCTCTTATGCGGATATCTTCTCTTTTCATCTCTTACCAAGAGCTTCAATGATTTCAATGACTATTTCACTGCAGTTAGCTGCTGCTATATCTCCCATGTTCTCATAACTCTCATGGGCTTTGCCATCAGCTTTATCCGAAAGCGCTCTTATAACAACATAAGGAACGTCGAATCTTTCGCATACAACTGCAACTGAAGCGCCCTCCATTTCACAAGCATAAGCGTCGTAATCGTCAGCAAGTCTTTTTACATATTCTTCTGAAGCAATGAATTGATCACCTGTTGCAATTGTGCCTTTGTATACTCTGTCATTGCCGACAACATTAACGGCAACATCATATGCAATGTTAACAAGGTTTTCATCACAATAATAGTATTCACCTTCCTGGTTGCCATAACCCGGATCGCCTGAGCGCCATATGAATCCTTCTTCTGAAATTATACCGTAATCATGTTCAACCAGTCGTGTTGCTACAACTATGTCCAGAACATTCGTAAAATCTGCAACTCCACCTGCTATTCCTGTAAATACAACATCGCATATATTGTATTTTATCAGCATAGTAGTAACACTTGACGCATTGCGCAATTTGCCTATTCCGGAGCGAGTTATTACAACCGGTTGTCCTTTGAGTTTTCCAACATAGAATTTCATGTCAGCTACTGTATCGACATGGTCGATTTTGCACTCGCGAAGAAGTAT
>JAEEKG010000020.1 GCA_016282315.1 Clostridiales bacterium | reverse complement strand
ACGGAATCATAAGAACACTCAATCAAAAAGGTTTATCTAACACAACAATACTCAAGGTAGCTGCGTAGCCTATGGCAGCAGTAGTGGTGGAATGGACCCACCTCCATCCCGGCTTTGCCGGGCTCTGGATGCTCGGTTATTCAATAGCCGAGTGGTTCACAAATAAATGACTTATAGGAGAAGAAAATGAACAGAGACGAATTGTTAAAAGGCCTTACAGCAGCGCAGATTGAAAAGGCACGTGCTTGCAAGAATACAGAAGAACTTCTTGAACTTGCAAAAAAAGAGGGAATTGAACTCACAGATGAGCAGCTTGAAGCAGTTTCGGGCGGATGCAAAACATCATCCGATTTAGCACCCAAAGTTTGTCCAGAGTGTGGCAGCGGTAATATCGAATTAATCCGCGATAATTATCTTGGAAATAGCGAGGGTGGTTATAAGTGCACATGCCACGATTGTGATTATAGATGGACGGTAATAACAGGTTAATAAGCAATAATTATGTACACAGACCCCTTGAGGGTCTGTTGTCCATAAAAAAGGATGAAATAAGTGACGCAGATATATTCGGTGTCATTTCCTACTTGGAGAAGAAGATATCTTCAGAACCTGAAGGAAGGGTTATCGATTTGGCGTTGCTTTTTTATTTAATCCGAATTCTTCAGAAAACCAATGTAGACTTTTTTGTAAAAGGCGGCTTTGTTATGCAATACTACCTAGGTAGTTTTGCTCGCCCTACAGTGGATGTAGATATTATCATAAACTCTGATCCGGATGTCCTTGCAAAAAAGCTTGAAAATGAATTGTCCGCATATAACGAATCTATTTCGTTTAAGATTGGTTTTTATGCAAAATCAAAAGCATCTGCTGGTTACTATTATGATGGATTCACATTTGATATAGATGTGTTTCACTTCGAGCAGAAATTGACTCAAATAAGACTTGACGGCATATATGGTCCTATGCTGGATAGAATAAGTCCTGTCATATACGAAGGACCTGAAATAGTACAGGAAAACTTCGTGTTCAAAGGTGTTCCGAAAGAGTATGTGATGGCCGAAAAAATAATGGCTATTACAAATGAATTGCCAAGACCTTTCAAACACGCAGTCGATGTTTACAGCCTGATTCATACAGATGTTGATGTTCTGCTTTTAAAGCACTATCTTGATATTATTCTCTCACAAGACAACGAAGTGAGGAAACGATTGGGAAAAAGAACCGGACCATATGTGTATGAAATAAAGGAAGACAAGAAATTGCTAGGGCCTTTTTTCTGGGCTATTATTCAGGCTGGATACAATGTTCCTGCCGAAGAGATGATAAAAGAAATAAACCTGTGGATGGAAAAAAATCTACGGGATTAGGAGAGAAAAATGAAAGTCAGGAAAAGAATAACGACTCCTGAAAAGCTCAATGAAAACCTCCAGGCATCAAGTCCGGTAACGTGGATTTTGCTTGGGGCAGTAATACTTGCGCTCATAGGGATTTTTGTCTGGTCTTTTCTTGCTACTATAACATTCAAAATAGAAGGCAATGCCATTGTAAAAGATGGCATTGTCACATTATATGTTGACGAAAACAGAACTAGTGAACTAAAAGTTGGCCAGACGGTCAGAATATCTTCCGAAACCGTGTTAATTACAGGTTTTGATGATGATGGGCGTCCGGTCATTTCTTTTGTGAACCTTGAAGACGGAAAGTATGCGTGCACTATCATAACCAAGTCAATTCACCCTATTGAATACCTGACAAACAGGTGGACAAAAAGCGAGGTGAGCGTCAGTGATTAAAGTACCAATTATAATGCAACTCGAAGCACTCGAGTGTGGGGCTGCATCACTTGCAATGGTTATGGCATATTATCGCAAATGGGTTCCGCTTGAGCAGGTAAGAGTAGACTGCGGCGTGTCAAGAGATGGCAGCAATGCTAAAAATATACTCAAAGCCGCAAGAAATTATGGTTTTAATGCCAAGGGATTTGTTTATGGGACTTCAATGCTGAAAGAAAGAGTAACTTTCCCATGCATTATCCACTGGAATAGGGCTCATTTTGTAGTGCTCAACGGATTCAAAGGAAATAAGGCATATATAAACGACCCCGCAAAAGGCTTTATGAAAGTCAGCATGGAAGACTTCGAAAAAGCGTATACGGGCATATGTCTCGTTCTGACACCGGGTGAGAATTTTGTTGCTGGCGGAAAGAAAAAGAGCATGTCGTCATTTGCAAAAAAGCGCCTTGTCGGGGCAGCATCGCTTGTGCTGTTTTTTGTTCTCGTAACAATAATCACGTACGTAATAGGCATATTCAATCCCATAATAAAGCAAATATTCGTTGACACGCTCCTGGATGGGAAGAACCCCGAGTGGATTTTACCGTTTATAATCTTTGTATCCGTCATAAGCGCTCTTCAGCTGCTGACGGCATTTGTCGATGCTATATACAAGTACAAAATGAGGGGAAAACTTGCACTTGTCGGAAGCACTACATATATGTGGAAAGTGCTCAGACTGCCTATTGAATTCTTTTCACAGAGAATGGCAGGTGACATCCAAAAGAGAAAGGATGAGAACGCGACAATTGCTGAGACTCTCGTTAACGTTTTTGCCCCATTAGTTTTCAATAGTATCATGCTCGCATTCTATCTTGTTTTCATGCTTGGAAAGAGTGTCATTCTGACTGCTCTGGGTGTTACTACAGTTCTGTTGAACGTGATTGTGTCATATTCAGTTAGTTCAATAAAAACAAATATTTCCAGGGTTCAGTCCAGAGACTATGCAATTGTTGCAGGAATGACATCAAAAGGCATCGAAATGATAGAAACAATTAAGGTTGCAGGTGCAGAAGACAACTTTTTCTACACTTGGAACGAAGCCCAGGAAAATGTATCAAACCAAAAAATGAAATTGGCAAGAGTTACCCAGATGTTGGGCTTGTTACCATCAGTGCTTATCATGCTTGTAAACTACGGAGTTCTGGTGATTGGTGTTTATATCACGATTCAAGGACAATTCACGATCGGTTCGGTTTTAGCCTTCCAAGGATTTCTTGGATCTTTCATGGGCCCTGCCATGACAATGATTAACAGCGGTCAGACAATACAGGAAATGCGCACTCAGATGGAGAGGGTGGATGATGTTATGGAATACCCGGTCGACCAGAATGTTGACAGGGAGATAAAGGGCGAATACAAAATGCTCGATGGTAATATCGAAATAAACAACATAACATTTGGTTACAATAGACTCGACAATCCTGTTATATCAAATTTCTCGCTCAAAGCTGAAAAAGGCCAGACTATAGCCATAGTCGGAGGATCGGGTTCCGGAAAATCAACTTTGTCCAAACTTATTTCAGGACTATATGGAGTATGGTCAGGCGAGATTCTATATGATGGAAAGAGAATAGATGAAATAGACCACGAAGTGTTCGTGGCATCTGTTGCTGTCGTTGACCAGGACATAGTTTTGTTCAACGACACGATTGAGAACAACATAAAGATGTGGGACACGACTATTACCGATGAAGAGATGGTCAGAGCTGCAAAAGATGCACTCATCTATGACCTGATTATGTCTAAAGAGTTCAAGTTCAGGGAAAAACTACTTGAAGGCGGAAAGAATATTTCCGGAGGTGAAAGACAGAGAATTGAAATAGCAAGGGCGCTGGCAGGCGAACCGAGCATTATGATACTTGACGAGGCGACAAGCGCACTTGATGCAAAGACCGAATACGATGTTGTCAATGCCATAAAAGCACGCGGAATCACGTGCATTGTCATCGCGCATAGATTGTCCACGATAAGAGATGCGGACAACATTATTGTGCTGAACAAAGGACAGATAATAGAACAGGGTCGTCATGAAGAACTGATGCAAAAACATGGCTACTACTTTGATCTGATTAGAAATGAGTAGGTGGGTACATGAGTTGGATTGACGAAAGAATAAAGATGCGCAAAGAGATCAATCAGGAAATGTTTGAAGACTCTTTCAACGATCTTGCAGGAATTAAACACATTGTTTCGGGTAAAGAAAAAGACATCAGAGAAAACTTTATCTGCCATCAGCTTATAAAATATTTCAAACTTAATAATGCTGAAATTCCATATCATATAGACGAAATATCAAGCAAACTTGACTATTTGTTCAAACTATACGGAGTCATCGGAAGGAAAATAACGCTTGAGAGGGGCTGGAATGTCGAGCATAGAGACCCCATTTTGGTCTTTTCAAAGAGAACGAACACTCCTATCCTTCTGATCCCTGAAGGGAGCAGCAAGTATTTCTATATCTCTTATAGTACAGGCAAGAAAAAGAAAATGACGCCTGGAATGATTCAATATTTTCAGATTGAAGCATATGCATTCTACAAGCAACTTCCGAAAAACAAACTGACGGTGAAGGAATATTTCAGATATTTCAAGGACTCAATCAGGTTTGCGGATTTATTGTGGGTTACGATATTTGCTGTTGCCGCTACGGCGATGGGAATGCTTTTGCCATACATAATGAAAATGCTCACGGGAGATGTTGTAGACAACAAGGATATAAATTTGTTCTTCATTGCGACGGCTTATATTGTGGGGGCGGGTCTTGCATTCGTTCTGATTAGGGCCGCTCAGGGATTTATGAATGCTAGGGTTGGCATTAAGCTTGAAAAACTCATGGCGGAGACGACTATGAAAAAACTACTGTCACTACCCCCTTCATTCTTTAAGAAGTACACAACCGGTGAACTAACAGCCCGCTTCAACAGCGTTCCTATGCTGGCTTCGCTATTATTTTCGGGATTATTCCTTACTGCCTTGTCTACGGTTATGTCGCTTGCATTCATGACCCAAATTATTCAATTTGCTCCATCGCTAATCTTGCCGGTAATAGCTATAATTCTACTCACTTCTTCAGCTTCTGTCATGATTGCTTTGATTGAAGCAAAAGTGTCAAAAAAGCAGCTGCATCTGGCATCAAAAGATAGCAGCATCACATATTCAATTATTAGCGGAATCCAAAAAATACGCCTGTCAGGAGCTGAGAAGAGGGCATTTGCAAAATGGGCACAAGCATATGCCAGATCAAGTGAATATCTGTATCACCCACCGCTTATCATAAGACTCAGTACGGTTATCTCACTTTTAATTTCACTGCTTGGAAACATAGCAATTTATTATATAGCGGCAAAAAACAACATCACAGTCAGTTCATTTGTCGCCTTCACAACTTCATTCGGATCCATTTCCTCAATGGCAGCATCTTTGAGTTCCATTACATCGATGTTGGCAAGGATAAAACCTGTTCTCGACATGGCACGGCCTATAATCGAAGAGGAGCAGGAAGACAACAACAAAGAGATTGTGGAAAGTCTGGATGGCAACATAAAGTTTGAAAATGTGTCATTTAAGTATGATGATCAGGGCGGTCTCGTGCTTAACAATTTCAGCCTGGATATCCATGCAGGCGAATTCATAGGAGTGGTTGGAAAAACGGGTTGCGGAAAATCCACCATTGTCAGACTGTTGCTTGGATTTGAAAAGCCCACGAGCGGAAACATCTGGTTCGGAGACAAGAACATAAACGATATAAACCTTCAGTCGCTGAGAAGCAAGATTGGATCTGTTCTGCAGAATGGCGGAATATTCCATGCCGATATCATGTCAAACATACTTATCACTGCTCCTAATTTAGGCGAAAAAGAAGCGTGGGAAGCAGCCGAGATTGCTGGAATAAGCGAAGACATACGCAATATGCCTATGGGGATGCATACAGTTATTTCAGAAGGCCAGGGAGGTATTTCAGGCGGTCAGAAGCAGAGAATTATGATTGCCAGGGCAATAATAAACAAGCCAAAAATATTGGTGTTCGACGAGGCTACAAGCGCACTTGACAATAAGACCCAGAAAAGCATTTCCGATTCAATAAGCAATCTCAAATGCACTAGAATTGTCATAGCACACAGATTGTCAACAATCAAAAACTGCGATAGAATACTATATCTTGAACAGGGCAAAATTGTGGAAGATGGAACATATGACGAACTGGTTGAAAAGAAAGGAAAGTTTTTCGAACTTATAGAAAGACAAAGGGTAGAATAGAAAAAGCCAGAAAAAGTCACTGTCTGGCATAAAGAAACAAGAACTTGGTGGCAAAAAAACGCGAGATGAGAACATACAGGAAG
This sequence comes from Clostridiales bacterium, assembly GCA_016282315.1. Lineage (GTDB taxonomy): Bacteria > Bacillota > Clostridia > Oscillospirales > CAG-272 > CAG-841. The sequence goes on along the minus strand of JAEEKG010000020.1, from coordinate 14,792 downwards.
CATTGGAGGGACAAATGTTTAACAATCACGATATAACCAGGGATGCATTCATGCTTACAGGGCCGCTTGCAGGAAAAGGATATGACTGGTGGTGGCACTCGTTTACAGCTCAAGACGAAAAAACAGGAGAAGATAAACCATTCTTTATAGAGTTTTTCATATGTAACCCAGCGCTAACTGAAGACAAGCCTGTATTCGGTCAGCTTCCCGAAAACAAGGAAAAAGGAAAGTGTCCGTCTTATTTAATGGTCAAAGCAGGTTGCTGGGGAGAAGGAAAAATGCAGCTGCACAGATTTTTCTCTTTGAAAGATGTGCGAATTCATGCAATCGCTCCCTACGAAGTAGAAGCAGAAGATTGCTATGCAACAGAAAATGCGCTGAGAGGAAGTATACATATCACAAAAGAAGAAACTGATGCTCATCCGGAATGGATGTGTGATTTTGGAGATATGGAATGGAACCTTGAAATTGACAAACAGATAGCATTCAATGTCGGGTACGGGGCAAGCAAACCTTTGAGAGGTGCAGAAGCATTTGCTATGTATTGGCACGCTGAGGGTATGAAAAGCGCATTCACTGGAACCATAACATGTAATGGACGCAAATACATAGTTGCCCCTGAAAAGAGTTATGGATATGCAGACAAGAACTGGGGAAGGGATTTTACAAGTCCATGGGTATGGTTATCTTCGAATTGTCTTGTAAGCAAAATATCTGGAAAAAAACTTGAAAACAGCGTATTTGATATAGGCGGCGGAAGACCGAAGATATATTTCGTTCCGCTTGATCGGAGATTGTTGGGTGTTTTCTATTACGAAGGAAAAGAATACGATTTCAATTTCTCGCATGTTTGGCTTAATGTAAAAACAGAATTCTCATTTGAGGAAAAAGAGGATACTGTTGTGTGGCATGTCAGACAGGAGAACAAAAACGCTGTCATGGAAACAGAAATATCTTGCGAAAAGAAAGATATGATCTTGGTGAACTATGAGTCGCCAGACGGGCAAAAGAGACACAACAAGTTATGGAATGGTGGAAACGGATACGGAACCATCAAGCTTTATGATAAAAAGGGAAGCGAAATTGTGCTCGTCGATGAAATAGAAGCGACACATATAGGTTGCGAATATGGCGAATACGATCAAACAGAGATTCGAGGTGATTAATATGAAATGTCCTATTTGCGGAAAAGAAATGGAAAAAGGATACATTCAAAGCGGAAGAACTGCATTTTTTACAACAAAGAAAAAGCATGTGTTTTTTGTGGCGGGAAGCAAAGATGTTGTTTTAACCGAAGACAACTTCACCTGCCCGACAGGTGATGCATACAATTGCAAAGAGTGTAAGAAAATAATAATAGATTACAGTTCCCCGGAAGAGTCATCCAATTTATAACAAAAAATATTATTCATAGCACGTATAATTGCTGTTTTATTTTTGATTAATGTGTGATATAATCTTCCAGGAATGATGATTTCATTCATTAAGTATATTTACAGGAGTGAAAAATGAGCAATATTCAAGAAGGGGCATACAAAAAGATAGTTGAAATTTGTAATACTTACAAAGATGAACCAACTCCTCTTATGCCGATTTTGTCAGCAATCCAAAAAGAGTTTGGATACATACCTCTTGACGTACAAGAAATCGTATCAAAAGAAACAGGTGTTCCGGTTTCAGAAATCTATGGAGTGGTAACATTCTATAGTTTCTTCAGTTTGAAACCAAAGGGCAAATACGTTATAGGTGTTTGTCTTGGAACAGCTTGCTATGTAAAGGGTTCACAGCAGATAATTGACAAATTTTCCGAACTCTTACACATTAAACCAGGCGAAACAACTGAAGATGGATTGTTTACATTATCCGCACTCAGATGCATAGGCGCGTGCGCTTTGGCACCTGCAATTTCTATTAACGGTAAAGTATATCCTAAAGTTACTGCACCTGATGTAGACAAAATTGTTAAAGAATACAAAACTATGGAGGGTGTTGCTTAATGGAAAGAATAGTTTCGGTAAAAGACCTTGATAAAAAAATCGAGTGTTGTACCAAAGAATTTGGTGGAAAACTCGCAGGCAGAGAAGGAATAAAAACACTCTGTGTTTGCGGCGGAACAGGCTGTTTGTCAAGCGATAGTTCAGACATCAAGCAAGGACTTGTTGATTACATAGCTGAGAAAGGTCTTCAGGACAAGATAGAAGTCAACTTTGTCGGTTGTTTTGGTTTCTGTTCACAGGGGCCATTTGTAAAAGTACTTCCGGATGACACCTTGTACAGAGCTGTAAAAGTTGATGATGTCAAGAGAATTGTTGACAGCATTGAAACAGGTGAAATATTAGAAGATTTGTTATATGTTGATCCTCAAACACATGAAAAAGTTGTTAAACAGGATGACATCAACTTCTATAAAAAACAAGTAAGAGTTGCTTTGCATGGATGTTCAATCATAGACCCGAATAATCTCGATGAATCTCTTGGCTATGATGGATTCAAGGCTTTGAGAAAAGCATTGACAGAAATGACTCCTCAACAGGTTATCGACGAAGTTCTTGCTTCCGGATTAAGAGGCAGAGGCGGCGCAGGATTCCCAACAGGAAGAAAATGGCAGTTTGCTGCTAATGTAGAAGCAGATCAAAAATACATAGTTTGTAACGGAGACGAAGGTGACCCGGGTGCTTTCATGGATCGTTCAATTCTTGAAGGAAATCCTTTCAATGTAATTGAAGGTATGATGATAGCAGGTTATGCGTTTGGCGCATCTGAGGGTTACTTCTATGTAAGAGCAGAGTATCCGATCGCAGTTGAGAGATTGCAGAACGCTATCAAAGTTATGGAAGAAGCTGGTTTGCTTGGAGATAACATTTTGGGAACAAGCTTCTCATTCAGAGCTCATTTGAGACTTGGTGCAGGTGCGTTTGTTTGCGGTGAAGAAACAGCTCTTCTTAACTCAATTGAAGGAAAACGCGGTATGCCAAGACCAAGACCTCCATTCCCGGCAGTTAAGGGTTTGTGGGGCAAGCCAACATGTGTTAACAATGTTGAAACATTGGCAACAGTTCCTTATGTTATCAGAGTCGGTGCTTCTGAATTCAGCAAAATCGGAACACCAACAAGTACAGGTACAAAAGTATTTGCTCTCGGCGGAAAGATTAATAACGTTGGTCTTGTTGAAGTACCAATGGGAACAACTCTCAGAACTCTTGTATATGATATCGGCGGCGGTATCCCTAATGACAAGAAGTTCAAAGCTATCCAGACAGGTGGACCTTCAGGCGGATGCTTGACAGAAAAAGATCTTGACACAGCTATTGATTATGATTCACTCGTTCAAAAGGGTTCAATGATGGGCTCAGGCGGCGCTATCGTAATGGATGAAGACAACTGTATGGTTGACGTTGCAAAATTCTATATGGAATTCATCAAGGATGAATCTTGTGGTAAATGTACTTCATGTAGAATCGGTACAACAAGACTTCTTGAAATGCTCACTTCAGTAACTGAAGGAAAAGCAACAGAGAAGACATTGGAAGACATGAAAGAACTTGCTCAGGTTATAAAGACAGGTTCACTTTGTGCTCTTGGCCAGACAGCAGCTAACCCTGTATTGAGTACTTTGGCTAACTTCCCAGATGAATATGAAGCTCATGTTAAAGATAGAGTATGTCCGGCTCACGTATGTAAGAGCTTGATGCAGTATGTAATAGACCCAGAGAGATGTAAGAAATGCTCTAAGTGTGCAAGAAACTGCCCGGTTAGCTGTATTTCAGGCGTTCCTGGTAAAGAACCATACGTTATAGATCAAACAAAGTGTATTAAATGCGGAACATGCTTCACAGCTTGTCCATTTGGTGCAATAGATAAGAAATAAGAGTAGGAGGAAATAATTATGAGCGAAGAAAAAAGAGTTAATGTTAAAATCGAAGGTCGTATTTATTCCGTTCCTGCTGATTTAACAATATTGGAAGCTGCAAAGCTTTGCGGATTCAACATTCCACATCTCTGTTACATGAATGGCGGAAAATGTTCAACAGCAAGCTGCCGTGTATGCCTTGTTGAAGTTAAATCCGATAGAGGAAGCAGATGTGTTGCTTCATGTGTATACCCTGTAGCAGATGTTCCTGCAGAAAAGGGATTTGAAGTAAGAATTTCTTCCCCAATGGCAGTTAAAGAGAGAAGAACAAGTGTAGAACTCTTACTCTCAAACCACAACAAGAATTGCCAACAGTGTGTTAAAAACCAGAGTTGTGAACTTCTCTATGTTGCTAACGTAGTTGGTGCAAGAGAAGATAGATTTGTCGGAGCTAAAACACCTACAACTTATGATGATGTAGGTCCCGGAATCAGAAGAGATACATCAAAATGTATCCTCTGCGGAAGATGTATAGAAAAATGCAAAGAAGCTCAGGGAATTGGTATTCTCGGCTTTGAAAACAGGGGATTCAATACAATTGTTGCTCCAGCTGAAAACAGATCATTTGCAGAATCTCCTTGTCTGCAGTGCGGACAGTGCGTTCTTGTTTGTCCGACAGGCGCTCTCTCTGAAGTCTCTGAGATAGAAAAAGTAGATAAAGCTATGGCTGAAGGAAAATATGTAATAGTTCAGACTGCTCCTGCAGTAAGAGCTGCTATTGCTGAAGAATTCGGCCAACCAATCGGAACACCCGGAACAGGTAAGATGGTTGCTGCTCTTCACAGATTGGGATTCTACAGAGTATATGACACAAACTTTGGTGCTGACCTTACAATCATGGAAGAAGGCACAGAGTTAATTAACAGAATTCAGAATGGTGGAACACTTCCACAGATTACATCATGTTCTCCGGGTTGGATTAACTACCTTGAGTACTACTATCCGGAATTGATTCCACATGTATCCACATGTAAGAGCCCGCACGAGATGCTGGGTGCTGTAATCAAGAGTTATTGGGCACAGAATAAGGGCATTGATCCAAAAGACATTTTTGTCGTTTCAGTTATGCCTTGTACAGCTAAGAAGACAGAAGAAGCTCGTCCACAGAACTCTGTAGACGGACTTGCTGATGTTGATGCTGTTTTGACAACAAGAGAACTTGCAAGAATGATTAAGAGAGCAGGTATGAAATGGGATATGCTTCCTGATGAAGAATTCGATCCTGATTTGCTCGGCGATTATTCAGGCGCAGGCGTAATCTTCGGTGTAACAGGCGGCGTTATGGAAGCTGCCCTCAGAACTGCTAACAAGATTCTGACAGGCGAAGAAGCTGAAATACTCAAATTCGAAGCTGTAAGAGGCCTTGAATCTGTAAAAGAAGCTACATTCAATCTCAATGGAAAAGAACTCAAAGTTGCAGTTGCCAGCGGAATGGCTAACGCTAAAGCTTTGCTTGAGCAAATAAAGAATGGAACAAGCCCATATGCATTCATTGAAATCATGTGCTGTCCAGGCGGATGTATCAATGGCGGCGGCCAGCCATTTGTCAAACCACAATATTTGCCGAACGAGGATATGAATATTGAATTGACATATAGACAAAAACGTGCAGCTGTTCTTTACAGCGAAGACGAAAGACTTTCTATTCGTCAATCACATAACAATCCACAAATTCAGCAACTCTATAAAGATTTCTTCGGTGAACCATGCAGTGAAAAGTCAGAGAAGTATTTACACACTTCCTACAATGCAAACAGGGTAAAATTCCCAAAGAAATAAGAGTTTATAACGATTATACATAGGGCGGGGGGTTACCCCGCCCGGATTGTTGTTTGGGCAAATTACAATAGTTGCATATCTTAAAAAATTACATTTATGTTGACTTGTACCCATTAAATAAATATAATGTATAAGTCAAATTAAGGTACAAGGACAAGGTGAAATGAAACATTCCGAACCAAAACATGTTATTTATGACATGGATTCAATATATGACGGAGTAGTTAGACAAGCTCAAAGATATGGTGACAAGGTCAGGTACTACTACAAAGAAAATGGCGAAGAGAAATCTTTGACATATAAGCAGATGCTTGATCATGTAAACTATATCTCATCAGGACTTGATTCTTTGGGTTTTGCTGGAAAGACAGTTGTAATGACAGGCGAATCACATCCTGACTATGTAGCTGTTTACGACGCTGTAGTATCCATTGGCGGTGTAATCGTTCCTTTGGATAAAGATATAACGAATGACCAGTTTTCAGGCTTTGTAAATGTAACTGAATCAAAAGTTGTTTTCTACATGGCATCACTGAATGATAAAATTGTAGATAAATTGTCAGAAATGCAAGGCGTTGAAAAGTTCATTTGTATTGCTCCCGGTGATCTTCAACTTCCGAATGACGACAGATTTATGAGATTTGAAGATTTCTTCGAAATCGGAAAAAAGGCGTACGAAAACGGCAACAGGGCTGCTGCTGATCATGTGGTTGATTTAGATGCTTTATGTGCTATTTTGTATACATCAGGTACTACTGGAACAAGTAAAGGTGTTATGCTCTCACAAGGCAATTTGATAACATCTACTATAGACTCAGACTACATCATGGCAGTTATGGAAGATGACGTATTTGTCTCAGTTCTTCCGTTCCACCATGCTTACGAATTTGTTTGTGCTCAGTTTGCTCTTCCTAATACAGGTGCAACAACAGCAATAAACGATTCCATTAAAAATGTACTTAGAAATTTCCAAAAATATAAGCCGACAGCGTTGGTATTGGTCCCATTGTTTGTTGAAACTCTTCACAAGAGAATATGGGCTGAGATAGACAAAAAAGGCAAAACAAAAACAGTTAGAAACGCCATAAAGATTTCAAATGCTTTAAGAAAAGTCGGTATCGACAGAAGAAGAGTTTTGTTCAAAGATATCCTCAGTGCATTCGGTGGAAACCTTAAGCTTATTATATGTGGCGGTGCGCCATTAAGAGCAGAACTCCTCAACGACTTTGATGCTTTCGGCATAGAGATTTGTGAGGGATACGGAATCACAGAGTGCGCTCCGCTCATATCTGCAAACCCTGTTACTTGGAGAAAATATCACTCCGTAGGTCTTAAAGTACCTCACATGGATGTAAAGATAGAGAAAGAAAATGAAGGCGATGAAACAGGTGAAATCCTTGCAAAAGGACCTGCTGTTTTCAAAGGGTACTATAAGAATCCAGAGGCCACAAATGATGCTTTCACATCCGATGGTTGGTTCAAAACCGGAGATATTGGATATATAGATAACGACAACTTCATATTCATTACAGGAAGGAAAAAGAACGTAATTATCCTATCAAATGGTAAAAACATTTTCCCGGAAGAACTCGAAGAATACATAAATGCAAGCGAATTGGTTTCTGAGTGTGTAGTTGTTGGAAGAAAGAACGAATCTGGTGAAATATCGATATGGGCTTTGGTCTATCCTGATTATGAGAAATTTGAAGGAAAGAGCAAAGAAGAAATCGAAACTGCAATAAAAGCTGAAATAGATAATGTCAACAAGAAATTGCCGGTTTACAAGCATATTCCTAATGTCGAAATTAGAGAAACAGAATTCGAAAAAAACACAACTAGAAAAATAATCAGATACAAAATCAAATAAGGAGGGTAACCATGTTTGAGGAAATTAAGCAGATTCTGGTTGAACAGTTAACACTTGATCCTGAAAAAATAACACCAGAAGCAAAACTTGAAGCAGATTTGGGAGTTAACTCACTTGAACTTGCAGAACTTGCTTTTAATTGCGAAGAAAAATACGGAGTTGTATTTAAAGATGAAGATCTTCATACTCTAATAACAGTTGGAGATATAGTTGAGTACATCGAAAAAAATAAAAAATAAGAAATAGAACAATCAGAGATTCTCTTTTATGAGAGTCTCTTTTTTTGAGTCTGTATTTTGGAATTCATCATTAATTAACAATTTATTTATTTAAATTATTATACTAATGTGATAAAATATGTACGTAGATAATTCATATTGGAGGTAATATATATGAAAAACATAACACCTATGGATTTGGGAATTGCAGGAGAAGGAATTGTATATCGCAATTTAGAGCCGGCAGTTCTGGTTGAGGAAGCACTTATGAGAGGTGAAGGCGTTCTCTCAGATAAAGGCGCTTTGGTAGTAAAGACCGGTAAATACACTGGACGTAGCCCCAAAGATAAATTCTTTGTTGATACACCTGCTGTACACGATGAGATAGCTTGGGGAAGCGTAAACGTACCGATTTCAAAAGAAAAATATGATTCAATAAAGTCAAAGATGCTTGCTTATCTGCAGAACAAAGAGTTGTTTGTTTTTGACGGCTTTGCCGGTGCAGATAAAAAATACACAAAAAGATTCCGTATCGTAAACGAAATAGCAGCACAGAATTTGTTTATACATCAATTGCTGATTCGCCCTACAAAAGAAGAACTTGAAACTTTTGAACCCGATTTTACAATTGTTGTAGCTCCTGGCTTTAAATGTGTTCCTGAAGTAGACGGCACACACAGTGAAGCAGCCATTCTCGTTAACTTGGAGGGCAAAGAAGTATTTATCGCAGGTTCACAGTATTCTGGTGAAATCAAGAAATCTGTTTTCACAATCATGAACTATGTTCTTCCTAAGATGGGTGTTCTTTCAATGCACTGCTCAGCTAATATAGGAGATGACGGAGAAAGCGCAGTATTCTTTGGTTTATCCGGAACAGGAAAAACAACACTTTCGGCAGATCCAAACAGAAAACTTATAGGCGATGATGAGCATGGCTGGTCAGATGACAGTGTATTCAATATCGAAGGTGGCTGTTATGCTAAATGTATTAACCTTTCAGAAGAAAGCGAACCTGAGATCTATAACGCAGTAAGATTTGGTTCTGAACTTGAAAATGTAATTCTTGATGAAGATACAAGAGTTCCGGATTACAATGATGGCTCAATCACAGAGAATACCCGTGCTGGATACCCAATCGAATTTATTCCTAATGCAGCAATCCCGGGTGTAGGAAAACAGGCTAAAACAGTCATATTCCTGACAGCTGATGCTTTCGGTGTTCTCCCTCCTATCTCAAGACTTGACAATGATGCAGCAATGTATCACTTTGTATCAGGATACACAAGCAAATTAGCAGGAACCGAACGTGGAATTACAGAACCTCAGACAACATTCTCAACATGTTTCGGCGCACCTTTCTTCCCGCTTGATCCAAGTGTTTATGCAGAAATGCTTGGTAAAAAGGTCAAAGAGAACAATGCAAGAGTTTTCCTGATTAACACAGGTTGGAGCGGCGGCCCATACGGAGTTGGTTCAAGAATCAAACTTCGTTACACACGTGCAATGGTTACAGCAGCTCTTAACGGAGAACTTGACAATGTTGAATACAAACATAACGAATTGTTCAATGTAGATGTTCCGGTAACTTGCCCGAATGTTCCGGCTGAAATTCTTGATCCTAAGAGCACATGGGCTGATAAAGAAGCTTATGATAAGACAGCAAAGAGCTTGGCAGGAAAATTCGTCGAGAACTTCAAGAAATACAACAAGATGCCTGCTAATATAGTTAATGCAGGTCCAAGAGGCTAATTAATCAAAATCCCACAGGTAATACTGTGGGATTAAATCCTATTAAGAAAAGGTTTTAAATTAAATGAAACTATATAACACACTTACTAAGACCATAGATGATTTCAAGACACACGAAGAAGGTGTAGTCAAGATGTACACTTGCGGCCCAACTGTGTATCACTATGCTCATATTGGAAATCTCAGAACATACATGATGGAAGATGTATTGGAAAAGTATTTGAGATTTGTCGGTTATGATGTTAAGAGAACTATGAACATTACTGATGTCGGACATCTTACAAGTGATGCCGACACAGGTGAAGATAAAATGGTAAAAGGTGCTAAAAGAGAGCACAAAACAGTCATGGAAATTGCAAAACAATATACAGATGCTTTTTTCAAGGATTGTGAAGAATTGAATATAAGAAAGCCGGATATAATAGTTCCGGCGACTAGTTATGTCGGGAAATTCATTAAAGTCATCAAATCACTTCAGGAAAAAGGATACGCTTATGTTGAAGGCGGAAATGTATATTTTGACACTTCAAAATCAGAAAACTATGGTCAACTAGCAGGACTGTCTGACAACAAGGATGATCTTAAAGTAGGCGTCAGAAGTGATGTTGATGAAGATTTGAACAAGAAGAACAAAAACGACTTTGTTTTGTGGTTTACTAAATCCAAGTTCGAAGACCAGGAGTTGAAATGGAACAGTCCTTGGGGAACTGGTTACCCGGGCTGGCACATTGAGTGCAGTTGCATAAGCTTGGAAAACCTGGGCGAATATTTGGATTTGCACTGCGGCGGAGTTGACAACATTTTCCCGCATCACACAAATGAAATAGCTCAAAGTGAAGCATATATTGGACACAAGTGGTGTACTCAGTGGTTCCATGTCCAGCACTTAAACGATTTGACAGGAAAAATGAGCAAATCCAAGGGTGAGTTCTTAACTGTTTCAGTATTGAAGAACAAGGGATATAACCCGCTGGCATACAGATTTTTCTGCTTACAGAGTCACTACAGAAAGCCATTGACATTCACATATGATTCATTGGATAATAGTGCGCAGGCTTATAGTAAATTATATGCTAAAGTCAGTTCGTTGAGCACAGAAGGTGAAGTTGACAATGACAAGTTGAATTCATTCATCAACTCTTTTAAAGAAGCGATGGATTATGACTTGAATACCGCTCAGGCAGTTACAGTGCTCTACGATGTTTTGAAATCTGATGCAAATGATGTCACAAAGCGAGCAGCAATTAACGAAATAGATTCAGTGTTGTCACTTGGTCTGAAAGATGCAAAAGAGGAAACAAAGAAAGAAGTAGACGAAGAAAGAATTAATAAGCTTATTTCAGAGAGAGCTGAGGCAAAAAAAAATAAAGATTATGCTAAAGCCGATGAGATAAGAAAACAACTTTCTGAAGAAGGAATTATTCTCATTGATACTCCGCAGGGTACTACTTTCAAAATTCAATGAGATAGGACTTTTTTATGACTAATAACAAAGCAAAAGTGGGCTTCATATCGCTTGGTTGTTCCAAAAACCTTGTAGATACCGAAATGATGCTCGCAAAGTTGTCCGACGACGGATACAAAATAACACCTGAAGAAACTGAAGCAGACGTAATAGTTATAAACACATGTGGCTTTATCGACAGTGCTAAACAAGAGGCTATAGATAACATATTGGATGTAGCATGGCTCAAAGAGCACAGATCGTTGAAAGGAATTGTTGTTACGGGATGTCTTGCTGAGAGATACCAAGGCGAGATAATGAAAGAGATGCCCGAAGTAGACGCTGTTTTAGGCCTTGGAAGTGAAACAAGAATAACTGAAGCAGTAGAAAAAGTTTTGAATGGTGAAAAGTTTTTCAGCTTTGGCAAAAAAGAAGATTTGCCATTGAGTCAAAAGAGAATAGTCACGACACCTCACTATACTTCATATCTGAAAATTGCAGAAGGATGCAACAACAACTGTGCTTTTTGTGCAATTCCAAAGATAAGAGGAAAAATGAGAAGTGCCTCAATGGATCTTCTTGTTGAAGAAGCCAAGGAACTTGAAAAAATAGGTGTAAAAGAACTCAACATAATAGCTCAGGACACATCAAGATACGGCTATGATTTGTATGGTGAATACAAGATTGTAGAGCTTATACAACGTATTACCAAAGAGACAAATATCCCATGGCTTAGATTGCTTTATTGTTATCCGGACAAATTGACTGATGAACTTATAGAAGAATTCAGAACGAATGACAGATTGCTTAAATACATAGACATACCAATTCAACACATATCTGATTCCGTATTGAAAAGAATGTTCAGACATGGCGGTTCAAAAACAATAAGGAGCGCTATTGAAAGAATCAGAAAAGCTGTTCCGAATATTTGTATCAGAACTACAGTTATGGTTGGTTTCCCCGGAGAGACCGAACAAGATTTTGAAGAATTGTGTCAATTTGTAAAAGAGCAGAAGTTTGAAAGACTTGGTGCTTTTGCTTTTTCCAGAGAAGAGGGTACAAAAGCATATGATTTGCCTGATCAGATAGATGAACAGGTAAAGCAGAACAGATATGATATAATAATGAAAGAACAAATGGAAATCATGTCTGTGTATAATGAATCGATGATTGGCAAAGAAATAACAGTTCTTTGTGAAGGTTTTGATAAGGCTTCCGGAGCTTATTTCGGAAGAGGAGAACATGATGCTCCGGATATAGATACAAAAGTCTTCTTCTTGAACAAGCCAAATCAAAAGAAGCCAAAGCCCGGAGATTTTGTTAAAGTTTTGGTCAAGGAAATAATCGACTACGACCTTTTAGGAGAAGCAATGGGGGAGGGAGAACCAAATGTCTAAACTCAATTTGCCCAATAAACTTACTATAATAAGATTATTGATGGTCCCTGTTGTTCTGTTGTTTTTGATATGTGATTTCGGAATAGCTCCTTGGAACAGAGTCATTGCGGCAATTGTATTTTTGGCAGCTGCTCTGACTGACATGGCTGATGGAAAAATAGCCAGAAAAAGAAACCTCATTACGGATTTCGGAAAATTCTTGGATCCTTTGGCGGACAAGTTCCTAGTTATTTCAGGTCTTATAACACTGTGCTTTATTGACTCACTCTCATTGACGGAAGATGATGTATCTAAAAAAGTATATTGCTATTGTCTGTTTTGTATGACTGTAATAGTTATATTCAGAGAACTGGCTGTTACATCTTTAAGATTGGTTGTTGCGTCAAGTGATGAAAAGATAGTGATTCCTGCAAACATTTTCGGAAAGATAAAAACAGGCAGCCAGACAACTTTTGTTGTGCTTGCAATAGTTTGTTATCCTTTTGTCTATTTGTGTCCGATTGCAATATATATTGCTTTGTATTTCACAATGGTATTTTCAACAGTAATGACTATATTGTCAGGAGTGACCTATTTCAAGGGATACTGGAAGTTCATCAATCCGAACAAATAAGTGGTTGACCTAACTAAGAATAACAATTAAAATATATATGACAAATATACCGAATGGAGAATAAAACATGATTGACGAAAAGAAAGTACCGGAAGAAGAAAACGATAACGGAATAGTCACATTGACAGATGATGACGGCAAAGAATACCAGTTTGAAATTCTTGCAGAAAAAGAAATTGACGGCGTTGTATATTATGCTATGTATCCTCTTGAAGACAATGACAAGGGTGAATATGTAATTATGAAGGTTGAAGAAGACAACGGAGAAGATGATGTAACTTTGGTTACCATTGATGACGATGATGAGTATGAAAGAGTTGCTGACATTATTGAAGACGAATTCTTTTCAGAAATCGACATAGACAAATCCACAGACGATAACAAATAGAACTTTTTCCTGCCTCTCGCGTGATGTGCTTGTATTGAACCTACAGATATTAAATGGATTTCACATTGGAATTGTGTGAAGCATACCTCCCGCTATTGCGGATGTTGGGAGCACTAATCAATTCTTGAGAAAACCAACCTTGCAGTTGCAGGGTGTCAATATGCCACACACGGCTTGGCGGGTAAACCACATAAAAAAACAGGTTCCGATTTCGGAACCTGTTTTTTTATGTTAAGAAAATTCAATTAAGCATCCTGCTCCATGTAGCTCTTCCAGTTGTCAAGCTGTTCTTGTGAACAACCGAAGATAATGTAGTCAACTTTAACGTTCATACCTGCTTTAATGTTGGCACGTGTATCACAAGCAAGCTTAAGGTGTTCTTGAGCTGTTTCCCATGCTTTAGCTGTTGCTTCGTCCCATTCACTATTTGTGTCATAAGCATATGTGTAAACGCCACCGAAGAAGTTGAATTCAAGAGCTGTGAAAGATTTTCTTGGCTGCCAAGAAATATTGTTGCCTCCAACATCACCCTTTGCATAGCACATAGCTTTTGCATCGAAATAGTTGTCTACGCCCTGATCAAAAGCAACTTTTCCACTTACTGCACTCCAGCCACGTCCGGATGCGATTCCGCCTACGAGCATGAGGTCGTATGTGTATGTAGCCCATTCATTTGAAGGTGTGCATTCTCTTCTGTAATCATCAGCAGCTGTTGGTTCACCACCCTGGAGGTAGAGGTTTCCGATTACTTCTGTTGTATAGTAAGTACCATCACCTGTGTTGATGTATCTGATACCCCAAATGTTATTTGAAGTATTGTTTACCATTCTTACCTGCATGTACTGATGTGTACCTTGCCACTCAGATTTTTCTGTTGGTGTAGCATAAGGTGCTTTTACGTATGAACCCCAACCATGGATGATTTCATCATCAAAATCAAATGTTACAAGATCATTGAATATAACAGCAAATCTCATGTTTTTGAGCTGGCCGTTTTCAAAAGTAACAGCATCTGGGTCATAACCACTCATTGTCCAGATATCCCAATAGTCATCAGCAAAATCAATCATTATTGCTGTGCTATCGTAAAGAAGAACTTCTGTCAAATAATCATGGCTTGTCAAACCTTCATGTTCAGCATATGTTTTTGTACCGAAGTCAAAACGTGCAAATACAGGAAGAGTTGTTGTTTCAACAGCTTGAACTGTTGTTGTCGTTGGAGCAGTCCATGTAGTACCAACTGTTGTGTCTTTTTCTGTAGCAGTTGTGGTAGCAGCTGTAGTGTCTTTTTCTGTAGCAGTTGTAGTAGCAGCTGTAGTGTCTTTTTCTGTAGCAGTTGTAGTAGCAGCTGTAGTGTCTTTTTCTGTAGCAGTTGTAGTAGCAGCTGTAGTGTCTTTTTCTGTAGCAGTTGTAGTAGCAGCTGT
>JAEEKG010000019.1 GCA_016282315.1 Clostridiales bacterium | reverse complement strand
TCAAAACAAATATGATCTTTTTGATTTATTAATGTCTTATTAATTACAAAGTGCGCGCATTCATGTGCAATTGTGAATCTCACTCTCCCGTAATTATTCATATCTTGCTCTATACTCATATTATTGTCTGATATTATTCCGCAAACTGAACAATCCGAAGATAGCTTTCCATATTCAATGTTCAAATTGAAAAAACTAACTGCCATTTTTGCTATATCTATCGGTTTGTTTTCTCCATACTCATTTTTGAGAAAGCATCTCAATAGATTATCTGATATATTTTCACATTCTTTTGTCAGCTGTTCACGTCTTTTGTTTCTATAAACCATCTGTCATCCTCTCTGAATATATAGTTGGACCGACCTCCTACGGTTATAGTGTATCTCATTCCGCATCCGCCAACTTTTGTTGAAGCAGCCATTCTAACATCTGTCACTCTGTCAATCTTGTATTGATGGCCGTCTTTCCAAAAGAAACTTATAGGAAGAACACCGCCTTCCGGACTGAACGATGCGTGAACTCTAACATATACTTTTTGCGACATGATTTAATCTCCTTTTCAAACATATTGTGGAGCCGGAAGCGAAGAGAAGACAACGCTGTCCGGCAGATAATTCATCTTCATAAATGCAGCCGGCTGAATGATTCTGTTTCCGAATCTGTTCTTTAAAATTTCCATAGTGCAATCAAGTTTTTCGTTTTTAATTTCATTTTGAATTTCGTCAAACAAACTGATTTGAATTGGTTCGTCTTCTGAAACAAGTCGTATTACTCTTATTGTTATTGACCGTATAGGTCTTTCCCAAGAATATTTTGAAATGAAAAGCTTTATTGCCTGTTCTGCAATTGTTTTTGGGGAAGAACACGGGTAGGGAAGGCTCGTCTGCCACTCTTTCCAAAGTAAGGAGTTGTCCCTTATTGTCACGGAAATTCCCTTTGCTATTTTTTTCACTTCCCTCAATTTTGATCCGAATTTTTCGCAGAGTTTATATATTGCAACCGCAGCATCTCGGTTGTTTTGTATATCCTCCTTGAATGTCAATCCACAACCAATGCTCTTAACGGGGTAAACATAATCTGATTGTGTGACAGCTGAATTATCCAGTCCATTTGCATATGATTTCAATTTTATTCCGACAATTCCGAATTTTTTTCTTAAGATACTGTCAGGACAATTTGCGAGTTGCCCTATTGTTTCTATTCCCATATAGCTCAATGCTTTTGACGTTCTTCTTCCAACTCCGAGCAGTGAATCAGCCGGAAGTGGCCATAGTTGTTCTTTAAATGATTCCTGTTTTATTACGGTAACCGCGTCAGGCTTTTTCATATCGGAACCGAGTTTTGCAAATATTTTGTTAAATGAAACACCTACAGATATTGTCAGTCCAAGCTCATATTTTATTCTTTGTCTCAATATGTCAGCGATTTGTTTTCCATCTCCGTCGATTTCTTTGCAGCTTGTAACATCGAGCCAACACTCATCTATTCCGAATGGTTCCACCTTATCTGTATATTCATTGTATATATTTCTTGCAAGCCTGGAGTATCTCATGTATAGGTCATAATGAGGATTTACAACTACAAGGTCAGGACACTTTTGTTTTGCTTGCCAAACGGCATCTCCGGTTTTTACGTTATATTCTTTTGCAAGATAGTTTTTAGCTAAAACTATACCATGTCTGTCTTCAACACTGCCACATACAGCAACCGGTTTTCCTTTAATTGAAGGATTCATTGCACATTCAACACTAGCAAAGAAATTATTCATATCGCAGTGAAGTATCGTTCTCACTTTTTGCCTCCATTTCTATCTTGACATTGAGTTTCTTGTGGTGTAATATAGATACGAAATTAAATTGCGTGTTTTCTTTGTGATTATGATTATACGCAATTAAATTTCGTTTGTCAATATGAAAATAGGAAAATAAATTTCTAAATTGGAGATATAATATGAAATTCAGTGAGAAAGTAAGAATTGAAAGAACAAATAAAAAAATGACCCAGAAGGAACTCGGAGAGTTGCTTGGGGTCACAACAAGAACTATAACAGGGTATGAAAAAGAAGGTCTCTATCCAAGAAAAAGAGAAATATATTACAAATTGGCAGAGATATTCGGAACAGATAAAATGTACTTTATAGGCGAAGAAGAAGATTTTATTGCCGATGCTGAAGAAAAATATGGAAGCAGAGGAAGAAATCAGGCAGAGAGTCTTGTAAAACAAATATCTGGATTGTTTGCAGGCGGGTCGCTTGATGAAGATGATAAAGATGCTGTTATGAGATCCATAATGGATGCATATTGGGAATCTAAAAAAGAAAACACAGAAAAATATTCTCATAAGGATGGAAATAATAAGTGACAAACGCTCTTCTTATTGCAAAAACAGCAGAAGACTTTGTCAGAAAATATGGAACAAGAAATCCTTATAAAATCGCACAGGAAAAAGGAATTCATATTAAATACAGAGACGACTATGTTAGATTAAAAGGAATGTATCTTGTTGTGTTGAACAACAGATTTATTTACATAAATTCCAAATTGGATGAAAACAAACAAAACATAGTTTGTGCTCACGAATTGGGACATGATACTTTTCACAAGTCCGAAGCTGAAAAGGCATTTATACAAGAATTTGAGTTGTATGATATGAACACCAGAAGGGAATATGAGGCAAATGTGTTTGCCGCATCCTTGCTCATATCCGATGCCAGAATGCTTGAATATGTATATAAAGGATATGATACCGAAAGAATTGCAAAAATAACGAATACAGATATAAATCTGGTGGCTCTCAAGGCAGATATTCTTATTCACAAAGGATATAAGCTCAACGAACAGGAATATGACTCAAAATTCTTACAGTAAAAGCATAAGAAACCGAAATGATGTGTACCCTCTTTACTTGTCCAGTAAAGAGGGTACACATCAAAAGAGGGTACACATCATTATCGTGTTTTTTTAAAATTGACGGAAACACTAGTGATTTCATTTATGAGTTATTCACTCGCAATCCAAAAGATAAACGGATTCAACAAATAGTTCTTTGGAAATACTCTCAAACGCCTCTCTATTTATAATGAATGGTTCAAGATCTTTTCTGACAGATGAAAAATCTGTTTCTTCTATTTTTTTCCTTACCATTTCTCTCACATCGTTTATTTTTATGTGTTCATAATCACTACCGAGCGACACTTTTAATTTGCTTTTTAAGTATTCCATGTTGAATTTCACTGAATGAGACAAGTAGAACATGTAATCATAATAGTCTCTGCCTTTTTCTCTTTGTCTCCATGCTCTTGACAACAGAGCATTCAATTTACCTGAAAACAGTGTTGGATAATCATAGCATTTAATGCTTGCAAATAACGGGCTTACCAATAATTTGTTTTCCATTTTTGCATTTGGAATATATATTGTACTCACTTCTATTTTAATTGTTACAAGCAATTCTTTGTTGGTTTCAACATTCAAATATTCTTTTGTTATATCATAAATTGGAATTTTAAAGTACCTTCTTCGTATTTCACCACTATCATAAGAATCCTTGGTTGCGACAGTGGTCTGAAAACCGTATGATTCCAGATGCTTTACACAAATACTTACGTAATTGTTTAAGTCTATTTTCGAATTATTTTCAGTCACAGCAAAATCAAGATTTTCAGAAAATCTGTCCAAATTATGGAAAAGTCGTAAACACGTTCCGCCATAGAATGCAGCATGGTTGAAAAAATTGGTTTTGCTAAGGGAATAGAGAATGATTTTTTGAGCTTCTTCTCTTATTATATTTTTCAAAGAATCAATTGAATTAACGTTATTCTTGTCAAGTTGTTCTTTTATGTAATTGTTAATCATTTAACACCACCTCTGTTCAAGTATTTAATAAGATGCTTCAATGATGTACTTCCATACAAACCACATAATTCGATGATTTTTGTTTTGTCAAGTTTGTCGAACTCTTCCTCATTTATCCGGAAATCATCAAATAATAATTCTTCTATTTCTTTCATGCTGGTTCTGGGTGAAACCATGTAAATTGTATCGGTCAAAGCTTTTTCCTTTGATGCAATCAATATCTTTGTTCCATTTTCTTCATAAACATCTATTCCATAAGGATATGCCTTCTTATTGACATCGTTATATATAAATGTTCCAAATCCGTTGGTGAAAGATTTTGTTTTGTTTACACAATAAGTTGCTGATTTTATTGATACTACCATTTCCGGTATCAGATCATAAAACGACAGTGCCGTTTCAAAAGAAATATAGGATGGAGACAAAATTGTATTAGCTATGAAAAAGCGATTCTCATTCAATGAATCAGAATACAGACCTCTTTTGATTTTGTAAAGATTTTCTTTGTTTATTTCACCCTTAATCTTTTGAAATATATTGTCACAATTGGAATACTTATGCTTTAGCTCTTCGATGTTGAAAATCATAATATTTCCTCCAGTAACTATTATTATATAGCACTTATTGGAGGAAATAAATATTTTTTTACAATCTTTATGAGCTTAAAAAAGACGTCTCCACCTATTGTGGGGGCGTCTTTCTGGATGGCACACTATACAACCAAATCGTAATATAATTGAGTTTTAAATAATACCAGGATCTTCTCCATAGAATTCTTTTACTTCCTCATAAGTCGGAACAGATGTTTGAGCTCCGGCCTTAGTTACAGTTACATTTGAAACCTTGTTTGCAAAATCTACTGCTGTTTTGTAATCTTTTCCATTTGAAACCGCAAATGCAACTGCAGCAGTAAACGAGTCGCCCGCTGCTGTTGTATCAACTACTTTAACATCAATTGCATCTATTTTTGTTTTGCCGCATTCTTCTGAATCAAGATAAACTCCCTCTTTACCGAGCGTAATAGCTACATTCTTGACACCTTGTTTTCTCAATTTATCTGCAGCTTCTTTGTATGATGAAAGAGTATCCTTAATTCCGGTAAGCATAGCTGCTTCCGTTTCATTTGGTTTTATGAAATCCAAGTATGGAAGAATCTCATAAGGAAATTCCTTTGGTACTGGAGCAGGGTCTAAAAACACTGTTTTTTCTAAACTCTTGGCTTTTTTTGCCACATAGACCACTGTATCTATCGGTATTTCCATCTGCATTACGACAATATCTGAATTCTCAATCAAATCCATGTTGTTGTCTATATCTTCAATTGTGACTTTGCCATTGCTGCCTGAAACGACGGTAATGGCGTTATTTCCTTCTTTATTTACAGTAATCAAGGCAGTTCCTGAAGGAGTATTCTTTTTTACCATAATCCTTGAAACATCAACACCTGCATTTTTCAGATTTTTTACCAGTACCTGACCATTTGCATCATCTCCGACTGCGCCAAGCATTGTAACATCAGAATGGAGTTTTCCTGCTGTATATGCCTGATTTGCTCCTTTTCCACCGGGAACATAATCCAGAGAAGAGCCTATTATTGTCTCGCCTGTTGCGGGAGTGTGGTCAACTTTAACTACCAAATCCATATTAAGGCTGCCTATTACCAATATTTTTTTCATTTTCTCTTTTTGACTCCTCTCAATGCTTTTTTTATGTTTGATGAAACATTTTCTTTTGTAAACTTACATTCTTTCATTATGTCATCAAGCTTTCCGTGTTCGACATAATTATCTATTGAGTGTACCAATACTTTCTTTTCCGAATTGCAGAAGTTGTAAGCTATTTTTTCGCCTACACCTCCGGCTCTTATTCCTTCTTCAAGAACATAAATGAGGTCTGCGTTTTTAGTCAGTTCAGCCAGCTTGCCATAATTGATTGGATTAATTTGTACAAGCTTAACCACACCAGTGTTGCACTCTCCAACTAATAATTCGGCGGCCCCATGAGCTACTGCAGAGAGCCTGCCATATGTCAGAATGACTACATTTGCACTTTCTGAATTAACTGTGTATTCCATACTCAAATCGTCAGTGTATTCGGTATCCAAAAAGTGTTGGTACTCATTTTCGGAACCTTTAGGTATGCGAATAACGGAAATGGATTTTTCCTGCACGCTTCTGTCAAGAAGTTTATTCATTTCAGAATACTTTTCTGGAGAGTAAATATTCAATCTCGGAATTGCAGACAAAAGTGAAAAATCAAAAATACCTTGATGTGTTATTCCATCATTTGGAACAAGACCGGCTCTATCCAACACAAGAACAAGAGGCATGTTTTGAATAGACACATCATGAATAATCTGATCTACCCCTCTTTGTATAAAAGTTGAATATATTGCGAGAACGGGAACGCAGCCACTAGATGACATGCCAGAAGCAAAAGTAATTGCATGTTCTTCTGATATACCTACATCAAAAAATCTGTCAGGATATTTTTCTTTAAAAGCAGTTAATCCAGTTCCATCACA
This sequence comes from Clostridiales bacterium, assembly GCA_016282315.1. Taxonomy (GTDB): domain Bacteria; phylum Bacillota; class Clostridia; order Oscillospirales; family CAG-272; genus CAG-841. Next base: position 21,892 of record JAEEKG010000019.1, on the reverse strand, counting down.
CATAGCTGCAGTAATAGCACAAACCTTATCATTGGCTTGGGCAATTTCACACAGGTGTTTACCGAATTCTTCAGAAAAATTGCTTGTTGATTCAATTGTGTTTCCTGTTTCCAGATCAAAACGGCTTATTGAGTGGAATTTGTCCGGCTTTTCTTCGGCAAACGAATATCCTTTGCCCTTCTTTGTTATTATGTGAACAAGACAAACATTTTCATGAATTTTAGCAGCTTCCAAAGCTTTTGAAACATCGGAAATACTATGTCCATTTACCGGGCCTATATAGTCAAGACCTAAACTCTCAAACAGTGTGGGCTTTACAAAAATACGTTTAAAGAAGTCTTTGATAATCTTAAAGAATTTTGCAATACCTTTTCCTATACCTGGTATTTTTGACAGGTGATACTCAAGAGATCTTTTGAATTTTATGTACTTTTTGCTTGCACGGATTTTTGAAAAATAATTGTGCAGGCTGCCTGTGTTTTTTGAAATTGACATATCATTGTCATTTAACACAATAATAAGTTTCAAATCTTTGTGATTGCAGTTGTTTACTGCTTCTGTAAATTCACCATTTGAAAAAGAAGCATCACCGACAACGGCAACTGTGTAATTGTCAATTCCGTTTATCTTATTTGCTTCTGCAATACCCAGAGCACTGGACAGAGAAGTACCTGCATGCCCCTCGAAAAAGATATCATGCTCACTTTCATTTCTGTTTGTAAAACCTGAAATTCCACCATAAGTTCTCAGGGTTGAAAAAGAATCTTTTCTGCCTGTCAGTATTTTATGAGCATAACATTGGTGCCCAACATCAAAGATAATCTTGTCGTTTGGGGAATCAAAAGCTTTATGCAAAGCGATGGTAGCTTCTACCATGCCAAGATTTGAAGACAAGTGTCCGCCGTTTTCAGATACGGTATTGAGAATAAGCTTTCGTATATCCTGAGCTAATTCATCTAGTTGTTTTGTATCCAGATTTTTTAAATCCTGCGGACCGTTAATTGTTTCTAACATGACAATTATCAGAGTCCTTTAACTGTTATTTTTTTAACTTTAACATGTGCTCCGCCAACGAGTGAAACGCCTACAGCTCCATTCAAATATGGATTATCATTGTCTGTATAAGACAACTTAGTTCCGTCACACTCGGCTTTAATCACATTTTGTTTTGCAGTGACTTTTATTGTGTATTCTTTGCCTGCCTGCCAGTTGAATGGTTTGCACGCAATAGTTTTATATCCATACTCATTTTTTTCAATTGAAATTGTATTGTCACGGTTCAAGGCAATTCTGTAAGATCTCATTGCTCCCTGAACTCTGACATTTACTCCGTATGAAGCATCGTCAAAAGAAGGAGTAAATGTGAACGTGGAAGAATAGTCTGAAAAATCAGTATCTCCTGTGTAAGCTTCAGTAAAATCTGCACATGAGAGGTTCATTTCACCATTTTCAAGATAAATGATACCTTTAAGTTTTGTTACTTGGCTGACTTCTCCTCTTGCGCCTCTCCAGATTTCGAATTTTTCTTTTGAAAAGTCGAGTGAATAATCCGGTTTTCCTGATACCTTTAAGTCATCAAGATATATAGTGACGTCTTTTGTTGAGCGCTTTGTCGTTCTAATTACAGCACCGATTTCAAAGACAAGAAGTCCCGGGACTTTTGGTATTTTATATTCCAGATCTGCCCAACCGCCGCATGAAAGCTTTGTCTTTTTGCTTTCATATACAACACCGCTTCTTCTGTCTTTAACATAAACGGATGCATATACATCGTCTGAACCATCAGGCAATTTCAGACTGAGGGATATTGTTTGATTTGGATAAACAATTGGTGAAAAACTCGGGTCATATCTTGAATCTGTAAAGTCGCTCTGGTTTAAATAAGTCTTCTTGTAAATGTATGACAAACTTTCTTTATTCAAGTCGCTTAAAGAAATCTTGAGTGATCTCTTTCCGGTTCTTGATTCTTCTTTGGTATTGCAAACAGTAGAAACATTTGTTGAACTCAGCACATTGCCTTCTTTGTCTTCAACTCTAGTTCTGATTGAATGTGTAGAACCAGGGAATTCAAAGTGACAAGATCTGTGTCCCATTTCATAGGCCGATTTATATGGTTCCGGAAGCGTGTCATTTGTTATGTCACAAGCAAGTTTTGCTATGTAGAGAGCGCCTTCAGGAATATCCTGGATGTTCTGTGCACCAAGGCATGAAGAGAATACAAGAAAATCGTGGACAGGATCTCTCCATTTTTTCTTTATACCTTTGAGTCCGACCATTACGCCCACAATGGATGCAGCATTTCCGACATTGCAGTCTGTATCCCAACCGCACATGTTTCCTATGTTTATAGTGTCAGAGTAGTCGCCGTTTCCGTAAACAAGGCTGAGTACTACTACACCTGCATTTGGAATTATATGGCAGTTGCCGGGATATTTGGAATAACCGAAGTTTTCTCTGAGCATGAGATAACATGCTCTCCAGTCATCCGGGTTTTCATCGTGGAATTTTAAAACCGCATTGGCAACTCTTGCGTATTCACAATCAGATGGAATATATTTCAATGCTCTGTCAATTATCTTTCTTATATCGTTTTCAATGAACGCAAGACTTACACAAACAGCAACGAAAATACCACCATAGATGCCGTTTCCGTCATGAGTTACACTGGCTGCTTCTTTAGCTAGTTTAGCTGCTAAGTCAGGATTGCCCGGAGAAACCAATCCCCAAGTGTCAATAAAAATCTGACCGCCTATTTGTTCAGCAACAGTTGCACCGTTCTGCGCAATGCTTCCGCTTCTCGGAGCCGGTATGCCGTTTCTGAGATTCAGGTATGCAGTGTGCTCGGTAGATTTTCCATATCCGCCCCACCAGAAGAATGAATGTTCATACGGAGCATAATTCAAAAGGGCATTAGCAACATCCTGTGCTTTTGTGTTTTGCCCCTTTTTTCCGTCTTCCATTCCCTTTAAAAAGAACAAAGGACCATTCAAATCATCATCTGAAGCATAATCTTCATACTTAACTAGGTAATCCGAAATCTCGCCGTATAGTTCATTTATTTTGTAATAACCCATTCCTTCAATAGGTGAGCCATGTATTACACCAATGGTTTTGCCAAGCCAGCCGGCATATATTTTTTCAACTGTTTCTCTGTTCACAGTGTTTCCTCCGTACAATATATATTAATTCTTGCAACTATTAATTATATTATGTTCACTCTTTTTTTACAACCACGATGAGATTAATTGTCCTATTTACAAATATCTGATACAAAGGAAACAAAAATGTGCTAATATATTCAACAAAGAATGAGTAAGTGAGAATTCATGCATGTTTGTACACGGAATTGAGATTTCGATCATCAAGAAACGAATTAAAAACATATACATACGGGTGAAAAGAAATGGCGAAGTAATTGTCACAGCGCCATACAATTGCAATGAAAAAAGAATAGAAGATTTTGTGAATTCAAAAGCAGATTGGATAATAGATAAAAGGACTGAAGCTTTAAAAAACAACAGGGCACAAATAGGACAAATCCCGGATTCAATTATGATCTTGGGAAAAGAATATCCTGTGTCATACTATCACGGAAGCAAAAACGATATTTTCTTTGATGGCAGTGTTGTACACATAACCACAAAAGGCGACGCAACACCGGAGATAACAAACAAGCTGAAAGATAAGTTGTACAAAAAAACAACCGATATTATGATTGAAAAACTGCTCCCGATCTGGTCAGATAAAATGAATCTTTACCCATCCGAATGGAAGGTAATGAAAATGAATTCAATGTGGGGCAATTGCAGACCGGAATCTGGAAAGATTCATTTCAGCCTTAACTTGGCAAGCACGCCAATTGAATTTATTGAGTATGTTATAGTACACGAACTGGCCCACTTGAAAGAGAAAAATCATTCACAAAGATTTTGGCATTTGGTCGAAAAATATGTTCCGAATTACAAAGAGATAAGAAAAAAGTACAGAAGAAAAATAGGAAATTGAAATTCCATATAGTGTATCTTAATTTCTACCTGAAAAAATCGCTTGTCAAAAATGCCAAAAATATATACCAAATTATGTATATTTTTTTGGCATTTATCTGAGATTGTTGAATTGAAAAAGATAATTTTGTGTGTTATACTTTTTAGCGGAAAGTGTAAGAAGAGGAGGCGCAGGGGAGTTTAAAAAGCAATTTCAGAGCCGTTTAAAACAGATGAGAGTTTTGAACATTATACAAATGTATAATGTGGAAAACGTATAAAAAACATCGAAAAACGGGCTTTTTTACAGGTTTTGAAGGTTTTTGGATAAAATCTGAAATAGCATGAAACTTCTTATTTATTATGAACTGGAATCTCAGAGAAACAATAGAACAAGAAGAAAACAAAAGAATAAGCAATGAAGAACTCTACGAAAAACAGGCGCAGACTCTTGAGATATTGCTTGACAGAGGTGCAATTAATAAATTCCAATATGAAAACGGCAGACAGAAACTAAACGAAGTATATAGCAAAAAGACAGCCGAAAGAGCAAAAGCTCTTCATATTTAATTGTTACTCACATGTTTAATAATTTAGAAAAATACAAGAAAATATCTAAATCAGCCACCCTACTATCGATGTTCAGTGCGATCGGGGCGGCTTGTTTAATATATTCGGGAATTGCCGGTCTGATTCATTTAGAATATATATCAGATATCTTTCAATACGGCTCGAGATTGTTTTTTGGATTGTTGCTCTTTTTGTATTGTTTATCCGTATATACAAATGAAAGTATTTCGGACAGTATATACTCAGCATACTTATTGTGTTCAGGTGTTTTCGGTGTAGTTTATGCTGTAATAAATACCATGATGTATAATACTGAAAAGATATCTTTGACAATCATTTTTGCTGTTTTTGCAGTATTTCATATATTATCTTATGTTTTTCACACCAAAATGTGGAAAAGCACATTGACTTCAATTGTTTGGATCATATTGGCGTGTCTGTTTACTTTATCCATTTGTATATTATACTTTGCTGATTTTGCTTTTGACATGGGATACATGGAAGGAGTAGGTCGAGTTGTAATTATATTATTTGGATCTTTAATATCTTTGCTCGGAGTTATAAGTGTTGCTTTAACATATTACCTTAAATGCAAGACTACTATAGAGAATTTGTGAACTTAAAAATGTGAAATTCAATTTCTTGTGATACATTATGTTTCAATTGTTGTTATTGTTGACTAAAACCGAATTAAAATATATAATTCATATATATGGACATTGCACAAATTATTTAAACAATGACTTCACATGAGTTGTTGAGAAAAGGTTACTTATGGACAACAAAGCGCTTTTTAATATAGGGTATGGTCTGTATATTCTCACATCCAAAGATGGAGACAAAGATAATGGATGCGTGATCAATACTCTTATGCAAATTACATCTGATCCATTGAGATGCATCATTGGGGTCAATAAGAACAATTACACTCATGACTTGATTAAAAAGTCGGGAGTATTTAATGTGTCTGTTTTGACAAAGTCCGTTCCTTTTGAGTTGATAAAACATTTTGGATTTCAATCGGGAAGAGATAATGAAAAGATTAAAGGGTTCGCACCAATAGCTAAAACAGATAATGGTCTTGCCTATGTTACGGATAACACCAATGCAGTACTTTCATTTAAAGTGACAAATGAGACGGATTTCGGAACCCATACACTGTTTACAGCTGAAGTTACAGATGCAAAAACATTGTCAAGCGAAGAAACAGTTACATACACATATTACCAGAAATATATAAAGCCAAAGCCTGAAAAGTCAATAGTTAAAGGTTGGAGATGTAAGATTTGCGGCTACATATATGAGGGAGAAGAATTGCCCAAAGATTTTGTTTGTCCTATATGCAAACATGGCGCAGTAGATTTTGAAAAAATAGATGATGTAGAAAATAATAAAGCAATTAACATAAACACAATTGAAAAAGGAGAAATAAACATGGAACTCAAGGGAACAAAAACAGAAAAGAACCTGCAGGCAGCATTTGCAGGTGAATCACAGGCGCGCAATAAATACACATATTTTGCATCAGTAGCAAGAAAAGAAGGATATGAGCAGATTGCAGCTATCTTTGAAGCAACAGCTAATAACGAAAAGGAACATGCTAAACTCTGGTTCAAAGCTTTAGGCGGAATAGGCGATACTGTAACTAACCTCAACGCTGCAGCTGATGGTGAAAACTACGAGTGGACAGACATGTATGAAGAATTTGCTAAGACAGCTGAAGAAGAAGGCTTCAAAGGTCTTGCAGCTCAGTTCAGAATGGTTGGCGCAATTGAAAAGAGACATGAAGAAAGATACAGAGCTCTTATCAAGAACATCGAAACAAGCCAGGTATTCGAAAAATCTACAGTAAAAGTTTGGGAGTGCAGAAACTGCGGACACGTAGTAGTAGGAACAAAAGCACCTGAAGTTTGCCCAGTATGTGCTCATCCTAAGTCATTCTTCGAAGTAAGCGCAGAGAATTATTAATTTAAAAGAGAATAGTAAATGGCATGGGTCGCGAGAGCGACCCATGTTCTATATATTTGGAAAGTATTTCAGTTTGTTTGTGGATTGGTTGTTTGTAATGACCTTTCCACAATTAATAAGTCTCTTAAATTAATTGTGTGGTTTATGTTGTTTTCGAAGACATTGAAACTATTTCACAAAACATGTTAACTATTTCACAAATATTGTCAACTATTTCAAAAAACATATAAACTAATTCATAAAACCAGTAAACTAATTCACAAAACTCATTCACTCATTCATAATTGAGTTGAATGAGTTTTGCAAAAGTTGTAAAACAAATTGAAAAATAAAACAAATATCACGATATATATTGACATAAATTGTTTGTTGTGATAACATTCTCCTTGCAAAAAATCGTTAGGAGATAATATGGAATATTTAGAAGTACATGAAATAGCAAAAAAGTGGGGAGTTACAGAGAGACGAGTTACGCTTCTTTGCAGAAATTCGAGAATCCCAATGGCTAAGAAATCCGGTAAAACCTGGTTAATCCCAAGCAATGCTGAGTTGCCGGCAGATGGCAGAACAAAAGAAGCATCAATAGAAGTCAAGAAGAATGTAAACTCAAAGAACACTACAATTGAATATACTCCGGAGGGAGCAGATTTCAGAGTTAGAGAACAATTCAAATTGACATATATGCGTGAGCCTGAAAACGTAATTTTCACTCCGTACAGGATATGTCCTATTGGTGCTCACTCTGACCATCAGCTTGGCAAGATTACCGGTTTTACTATAGATAAAGGAATATATATAGCGTACGGACCCAAAATGAATGGTATTATAGAAATACGTTCACTTCAGTTTCCTAAGCGTGCTCAATGGCACGTAATGGAAGTTCCTAAAGACAAGGAAAACGACTGGGCAGATCACTTGAGGGGTGCAACAATAGCATTGTTTAAGAGATATCCATTAAGAGTTGGTCTTAGTGCTGTTATTGACGGAGAATTGCCAATAGGTGGTCTTTCTTCTTCAGCTGCTGTTATCATTTCATTCCTTTATGCTCTTTCAACAATAAACGGAATTAAGCTCTCCAAAGAAGAGTTGATAACAATATCCCAAGAAGCAGAAAACAAATATGTCGGTGTTTCTTGCGGAAAACTTGACCAGTCTTGCGAAGTATATTGTAAAAAAGATAAATTGCTTTTCATGGATTTGAAAGATGGTACTTATGAAAACATACAAGCGCCTGAGAATATGAAAAAGTATGAGATAGCAATCTTCTTTTCAGGTCTTGAAAGATCTCTTGCATCATCTAAATTCAATATGCGTGTAGATGAATGCAGAAGCGCAGCATATGCATTGAAAGCCTTGGCCGGAATGGAATACGGCAAATTTGAAGAAACCAACCTAAGAGATGTTCCATATGATGTTTATTTAAAATACAAGGACAAGCTTCCTGTCAACTGGGCAAAAAGGGCAGAACACTGGTACACTGAGTATTTCAGAGTTGAAAAGGGTGCAGAGGCCTGGAGACGAGGAGACATTGAAGAATATGGAAGATTATCTTTTGAAAGCGGCAGAAGTTCAATTGAAAACTGGGAGACGGGATCAGATGAACTTATAAAGCTTTATGAGATAATGACCAAAACAAAGGGTATATACGGCGGAAGATTCTCAGGAGCCGGATTCAAAGGATGCTGCATGGCATTGATTGATCCAGATTATGAAGAGAGTATTTTAGCTAATGTTGAAAAGCAATATCTTGATGCTTTCCCTGAGATGAAAGGTAAATACAGTGCGCATATTTGCCACACAGCTGATGGAGTAAGATTATGAAGTGTTTAATATTGGCAGCAGGTTACGCAACAAGGCTTTATCCTCTCACAGAAAATTTTCCAAAGCCTTTGCTTAAGGTCGGCGAAAAGACTATTCTTGACTGGCTCATTGATGACATAGATAATTCTAAAGAAGTAGACGAATATGTTGTTATTTCCAATCACAAATTTGCCGGAATATTCAAAGAGTGGGCAGAAAAGTCTGACAAGAAAATAACAGTGGTCGATGATGGAACTTCAACAAATGAAACAAGGCTCGGAGCAGTAAAAGATATCCAATTTGCAATTGACAAATTGAACATAGATTCAGACATGCTTGTTATTGCAGGCGACAATGTTCTTGACTTCAGCTTGACAAAATTCATATCATATATAAAGGAAAAGAAAACTTCCTGTATTATGAGGTATTATGAAGAGTCAATGCAAAAATTGCTCAAGTGCGGGGTTGTTTCCATCGATGAAAATGACTTGGTTACAGATATGACTGAAAAGTCGCCGACTCCCAAGACTCATTGGTGTTGTCCTCCATTCTATTACTATACAAAGGAAGACAGCAAAAAAATAGAGAATGCTTTGAACGAAGGTTGCGGATATGATGCACCAGGCAGCTATATAGCATGGCTTTGCAAAAACTCAAAAGTTCACGCGATGTGCATGCCTGGATCAAGATATGATATAGGTAACCTTGAAAGTTATGAGAAAGTAAAAAAAGAATATAAAGGCTTGACCAAATAGGAGGAAAGAACAATGCTGGAAAAAGTTAGCAAATTGTTGACAGGAGACCTACTGAAAATATTGTGCGATATGGGTCACGGAGACACGATAGTAATTGCAGACGCAAATTTTCCCGGAAATCTCAACGAAAGGCAACTCAGATATCCTGGTGTAAATGTCGGAGATTTATTAAAGGCAATTTTGGATATTTTCCCATTCGATTATGCTTATACAGAAAATCCTGTTTGTGCAATGGAAATGACAGACAGTGACAAAAAACGCGGTGTTCCCACTCCACCTGCATGGGCAGAATTTGAACAAATAATTGGGTCAAGATATGAAGGAAAAAAACTCGGTCATATAGACAGATTTGAGTTTTACGAAAAAACAAAAAATGCATATGCTGTTGTTATTACGGGAGAAGACAGAATCTACGGCAACTTGATAATAACAAAAGGATGCGTATTGTAATCCAAAAGGACAACGATTATGCTTGATAAAAATGTAGATTTAAGTAACAAGACAGTTTTGGTGACAGGAGCTGCCGGATTCATTGGTGCAAATCTTGTAAAAGAATTGCTCAGAACTGTTGATAATATAAAAATAGTCGGTTTTGACAGCTGCAATGATTATTACGATGTTTCTTTAAAAGAATTCAGATTAAAAGAAATAGAAGAACTGTCAAAGGAATATTCAAACAACACATGGACATTTGTAAAAGGCAACTTGTCCGACAAGTCTTTAATAGACAATCTGTTCAGTGAATACAAATTTGATGTTGTAGTAAATTTGGCTGCACAGGCAGGTGTCAGATATTCAATTGATCACCCGGATGCTTATATAGAGAGCAATGTCATAGGCTTTTATAACATTCTGGAAGCTTGCAGACACAATCCTGTTGAACATCTTGTATATGCCTCATCATCTTCAGTTTACGGAACAAACAAAAAGGTTCCATATTCAACAGAAGATAAAGTGGATAACCCTGTTAGTTTATATGCAGCAACGAAAAAATCCAATGAATTATTTGCACATGCATATAGTAAGTTATACAACATTCCATCAACCGGACTTAGATTCTTTACTGTTTATGGTCCTGCCGGAAGACCCGACATGGCATATTTCAGTTTTACAAATAAACTGTTAAAAGGTGAAACCATTCAAATCTTCAATTATGGCAATTGCAAACGAGACTTTACATACGTTGATGATATAGTTGAGGGAGTAAAGAGAGTTATGCAGAGCGCTCCGGAAAAGAAGAATGGTGAAGATGGATTACCTATACCGCCATATAGAGTATATAACATAGGAAACAATAATCCGGAAAACCTCCTTGATTTTGTGAAGATTCTATCCGAAGAGTTGGTTAGAGCAAAAGTGCTTAGTGAAGATTATGACTTCGAATCTCACAAAAAACTCGTTCCTATGCAGCAGGGAGATGTTCCTATTACTTACGCTGACACATCTGATCTTGAAAGAGATTTTGGATTCAAACCTTCAACTTCTTTAAGAGAAGGCCTGAGGAAATTCGCAGAGTGGTATAAAGAATATTATTTGTAAAAAATTACACTCCTGGACATACCGATATTGTATGTTTTGGAGTGTTTTTTTGTTCTGGGACCATGTCCACTTTTGAAAATTGAAAATTCAAAAAAATACTCTAAATGTCCACTTTTGAAAAAACAAATGCGATAAAAATGTGGCGTGTGTCAACTTTTAAAAAACAAAAATTAAAAAAAACATTTTTTGTGTCTACTTTTCTTGACTACTACAAACTAGTACAATCAAAATCAGATTTTTGCAAATCGTGACATATTTTAAAGTGATATTTTTGCAAATTATAGGTATATTAATACCGATATTTTTGCAAATATTGGAATAAACCATATTGATATATTTGCAAATATGTGATATGATACAAGCGAAGTATCTAGGAAAGATGGTGCTTTTTGTGTTTAAAAGAAAAATATATAATGAATTGCTGTCGTGGAAGTCAAATTCAAACGGAAAGACCGCACTATTAATTGAAGGAGCTCGCAGGATTGGAAAATCAACAATTGCCGAGGAATTTGGTAAAAATGAATATCCAGATTATCAGACCATAGATTTTTCTATTCAGCCTGAATCATTTAAATCTATATTTGAAGATCTTTCAGACATGAGCGTTTTCTACAGAAATCTCTTTTTGTCTTTAAGACGCAGTCCAATGCCTGAAGGAAGTCTTTTTATATTTGATGAGATTCAATTTTGTCCCAAAGCAAGACAAGCAATCAAACACTTGGTTAAGGATGGAAGATATCATTTTGTTGAAACGGGCTCATTGGTTTCCATAAAGGAGAATACCAAAGACATCTTAATACCATCTGAAGAAGAACGAATTGAAATGTATTCAATGGATTATGAAGAGTTTTTGTGGGCAATTGGTAGCGAATATGAGTTGGAAAACATAAAAACAATATTTAACAACAGGAATGTTAATCAAAGTGCATTGAATCATCAAGTATTTATAAAGACATTCAGATTATATCTTGCAATTGGTGGTATGCCTCAGGCGATAGATAAATATATTGAAACCAATGATTTTTATGCTGTTGACAAAATAAAACATAATATTTTAAAACTCTATGAAGATGATTTGAAAAAGATAGACAACAAGTTTAACACCAAATGTTATACTATGTGGAAGAGTATACCATCAATGCTATCTAAGCATAACACTAGATTCAATTTATCTTCCATCAATGAAAGAGCTGATTCAGTTTTAATTGTTGATACGTTGGAAAAACTTAAAGAATCAAAAATGGCATATTGTGTATATAAGTGCAATGATCCCAAACTCGGATTTGAAATGACTAAAAACGAATCATTTTTTAAATTGTATTTAAATGATGTCGGTCTTTTCTCTTCTATTGTCTTTTCTTCAGATATGAATGAAAGCAGAGATATTTATCAACGTTTAATTCTAGATTCTGTAGATGCTAACTTGGGTATGCTATATGAAAATTATGTAGCACAATGTCTAATAACAAATGGGCACGATCCATACTACTATTCTTGGAACACTAATAATAAAACATATGAAATAGACTATTTGATATACAAGAAAGGACATATTATCCCATTGGAGATTAAGTCAGGTAGCAAATTTACTACAAAATCCCTTGATGAATTCAAAAATAAGTATTCTCATGCTATTGGTGAAAGATATATTGTATGTACAAAATCATTGCGATTTGGGGACAATACAACAATTCTTCCAATGTATATGTTATTTTGTTTGTGAAAAACGAGAAATAATCGATTGAAAATGTATCCATATCGTAAACCAAAAGACGATCTCGCCGTAGTCCGGTTAGATCGTCTTTGGTTTTCAAGAGAACAGGGTACAGCCTATTTCCCTGAAGTATTCAATTTTTTTTTCGAGCATTTCTCTAGTAACTTTCATTTTGCTTGCAAGACAATCAATACATAAAAATGATTTGGGTTCTCTGTCTACAAGTTTAATGTACAAACTTACTTCATCTACTTTAAGCTGTCTTCCGCACTTTTCGCACTTTTCCATTATTTAACGAGTTTTGCTATATATACTTTGCAGTCGCCGGCATCAACTTTGGCTGTAAAAGCATCCTTGCATTTGCCTATATTCTTTCCTGTGAATACATCAGTTAATTCAAAACTGAAACCAAACAGAGGATCTATACCCAATTCATAGAATTGGAGGTTCATATCCAATTTTGAATCATAAGAATTGAAGAATCCGACAGCATATGTTCCATCATGAAGATGTTTGAAGCAAATAACATTCTCTTTGTGGCCTGTTGAGTCATCAATAAATATTGGTGGACGGCATTCGATATCCTGATCGATTGCTATGAGATATTTATTTGTTAAAAGTTCAAGATTTTCTTTGGTGATATTTCTGACGTCAGCACCTATGATAAGAGGACATCCGCACATACACCATGCAGCAAAGTGATATCTGTAGTTGGCGTCTGTGCAACCTTTTCCGAATCCTATGTTTCCTTGACCCTTAAGACCTGTTACAAGCATATCCATGTCGTTGTAGCATCCAGGACCTGTGTGCTGGATTTTTTCTTTTTGGCTCATGAATATATTTTTAATTGAATCAAAAGTATCTGTAATGTCTCCTGTTGAGCGATACATGTCAACTCCAGCCGCTCTGCACCAATCGAATACTCCGTTTGTTCCCCAAGAACATGCTGAGAAAACGATATCTCTTCCTGTGGATTTCAAAGCCATTGCCATTCTGTTGTATCTCTGCATTCCGCTCATACTCGGGTGATAGCAGTTGTCATATTTTAACAAGTCTATGCCTACTGATGCAAAGTATTCTGCATCATCAAATTCATGACCGAAGCTGCCCGGATATCCACCGCAAGTCATAAATCCGGAATCTGAATACATACCGAATTTCAATCCTTTTGAGTGAACGTAATCAGCGACATATTTCATTCCGTGTGGAAATTTCTCTTTGGAAGCTACGAGCATTCCTTTTCTATCTCTTTTTTTCTCACTCCAACAATCATCGATTGTGAGATATACATATCCTGCATCTCTTAGTCCTGATTCAGCAAGAGCATCAGCTGTTTCAAGTATTAATTTTTCATTGATGTTCTTTGTAAATGTATTCCATGAGTTCCAACCCATTACAGGCTTTGTTAAAAACATAATCTATAACCTCCATATGTTTACTGATAGAATTATATCATACCAAATTGGAAATATAAACAACAAAAGACAAAAAGAGTAGTCAAACAAGTTAATGTCTGACTACTGATTTTTTGTTAATATTTTATGCTGAAAAGCATTTCTCCATATGTCGGCAAAGGCCAATACTCAGCACTTGTACACGTTTCAAGTGTATCAACTTCACTTCTGAGTTTTTTCATTGCAGGAATTACTTGGTCTTTGTAATACATTGCAAGTTCCAGTGATTCGCCTTTTGCTTTTGAAAGAACTTTTTCAAGATTTTTGAGTTCAGAATATGCTTTGTCAGAAGTTTTGCTTTCAAATGCCAAAGTTTCTTCTTCAAATTTGCAACTCATATTTTCTGAAATCGATTTCTTGCTTGCGATTGCTGATGCCAAATCCTCTTCAAATGAAGAAACTGAAGGAAGGATTTGCTTTTTGACAATTTCAATCATTGTCTCAGCTTCTATATTAATTGTCTTGATATAGTTCTCAAGAGCAATCTCATATCTTGACTTCATCTCAGCATAAGAGAAAATCTTGTGGGAAGAGAAGAGATCCACATTTTTTTGATCCAAAAACTTAGAATAAGCATCCGGAGTTGTCTTTAAGTTAGGCAATCCTCTCTTTTCAGCTTCTTGTACCCAAGCGTCATCATATCCGTTTCCGTTGAATATGATTCTTCCGTGTTCAATTATTGTTTTGCGGATCAGGTTGTGAAGTTCTTTTTCAAAATTATCTGCTTTTTCAAGAACATCAGAGAATTGTTTCAATTCTTCAGCAACTATAGTATTCAAAACTGTGTTTACTTCTGAAATTGAAGCAGATGAACCTAGAGCTCTGAATTCAAACTTATTTCCGGTGAAAGCAAACGGAGAAGTTCTGTTTCTGTCCGTGTTGTCTTTTGGAATTCTAGGAAGCGTGTGAACGCCTATCTTCATTTGTTCTTTTTCGTGAACGGCATATTCGTTTCCGTTTTTGATAGATTCAAGGATAGAAGTCAATTCATCGCCTAAGAACATGCTGATTATTGCCGGAGGTGCTTCGCTAGCACCGAGTCTTAGGTCATTGCTTGCAGATGCAACAGAAATTCTGAGCAATTCAGAATAATCATCTACTGCTTTTATAACTGCGCACAAGAACACTAAAAATTGTGCATTTTCACTTGGAGTGTCACCTGGCTCGAGCAAGTTGATGCCTGTGTCAGTTATAGCTGACCAGTTGTTATGTTTTCCTGAACCATTGACTCCCTCAAATGGTTTTTCATGAAGAATGCAGAACATGCCGTGTTTAGAAGCAACTTTCTTCATAAGTTCCATTGTGAGCTGATTGTGGTCTGCAGCAATATTTGTTGTTGTGTATATGGGAGCGAGTTCGTGTTGAGCCGGAGCAACTTCGTTGTGTTCTGTTTTTGCACTGATTCCGAGTTTCCAGCACTCTTCATCAAGCTCTTCCATGAATGCTTTGACTCTTGGTTTTATAGTTCCGTAGTAATGGTCTTCAAGCTCCTGACCTTTAGGAGGTTTCTTTCCGAAGAGAGTTCTTCCTGTATAAATGAGGTCGGGTCTTTTTTCATAAACGGATTTGTCTATTAAAAAGTATTCTTGTTCAGGTCCTACAGTGGTTTTTACAGATGAAACATTTGAACCGAATAATTTCAATAATCTTACAGCTTCTCTGTTGAAATCTTCCATTGATCTGAGCAATGGGGTCTTTTCATCGAGCGCATGTCCTCCGTAAGAACAAAAGGCTGTAGGAATACAGAGTGTTTTATCTTTTATGAAGGCATAGGATGTAGCATCCCAAGCAGTATATCCTCTTGCTTCAAATGTGGCTCTGAGTCCGCCGCTTGGAAAACTTGATGCATCAGATTCTCCTTTGACGAGTTCTTTGCCTGAAAACTCCATGATGACTCTTCCTTCTTCTGTCGGAGATATGAAGCTTTCATGTTTTTCAGCTGTCACACCTGTCATAGGCTGGAACCAATGAGTAAAGTGTGTTGCGCCTTTTTCTATTGCCCAGTCTTTCATGGCATTAGCAACAACATTAGCAATATTGATATCCAAATGTTTCCCGTGTTTGATTGTTTTTTGTAATGTCTGGTAGGTCTCCTTTGGCAGTCTTTCTCTCATGACTGCATTTGAAAATACCATAGATCCAAACAATTCCGATGTGTTACTCATAAGGGTTCCTCCTATTGATTTTTTTGTTTTTTGAAAAAACATGGCGTAATAATCTCACAAAAAAAGATGATTGTCAATATATAATAATGTTTTGTAACAAGTTTTTTACACTTTTGTCCTGAAAAACTCTTTTTGCCATGAAAATTGCCCCGACTTTTTATGACAGGGGCAATTGTATTAACAATTTGTGATGTTAATTATCTCTTTTTGTCTGTGTTTCTGGGTGTTCTTGTAGTAGTAGTATAAAGATAAATGTCATTTGCTCTTGTTATCTTAAATGAATCTTTAACTACATAGTTGTATGCTTCCGTTTGGTGTACAGCAGTTGTAATTTTCTTTTTAGCCGCTTTGTAGCTGATGATTACGGTTATAATGCCTCCGACTACACCTGCAATTATGATGACGGGAAGATTTCTTGTAAATGCGTCGCCAATATTTCTGTAATCTTCAGTTGCGGCTAGAGCACTGACAGAAAGAATGCAAATCAAAAAAGCACATACAAGGATTATACTAAATACTTTTTTCTTATTCATGACATAACCCCCTTTAAAAGATGTATGCAGCTAATGTAGCCAATAGACCAACTACTGCTGTGCCGGCTAGGAAAGTCAAAATGCTCATGATTGTCGCTTTTAACTTACTGCTCGGCAAATTGCCCGCAAATTTACCAGTTTGTCCATTTACTGCAAATGTGTACTTTTTGCCTTTGTACATTGTATTCATCAAGAAGACAGGGAATACAGCGTACTTGATTTTACCATCTGAAATATTGATCTGAGATGATTCTATTGAAACGCTTGAATAGCCTTGAACAGAATCTTTGATCATCTGATCATTTGTGTTCTTCATTCTGTTGTTTGCTATAGGCTTGCCGTCTTCAGCCGACACGTCGTATTTATCTGCAAAATATCCAGACAGATAAGCGCGATCGAAGTTGACTGCCGACTTCATATCAAATGGTTCGATTGCTTCTGTGAACTCATTTTCAATTTTTGTCAGACCGTCGACCGGCAGGTCCTGATAATCAGCAATTCCTGTTCTTGTCAGTCTGTAGTGTCTGGTCTCTGTGACATAATAATTTGTGGTTGTATACTTTCTGACTTTTTCAGCTTTCAGAATTGCATGTGTTTCAGTTCCGGCGTCATAAAGCCAATAAGGAACATACATACCTGTTATTTTGTCAATCTTGACTGTTTTGACATAATCGTTAGGAATGAGGAATTTCTTTTTACAGAATTTAAAGAAACTGTCTTTTGCATCATCTTTTGTGATTTTGAACGGAATTACAATATCCGGTCTGAATCCAGATGACACTCTGTCAGACATGATTACAGGGTTGCCGCAATAAGGACAAAATGTAGCGGATTGAGTGTCATCACATTCAAGCTCACCGCCGCATGACTGACAAACATAAAGCTTTAATCCGTCCTGTTCGCCCTCTTTCCAGTCGCCTGAACCAGAGTTTTTATCATATGTTTCCCATTCTATGCTGTCCGTTTGTGCCTTTTTTGCTTCGAAAGCATATTCTTTAACTGCTTCGACATCAAATTCCGTTCCACAATAAGGACAGCTCATATTCTGTGACTTTGAATCAAATTTTAATCCACCGCCACAATTGGGACATTTATATTCTACAACATCATTTTCCGGCATAACTCGTTACCTATCATTGAGCATCGTTTTCGTCAAACCTGTCTCCGCAGTTTGGACAGAATTTCGGAGGTTTTGTTGGATCAGCGGGTTCCCATCCGCACTTGTCGCATTTATATATCGGAAGACCTGCAGGCTTTTTTGTTCCGCAATTGGTGCAGAATTTGCCTTGGTTCTTTGTTCCGCATTCTGGACAGAACCAGCCCTTGCTGTCACCAGATGGCTGAGCAGTTTGCTGAGCTTGCTGCTGCATTTGTTGCTGCTGCATCTGCTGTTGTTGCTGTTGCTGTTGAGCAGCCTGAGAGTAGAGAGCATTAGCGTTAATTCCGCCGGCAGCTGATGCCATACCCATTCCCATGAATCCCATCATAGCGCCGTTTTCATTTTTAGCAGCAGATTTCATTGCTTCAGCCTGAGCATCAACCAGGGTAGCAGCTGCCATTGAAGAATCTCTGAGAACAGCTCTCTTCTGGAGATCTTTGATCATCTGTTCGTCTTCAGCGTTAGCTGTTACTGAATTCATTCCGAATGAAACGATTTCAATTCCTCTGAGTTCTTTCCACTTGTCCGAAAGAATCTTATTAAGCTCGTCAGAGAGTTCAAGTGTGTGTCCGGGGAGATTAGAATATCTGATTCCTTTTTCGGAAATAGCTGCAAATGCAGGCTGAAGAGCTGTCAAAAGTTCAGTTCTCAATTGGCTTTCGATTGTCTCTTTTTTGTAAGACTCGGTTACGTTTCCGCAAACGTTTGTGTAGAAGAGAATAGGGTTAGTAATCTTATATGAATATTCACCGTTACATCTGATTGAAATATCTACATCAAGACCGATGTTTCTGTCTACAACTCTGAACGGAACCGGATTGATTGTGCCGTATTTATTGCCGACGATTTCCTTTATATTTACAAAGTAAACTCTCTGGTCATGACCTGTGTCTCCGCCGAATGTAACCCTTCTTCCTATTGTTTTGAATGTGTCTATAATTCCTCTGCCGAGGCCGCCTTCAAAAACAGTAGGTTCAGTGCTCTTATCAAATTTGAATGCACCGGGTTCGGCACTTATTTCAACAACTTTACCCTGGTCAACAATGAGCATACACTGACCTTCATTTACAGCGATGATTGAACCATTTGTAATGATGTTATCATTGCCTTTTGAGTTCATGCTGAATTTTGATGAGTGCTTAGCGCCTTTTACAACAAGAGTTGATCCATCGATTGAGTCACAATAAAAGTACTCCTTCCATTGATCGGCTAAACTTGATGAAATTGCACCACCTAATACTTTAATAAGTCCCATAACTATTTTCTCCTTTTGCTTTTTTTGTATATCCATTTTATTTTTTACTTAATTGTGTTCCTGAAGACAAACAAGTCGGCTAAGCCTCCTTCAGATGTCTCCCTGTATCTGGAATTCATATCTTTTCCGGTCTTATACATTGTATCAACAACCTGGTCAAAAGACAATTTGCCCGAATCTGACAAAAAGTTAGCCAGTGTCATAGCATTGATTGCTTTCATGGCAGATACTGCGCCGCGCTCGATGCATGGAATCTGAACCAGACCTTTTATAGGGTCACATGTCAGACCCAATTGGTGCTCCATAGATACTTCTGCTGCGTATTCGATTTGATCTATTCCCATGTCAAGTAGCTCGCACAAAGCTCCTGCCGCCATACTTGACGCAGTTCCCATTTCGGCTTGACACCCGCACTCAGCTCCGCTGATTGAAGCATTAGTCTTGACAACGTTGCCTATAATGCCGGCTACTGCCAGTGCATCGATTATTTTATTTTCCGGGATGTTTCTTTTTTCCGAATAATATTTTAAAACTGCCGGAACAACGCTGCACGCTCCGCAAGTCGGAGCTGTGACAACTGTACCGAAATCCGCATTTTCTTCACCTACGGCAAAAGCGTATGCACATACAATTCTGTTTTCGGCAACTGAAGGTGACTCATCAACATGTTTAGAATTGAACAAAGCCTGAGCTCGTCTTTCAACACCTATTCCGCCTTCCAATATGCCTCTTGTTGACAATCCGCTTTTAATGCAGTCCTGCATGACTTGCCATACTTTTTTCAAATATTCCTTTATGTCGGGATCATCAAACTCGTAAACATAATCGCTTATGCGCATGTTTCTAGATTTGCAATAGTCAGCAATTTCAGAAAAGTGTTTGTGTCTGTATTTTTCAAGTTTTTCTTCAGCTTCCGTTCCGATGATTTCGATGTCTCCGCCACCTACACTTATTGCTCGCATGTAGCAAGTCTGAACTGAATCGACGTATCCATAAAAATCCATCGTGTTTTCATGAGGAACATTTGTTGTGGTTGTGTCATAAACAATTTCGGTTTTTATGTTGCACAAACCTTCTTTAATTGCTAAATCTGTGTGGTGTCCTTTTCCGGTTTTTGCCAAAGATCCGTAAAGGATGACCTTGAAAGAATCGCAATTATTGTTTTTCTCATAAAAGAACCTTGAAGCCTTCAGAGGGCCCATAGTATGTGAACTTGAAGGACCTTTACCGATCTTATATATGTCCTTAATTGAATACATTATCCGGGCACTCCTTTCACCGTTTCTGCTCCAATAATACATTATATCATATTCAAAAGTAAAATTGTGAAAAATCCTTATATAAGAAAACTGCGAACACAAAATGCATTAAAAAGGTGTCTCAAATTCAACGATATTTTTTGTTTGTGACACCTTTTTATGCATTCCCGAGTTTGCCTGAGAAAAATAAATAGATATTAACAGCAAGAAGCAAAAAACCAGCTAATGAGCCCACTCACTAAGAACGATTTTTCAAAAAACTTTCTCGATTAATTTCTAGGTGTTTTTTTAAAATCAAGATAAATGCACCTTTGATTTAATCGCAGGTGCATGAATATCTACACAATATTATTGCTTTTAATTCCAATATAAATTGGATTCATCATAAACAAAATGTCATATAAGCAGGAATACAAATCACTCCATCATCTCTGATTGATAAGTTTTTGGGGTGAATTATATAAGAATTAGTGATTCTTTTTTTGAAAACCAAATTGAATTTTTCTAATGAACTTGTAGTATATTTTCTTGAAGACTTTACTTCTATTGGAGAAATCTTAACATTTGTTTTATCCCCACTTATTATAATAAAATCTATTTCCATGTCATTTCTATGCATTTCACTATTATAGCGGTTATAAAAATACAATTTATGTCCCGCTGCAACAAGCATTTGTGCCACTACATTTTCAAAAAGCATTCCTTTATTAACTGAAAGTTTATCTTGAAAAATTGCAGCATATATTTTTTTTGCGATTGCAGGAAATTCATCAAAAGCGTGGGAAAATAGAAGACCAGTGTCATTCATATAACACTTTATATATGTCCTATCTTCCGTTAAAGATAAGCCGACATTAGGATCATTACAAGAAAAACATTCATTGCAAATCATCGAATCAGCTAGCCAGAAAAATGTTTCTTCATATGCTATAGCCCTATTGTTGGAATCGAACGAATTAATTTTAACTCTTTTTTCATGCGATGATAAAAATCCAGGGAGTCTATCATATATAGACAGCACTTTTGATTGATAGTTTTGATCTATTTTCATAATGTCATTTCGATAGGTCTTTAAAATTTCTCGCTTTTCTTCATCACAACTTTCAAATTGCTTGTTATCGTCAATAAATGAACTTACAACTTTTGGCATACCACCAACAAGGAGATATTGTTTAAATAGAAACATCGCTTTTTTATGTAGAGGATCAAGCAATGGCTTTGTACCAATAAAGCATTCCTTAATATATTCTATTATTCTTTCCTCACCCAGTGCCCACGCAAATTCCTCGAAATCCATAGGGTACATTTGGATAGATTTTTCTTCAGAAGGAATTAAAATATCTTTTGTATTTTCTCTTATAGATATTAACGAGCCGGTTTCGATATAGTCGTATCTTCCATCTTTTACTAGGTGCTTAATCGCTTCACGTGCCATTGGAAAACATTGCACTTCATCAAAAATCAATAAGGAATCTCTTTTGTATAAAGTCACACCATATTCAAGAGATATCATCATAAATAATGAATGTGAACTACTCGGCTATTGAATAACCGAGCATCCAGAGCCCGGCAAAGCCGGGATGGAGGTGGGTCCATTCCACCACTACTGCTGCCATAGGCTACGCAGCTACCTTGATTATTGTTGTGTTAGATAAACCTCTTTGATTGAGTGTTCTTATAATTCCTTCTTGTTGGAAATACAAACGCATAATGTTATACGCACCTACACTGTCGGCAT
>JAEEKG010000018.1 GCA_016282315.1 Clostridiales bacterium | reverse complement strand
CACATGTATGCGAACAGTTCAGATGCGGAATCAGATAAAACCCAACCATTTGAAAAAGCTTTCTTTTTTGCCCAAGCCTGGAATTTTCCGGGTGTTGGTTTATCAAACCTGACTATGGTTGAACAGGGAAGAAACGTTTTGACAAAATCTGATTTATCAAATCCATAACCCGTGTCAAGTTCTTCATCTCTGAAATTAATGACTAATACGGTATCCTGTGTGCAATTTGAACACAAATCGGCTAGTCCCTTCAGGATTTCCTTATTAGCCGGAGTACAGCTCAAATCTGATACAACAACAAGAGTCTGTTCCTGCATCATTGGAAAAGAGTTTATTGCGGTTTCAATTTTGTCTAATTGATCATCACCTGTACTGAAGGAGATATAAAAGCTGTTAAATACTTCCATCCCTTCTGCAGTCATAACTTTTTTTGTAATTGCAGAAATACAGCCTTTTTTTATTCCGTCTTCCTGGCCGCAAAAGACATATGCACCGCCAATCACTTGTTTGAGATCGGTGGCAAACTCATAATAATCTATTAGTCTACCATTTGCAGCCATGTTTAACCTCTTATTTTTCTATTTGTTCAATAAGCATTTTCAGAGCTTTTATCGTAGCTTGAGTCCTGATTTCTTGTCTTGAACCTGAAAAAAGATTTTTTGTTACAATTGTTTCTTTATCTTTTCCGGAACAAGCAATGTAAACAAGTCCAACCGGTTTTTCATCTGTTCCGCCTGTCGGCCCCGCTATTCCCGTTGTAGAAACAGAATAGTCGCAACAGATTGTTTTTCTGACACCTTCAGCCATTTGAACAGCTGTCTGACTGGAAACTGCTCCGAATTCTGACAATGTTTCTTTTTTCACTCCAAGCACTTTTTCTTTTACAGAGTTTGAATATGAGATAACGGAACCAAGGTAGAATTCGGATATGCCGGAAATGTCTGTTATTGTTTTTGCAACCAATCCACCGGTACAAGATTCAGCTGTACCAATAGTTACTTTGCTCTTTTGTAAAACAGATAACAGGTCTAGGGATAGTTTTTCTATATCAGTCCTCATAAATTGGGTGAGCAAGACAAAGCTTTTCTGTCTCTGCCTTTATTTCTTCTTTTTCTGTTTCGAAATTAGATGTTGTTCTGGATATAAGCTTTCCTATAAGCTTACAATCTTCTTCTTTGAATCCTCTTGAAGTAACTGCAGGAGTTCCAAGTCTTATACCGCTTGTGACAAATGGTTTTTCAGGATCGAAAGGAATGGCATTCTTGTTACATGTAATTCCGACTTCGTCAAGTCTGTGTTCAAGTTCTTTTCCTGTAATTCCTTTTTTTCTCAAGTCAACAAGAAGCAGATGGTTATCTGTTCCGCCTGTTACAAGGTCAAATCCTTCTTCGAGAAGAGAAGATTCAAGAGCTTTGGCATTCTTTATAATCTGTTCTGAATACTGTTTGAATTCAGGTCTTAATGCTTCTCCGAAGCACACAGCTTTAGCTGCGATTACGTGCTCAAGCGGACCGCCCTGAGTTCCGGGGAATATAGATTTATCTATTTGCTTAGCTAGTTCTTCCTTACACAGAATCATACCGCCTCTTGGGCCTCTTAATGTCTTATGAGTTGTAGTAGTTACTATGTCAGCATATGGAACGGGGTTTGGATGAAAACCTGTAGCAACAAGACCGGCAATGTGGGCCATATCTACCATGAAATATGCTCCAACTTCCTTAGCAATCTCAGATATTGTCTTGAAATCTATAATTCTTGGGTAAGCAGATGCACCTGCTATTATTAATTTAGGACTGTTCTTTTTTGCCAGGTCTCTAATTTGATCATAATCGATTCTGCAATCTGATTCTCTTACGCCATAAGGTACAAAGTTATAATACTTACCAGAAAGATTGACAGGACTTCCGTGAGTTAAGTGTCCGCCGCAGTCAAGGCTCATGCCCATTACTGTGTCACCTGGGTTTAAGAGAGCAAAATAAACAGCAGTATTAGCCTGAGCACCGCTATGTGGCTGAACATTGGCGTGTTCAGCGCCGAATAGTTTTTTAGCTCTTTCTCTTGCAATGTCTTCAACGACATCTACATAGGCACAACCGCCGTAATATCTTTTACCCGGATATCCTTCAGCATATTTATTTGTGAGATGTGATCCCATAGCAGCCATAACTGCTTCTGAAACTATATTTTCTGATGCTATGAGTTCAATAAAAGTTCTTTGTCTTTTAAGCTCATCTTCCATTGCCTGTCCGACTTCCGGATCGTATGATTTGATGAAATCTACATTTTGATTAACCATTTTTATCACCCTCTGTTCTTTGATTGTTAATTGTTTTGCGCGTTCACAAAACAACGCTTTTACGTGAACTACTCGGCTATTGAATAACCGAGCATCCAGAGCCCGGCAAAGCCGGGATGGAGGTGGGGCCATGCCACCACTACTGCTGCCATAGGCTACGCAGCTACCTTGATTATTGTTGTGTTAGATAAACCTCTTTGATTGAGTGTTCTTATAATTCCTTCTTGTTGGAAATACAAACGCATAATGTTATACGCACCTACACTGTCGGCAT
>JAEEKG010000017.1 GCA_016282315.1 Clostridiales bacterium | reverse complement strand
GATCACACCGAAGAGCCACCGAAGGAAAAACCAAAGCCGACTCTGCAAGAGTTTTGGAGAGGTTCGGACGTGCCAACACGTTTCCGAAGAGACGCTTATTCCCTATCTCAGTTTGGACAGTGGAATGACAAGCTGAACGCTCTGAAAGACAAGCTAAAAACGGAACCGGGCATGATCTGTGTGCTTCGTGGTCCGCGCGGTACAGGCAAGACACAGCTTGCGGTCGAGCTGCTGAAACACGCAGCTTGCGAGCTTGGGTTGTCCACGCTGTTTACATCCGCAAGGGACATTCAGCTTATCACGACAAGCTCCTTCAAAGATAAGGAAGTTACAGATATGAGTGTTCTAAAGGAGTTTATCAAACCGAAGGTATTACTAATAGACGAGTTTGATTGGCAGCCGCTGGACAAATCGCACTATTTCAATTCAAACCTATTTTACATCCTCGACAAGCGCTATGCTTGGTGTCGAAGCACGATCCTAACCAGCAATGCCACGGTCGAAGAATTTAACAGCCGCGTGGATCCCGGAATCTTGTCGCGTATGACGGAATCCGGCGGACGCATTGACTGCGATAACTGGGCAAACCAGCGCATTCAACGAAGGATCAAGAATTAAACCAAAACCGTAAACCCTAAATAAAAAACGAAAAATACAATGGACTTAAACACAAACAGCGTAGAGGACATAAGAGCCTTTTTTAGAAGACTTAGTGAAACATTCATAAACCTCAAAGCAGAATTGGGGTTAGCTCACTGCAAAGTAAACAATATGTTGGATTCTAACCAAGCTTTACACAAAGAAATCAGTAAGCTTGAGCAAGAGAATAAATATCTCTCATTGCAGTTGGACAGAAACAATGACGAAATCAAAGCACTCAAACAAGAGATCATAAAACTCAGAACGCCCATCATTCACCCGCTCCCGCCAATCCAATTTGAACTGGCGCCGGTACAAAAGAAAATCGTCACGCTCGATGAAACAGATCTTCTTGTGGAAGGAGTAAGCTATTATTCAGCCGATTTTCTGAGGTTTTTCTGTATGAAATCTAAAAACGTTCTGGGATTTTCACAGAAGAATCACTGGCCGGATGGCGTTTTGAAAAAAGTAGATGATCGCTCGTTCATTGGATACCACTATGAGATAGACGGTTCTTTTGCCGTTGATCTCCTGAAAAAATACAATCCTTCGAGAGAAGTATTCTACAAAGCAGCCGATTTTGACGAAAAGGCTTCCGACATCATTCGTTCCTTCAAGAACGGTAACGATGGCCGTATCAAAGCCGAGGATGTTATTCAATTCAAAGGCTTCAGTCACTTGCGGTTTATCAGGCACTCTGCCGTTATACGCTTAATTCTCCCACTGAAGGAAGGAACTGAAAGCTGGAAACGCTTTCAGAAATACAAAGACCAGAAACCGCAAACAAAGGATATTTTCACAATGCTTAAAGAGGAGGCGATGAAATGAGTAATTATGACGAAAGACGTGAAACAGAAGAAAAGCTGGAGAATTGTTTGTTAAAACAACTCAAAAAAGACCCTAAAAACATTGAACTTGTGAAAGCTTATTCTGCATACAGAACAGCATACGAACTGGAAAACATAAGGGTGATTCTTTGGGATATTAAACACTTGCTTGTGAAAGGACAATAAACAATGAAGATTAAACTCAGTGAGCTAATTAAAGATGAAGCTGAAAGAATGTTTATAGCATCATTCTGTAAAAATATGGATAAGTATTATGTAGGGGATGTTGATTTAATTGATATTTGTATTGGTATTAGTGAAAGCATAAAAACAAAACAAATGGAAATTTTTGAAATTTTCTTCGACACTGAAGAAGAGGAATTTAATTGTTTTGTAAGTTTATGTAACGGTTTTGTGTCTATTGACTGTACTATAGATAAAAAAATACTTATAGAATATATATATGGTTCTGAAAATAACCCAGATAAAATGGAGTTTTCTGAAAAATACTCTACGGAAAGTGCCGCAAAAGAATCATTAACAGAATTATTAAAGAATTTTTTTGAGATATTTTTCAATATATATTTTTTAAGTGGATTACAAATAAAACATTTTTCAGATTTATTTGACTACAAAAAGGAATCTACACAATGAGACAAGCTGAAGTAAATAATATGCTCGACCCGCGAGATCAAAAGATTGCGCAGACCGTTCACGACCTTGAAGATTGGCTAGTCGAGAAGGTGAACGAAAAATCTCCGATGGTTGATAAGTTGGAAGCCTTAAAAGTATTAGAGCTTTCTGAAATCCGGCAAACGCTTTTAGGAATAGAAATCAGCCTCGAAGAATTGAGACAAGACTATTTAATGAATATCGAATTTAAGAATGAGTGATATATTACAGATCAAATTCAAGAAACTTCTTCCTTCCGCAGTGAAGCCAGAACGCGCCACACCGGGCAGTATGGGCTATGATGTTGTGGCAACAACCAGAGAGGAACCAGTGAAAGATATGCTTGAGGTTCCTATTGGAGAAAAAATAGATCACAGATTTGTTTCTACTGGCGTTTATAGACCCGGCTTTTTCTTTGGTAAAGTTTTTTATGGCCTTGGTCTTGCCTTTGAAATCCCCTTCGGAGAATGTGCTTTTCTTCTGCCTAGAAGCTCTATAAACAAGCATAATATGTACCTTGCGAATAGCCCCGGCACGATTGATTCTGACTATCGCGATGAAGTCAAAGCCTGTTTCTATTTTAATAATACTTCAACGCTGTATTTGCCGGGAGAAAGAATCGGTCAACTTGTATTCTTTCCTAATCCAAACGTAGAACTGATTGAATCGGACGAACTGTCAGAAACAGACCGCTCAGGCGGCTTCGGAAGCACTGGAAGATGAATTTTATTGAACCTAAAATTGGAGAAGTATTTTCTTGCAACGGTATAAAAGTCAGATGCGTTGAATGTGATCCTGATTCAGAAATATGTTACTGTGATCTTTGCCGTTTTGATTATAATTCTGTAATGTGTAGAACGTTAATTTGCCAAGAAGGAAACAGGGATGATGAAAAGGATGTTTATTTTGAAGAGGTGAAAGATGAATAAAGAAAAGTTAGCAGATAGAAGAAGGTATTGTTCAAAATTTGATCTGGCTTACAATCTTATTCAATTAGATATTCCGACAATCAAAATAAAGGTTGAAGTGCAAACATTTTTCAAAGAAGGCGATGTTTTTAACGTTCCTTTTGATCTGATCATTGAAGGATATAAAGGCCGCTGCCTTTGTGCAACAAACAGGGTGCGTATGTTTTTGATTTGTGATTATTCAACCGGGAATAATGTTAAGATTGGATATATACACATCGATGGCTGGGCGTCTGATGTTCTTGTTGACGGAAAACTTCGAGTTAAAGACATTGTAAAGAAAGTTTTTCAAATTTGTAAGATTGGAAAATATCAAACAAAGGGTGAAGGAGAATAATCAATGAGAAATAAAATAAGAAGAGCGATAATAGATACTTGTGAAGCATACCATATAATAGCATCAAGTTACGAAAAAGAAAAAAATGAATTACTTGAAGAGACAATAGAACTTATTGTTCATTATGCAGTTGATTTTAATGAAAAAAAGGCAAAGAAAGAGGATGTGAAAGATGATGACCGATAAAGAACTCGAACACTTCATGCCGAAGGAAGAAGTAAAATTGCGCAAATGGGGACGGCGGCAACGCAATTTTGAAGAACTGATCGAAACCACAGAAGCGTATTTGCAAGAAGCGGAAAGCCCCGATAAAAAGCTATACTTTCAACGTGTTAAAGTAATTTTATCCATACTGAAAGAACGAGCAGACGCGCACGCTGAGAAGTGGGTGAATAAGATGAAAGAGAAACAGAAAGAGGTGAAGAACAATGGATGAATTCTATGATTTTTGCGTCTTTGTTTGTGTTGTTGTTGCTTTACTAGCTTGTACTGGTTTTTTTTGTTATGTTAGCTATCTTGTATGCACAGACCAACTCCCAAAAGCGGACAAGATTCAATTCGAGTGT
>JAEEKG010000016.1 GCA_016282315.1 Clostridiales bacterium | reverse complement strand
TACACGTTTTATGAATTCAGGACAAGTTGGTCCTACGCAGTTTATCTGGCAAGAACCACTGGACGTGAAGTCATATTCAAAATGTGTCAGGACTACTATCCCTGGACCAGCAGTGGAAGCATAAAATTTAATGGTAAAAAGTATAAATACAGCAAATATGACTTTGGAGTCAACATTCGTGCATGCGACATAGGCATGGGCCTTGCGTCAACTGACAAAATTGATGCTTTTAGAAAAGGTGCGATTTTTGTTCCATCGGGAGCAAAGATAACAATCGACCTTAATGGTTTTTGCCTTGACAGAAGAGAAGGCAGTAAAATGCGTGATGACGGAGAGGTTATAAACATAGCAAGTGGCGGCACACTCACAATCATAGATTCAAATCCCAATGCCAATCATGGCGATTATATGGGCGGAGGCATCATTGGTGGATCATCAGGCGACGGAGCCGGAGGAATACATGTGAACGGAACGCTCAACATGAAAGCCGGAACGATATATAAATGCAATACTGATGAACATGGCGGCGGCATCTATGTTAAAGGAGGAACAGTCAATATAACCGGCGGCGGAATTGTAAAATGTGAAACCGACGACAGCTGGGACAATTGTCACGGCGGAGGCATCTATGTTAACGGAGGCAGCTGCAATATATCAAATTGTGTGATAAGAAACTGCGATTCAGAGGATGACGGCGGCGCCATTTATGTCAATTCAGGCAAACTGGTGTGCAGAAATGTCAGATTCTTAAACAATCATGCAAATGACGAAGGCGGCGCAGTTTATATTTGGGAAGGAACAAGCTCATTTGACGGTTGCACATTCTCATCAAATTCAACATCTGACGACGATAATGGCGGTGCACTTTATATAAACACAAAAGCAAAATACAAACACTCTGTAAAAAATTGCGTTTTTGATTACAACACAGCCGGTGATGGCGGTGCAATATTCATTGATGATGGCGAAGTTGAAATTATAAATTCAACATTTAATCAGAACTACGCAGAAGATGAAGATGGCGGCGCTATTTATGTAAACTCATCGGATGGTGTTTATCTTATTGATAACGTTTTCACCAATAACAGATGCGATGATGAAGGCGGTGCTCTGTATATCAACAGAGACAATGTGATAATTTCCGGAGTAATAATGACCGGAAACAGATCAAAAAATCACGGTGGCGCGATTTACGTCGATTCATTCAATGATCTGAACATACAGGGTTATTGCAGAATTTTGGACAATCACTCTGATAAAAAGCATACAGACAATGTTGCATTGCAAGATGGACTTGTAACAAGAGCATTCGTGTATGTAGGCAGTCTTGAAGAAGGTTCGTTAATACGTATTGCTTCAACTGAAAAAGGAGAAATCAATCTTACAAAGAGCAGCAATATGAGCCAGTATCAATATTCACATTATTTTGCATCTGATGGATCAACATTTAAATTTGTAGATGTAAAAGAAAAAGCAACTCCTTTTATAACCAGCGTGTTTAACAGCTCATGGAGTTGGGTTATCATAATCGTTGGTACAGTTATCTTAATTGGCGCACTTGTGGGTTGCATCGTATATAAGAGGAAAAAGAAAGGAGAGAAAAAACAATGAGCAGCACGATCAATAAATCATTAAAAAGTACAGTATGCCTTATTTTAGCGTTCTGTTTTATTGTTGGGGTTCTTTCCATTACCATAAGAGCGGATGTTACAGAAGAAACTGATGACGGAATATATGAATATGTAGAAGATATCAAGATTTATGAGAATGTTTCTCTAATTGACGCACAATCATTGGCAAAAAAAGATGGATATAAACTGCTTGAAAAAGATTTGAATGTCGGAAACAGAAGCGTATATCTGGCATATAAGACCACGAGCGAAGAGAGCAAAGGAATCACTGAGATTGCAATGCTTGAAATGAATGTGGACTATCAGATGTCTAATTTCCAGACTATAATAAATTCAAAAGTTAGAGAACTCTATCCAAGAGCTCAAATGTTAGACAGGGCTTCAAAAGAATTTGCTGAAAAGAACAATTCAGGCAGCTATGATGCCCAATACGCATACAAAATGCTTGACTTGCTTTATGTTGATGAGTTAAACATGACATTAGCTCAAGCTATAATTCAGAATAAGACTGATGCAGATTTATTCAACAAAGTGCTTGTCAGAGCAACAGCAGGTTTTTCAGCAGCTATAACCCATGCATTGACCATAGGCATTTCAGATTTTGAAGATGACAACTGGGCAATGAGGGTTGAAAAAGCGTTGAGCAAAAATATCGATGCATCAAAAGAAACAAGAACAGAATTTGATGATAAATATTTACAACTTGCTGACGACGCAGTACGTACAATCCAGTCATTTGCTTCAAATTACAGAAAAGCTGAAGCAAGAGAATTCTATAACGAAGGTATTGCTCTCAGTGAAGAAGAGTATAGTGGCTGTGAGAGTGTAGGCGATGTAATTGATACCATTTGCGACAACAACAATGTTGATGAGTCGGACGCAGATGTAATGTATTTATTATCTTATAAGATACTGAACATGTACAATTACGATGAGACCACTAAGCTTGGAGACTATTTGGTCTGGGCAGGTGAGCAATCATATGATGATATGGATAGTTTAAGAAAACTCTATCCTATTGTAGAAGCTATGACATCATCACAAGCTGAGATGCTCAGTGTATCTGATTTGACACTCTATGCTATTTACTTACAAAACAATGAGAATATTGTCAATGCAGATGAACAATCTTATACAGAACTTAAAAATTACATAAAAGAATATAACAAAGCCGCAGGTGTTTATGTCGGAAGTGCAGATAATTATTACGAATCTGTCAGCAAAAAGCAGGATTCGGTTTCAATCTGGGCAGGTGTAAACCAGGCGATTTATGAACAGGAAGTAGCTATTACAGATGATGCTATAAGATACAATACAGCTGGCTC
The DNA here is from genome assembly GCA_016282315.1 of Clostridiales bacterium. Taxonomy (GTDB): domain Bacteria; phylum Bacillota; class Clostridia; order Oscillospirales; family CAG-272; genus CAG-841. Next base: position 22,363 of record JAEEKG010000016.1, on the reverse strand, counting down.
GAACTATGCAGCTTTTACAAAAGACAATTCGCTCAGTGCGTATCTGGACAGAATTGAAGTATATTTCAATATTTTCCAGTATAGTGCAGGGCTTGTCACAGGTTTGGCACATGTTGTTGCTATGTTTGCAGGGTATTTTTCACTGTATTCTGCTGCAATGGCAGCATTTGCTCTGGGAGGAGCATATGCTGTTCTGGGCGTGCTTGCCATGACTTTCTTTGTTATTGAGATAATCGCTATTGTTGCACTCATAGTTTGGCTTGTTGTTGAATTCATCGCATGGGTTTGGCCTGAAGATGAAAAGGATGATGTTGGTGAATATACAAGTATTCCTAACAAAGTATTTGACATCAAAGATATATCTTACGATGGTGAGGTACACACAAGTTATGTAATGTATGAGGCGGTGCGCAATCAAAAAGGCAAATGTGCAGATTTGAATGCTGACAAGGGCAAGAGATGGAATGCTTTGTATTACACAAATTCCCCAATGGTGGGAAATGCAATAAGAACTACTGAACTTGAAGAAATGTTCATTGTTCAGTATAATGGGTATTCTCAAACAACCGGTTATACGCCCGTTACATCTCTTGGAACTCACGACATAGCAAATATTAATGCTAACACAAATAAACAATCGATATATTTGCTATACAGGAACAGAAATAGTACAAACAATACAACCATCAATGGCGGTACAACTGAAGGCGATGAAGAGACAATGTACCTTGAAACAATCAAGTTGTATTCTGCCGACAGCGAAACTGCAGCAAAAGCATTGTATAAAAAGGAAATCAACAAAGGATATACTTTGCTGGATTTAAATATGGCGAAAGGCGGAAGCAAGACATACACTTATATGGCATATAAGCTCACCAAAAACAAAGATGAAGCTTTGACAGATATAAGGGTGTGCAATGCATATAGCCCAGATGAAGGTTCCGGTGCTACTTTGCAGATCGGAACTAGCACATATGGTTTGGCAGGTAATCTGTACAACGGGTCAAGTCTTTGGATTACGAGCTCAAAAACGGCAGGAACACCGATTATAGGCGCACCTGAGTTTGTAAATGATATGAAATTGGCAAAAGAAGGATGGGAGCCTGTAAACCTTGCTTCCGGAGGTCTTGCTTACAATTTCTATCAGGGAAAAATGACTGATTCTGGTGTATGTGTTGTAGCTGAGAAAAAATTCAAAGAAAATATATTCATGTATTTTAATCCAAGTGTTAAGTATACCTCGGGAACAGAATATATTGGCGGAATCGCTTTCTTTGCGCATGACTGGTGGTGGGATAAAGACGAGAAGTTACTTAAGAGTTATATCAAAGATACAGGCTATACTCTCATCAATAAAACCAATTTTGGCACTTTGAATCATACTTTTTATGCAGATTCATCACGTAAAAGTGCTGCCGGAGTAGATTATGTAAGAATCTACATGGCATACACATCGACATATAATCCATACAGAGCAATTTATGATATAGGGTTCTATGAGAGCACGGCCACTGCGACTACTTTGAATGCATATTTTACAACAATTGAAAATAATCAAAGCGTTTCATATAACAATGTTGCCATGTATATGACAGGCATAGCAGATAGCTATACCTGGATTGAAGAACCTGACAGGGATACTATGTATGCAAGAACAATGAACACGAACAACGCATATTTGAGTGCAACACTTGGAAACGCAGGTGCCATAGCTGCAAGCTATGTTTGGACAAAGGATCCAAGATATTCGTTTGATTGCTATAACATGTTCTTGAAGGGATTATATGTAAAAGGTCACACAGGAGAATATGACAGTAATGGTCAATTAGTTCCTGTAGAGCAGGAGAGCGAAAAGCCGTTGGTTCTGGATGATGTATATTTGTCAGACAAAAAGACAAATATGAATGGTTATTATCCAGTCAGAAACATGCTGGACAGATATGACAGAACCGAAATCAACTTAGCTGCGAACAACGATGATGCATTTAAATTTGGCTTCAAAAAGAGTGTAATAGAAGATTATTATCTCGGAGGAGAAAAGAAATCATATTCAGCTTATCTCTACATTCGCAAGGCGTATGAGGAAAGACCAAGATATATATCTTCAATTTCCGTATTCTCATTTGTAATGCCCGAACTAACGGGTGATAAAGATACAAAAAAAGCGATGGAGAAAGCATATAAGAACGCAGCTGAAGATACATGCAGATTCAGCATTTTGGCATTCGTAAACGCCGAGATGAAAGATATAAACGTTGCGCTTAAGAAAAGTGATCGCTGGACCAGTAGAAAAGAAGAGCACCATACTACGTTGAGGGGTATAGGAGACGATTACGATCATGCAAAGACAAGTGGAGTTGGAACTGCTTCTTACATTGGAGTTAGCAGAACTAATAACGCTTCTGAAGCAATTCGTGGTATAATAAAATACAAACCTTCAAACAAAGAAGAGATGAAAAATCCTCCTAGCGTTATCACAGTAGGAAAAGCAAAATACTATTGTGCCGGTGACAAAATAACAGGTGTTGATGGTGACTATTATCTCTATTACACAACAAACAAGGGCGTGAGCCCGTGCGAACCTATTACCGACATTATTGTTGATGGTGAATTACTTATACCAAGCGCAACAACAGCTCTTACTTACACTTGTCAGGATAGAGCTAACTCAGTATCAAAGGGATCTGGTAGTGCTAAAGACACAGTGTATTATCACTGTGTATATGACAACACAAGATTAAATGCTATCAGTAAGTTGTTCATAGGTGTAGGAAACAGTGCAGATGAAGCTAAAGCAGACTTGTTAAGTCAGGGATGCTCAAGTTTTGTAAATTTGGACTTGAATGCTTCGGCAGGCGGTAAGTATATTTACTTAGGATATGAGAAATACGAAATAACGACAATCGTAAGAGAGAGTTATAAAACAGAATCTAAGTATCAAAAGGCTTACAAGTATGAGTATAGCGATGCTATAAAAGATATCATTGTCACTGTCGGAGAGCCATTAAAAAATCAAATTGAGCATAATGGAGTATTGTATTTTCCTGTCTCAAGTGTTAATCTTAATCAAGGGACTTATTACGGAAAAGAGATTTATATGTACTATACGCGTGATATGTCTTTGGATAAAGATATGATTATTAGTTCTATCGGACTTGCTCAATTTGAAAGAGCTCCGAATAGTACTGATGATTATCGTTGGGAAAAATTGCTCAACACATCAGGAAAGAGAGCAAATCTCAATGATGGATGTATTTCTTTCTCTGGTGATTTCATCAAAGAAAATGCGGTCCATATGTTTATGCACAGATACGGAAATGTCGTTAAAGCCGGTGCAGAAATAACAGGTGGATTCACAAGTGAATCTGAAAAATATGGAAAGCTTGTGGTAAAAAGATAGTACTTAATTAAGGCATATAATTTTCAGAAAGGTGGTCAAAGGGTGAATTATTATTTAATAACGAACGCTGCTATTAGTTTGTTTGCGTTGGTAGGATTCATTTACGGTGTAGTTACTTCGATAAAAAAGAAACAGCCATTGTATTATATAATGATAGTTGCATCCGTTGGAACAACAGCGTTTTCAAGGTTGTTGGAAGTTGTATATATGTGGACAACCGAAGAGTACTTTGACGGTTTTCATATAGGTATTCTTGGGACAATTGCTACTTTTCTGTTTATTTTTACAGCAAACTTCGGGACAATGGATACGATAGGTGACGATCATTCAAAAAGATTGATGAAATATCGTATCATTGCCCTGGTGGCCCCTGTTGTGGTTGCAAGTTTCTTCGTGCCGATAGCTTTGTCTAAAGCTAATCTTTCTACTAAGATTTCATTTGGTGCTATTTACATAGTCATGATGGCTTCGACATATTTCAATTTAAAACATTTGATTTTACCTGATGTTGACTACGGAATTATTAAATGTATAAGAGGATATAACGCTTTGATGTTATGTTATAGCGTGCTGTTTGCGTTGGAACGCATAGCATTGGTTTATAACCAGGATATTATGCTCTACGTGGTTACCTCTTTAATAGCTGTAGACTCGTTATTAATAGTTCCTGTGTTAAGGAAAGGAGCGTCAAAATGGACAATTTAACTTATGTGTTGTTTATTTGTATGGCGGTTCCGATAGGTCTTTCTCTGTTTTTGCTTGAGGGAAAAGTAAGGCAAACAATGGTATTTGTCTTTATTGGAATATGTTGCTGTCTATTCATTTCTGAGATAAATGGTGTTATTTTAAATCACTTTGACAATAATGTTTTCTATGTTACAACTATTTTTACTCCGATTACTGAAGAAATAATAAAGGCAATCCCGGTATTATTCTATGCATATGCAATTTCTTCTAAACGTCGAAGATTATTAACAATATCATTGGCTACGGGCTTGGGATTTGCTTTGCTTGAGAATCTCATAATCCTTGTTGGAGATATTGATAGTGTAACAATTTGGTGGGCATTGGGAAGAGGATTTGCTTCAAGTCTCATGCATGGTTTGTGCACTGCAGCAGTAGGTTTTGGTTTGAGTTTGATTACTCAGAGAAAGAAATTGTTCATAAGCGGAACATTTTCGCTGCTGTTGCTTGCAATGACTGTACATGCGATCTTCAATTGTCTTGTACAATCTGAATATCCGTTTTTAGGCTTGTTATTGCCTGTTTTGAGTTACATACCGATTATTGTGATTCAATACAGAAACAGAAAAAAAGAAAAGCTTTCACAAGCATCTAAAACTGCAGAAAAAGAAGCTTAATCAATTAAATAACTCACAAAAAACAAATGGACTGTTGCAAATTATTTTGCAACAGTCCATGTCTTCATATTAGAGGATTAACCAAACAAAATCTGGTTGACTACGGATTCAAGATATTCTTGTTTTCCGCTTCCCGGAAGATCCGGTTTACCCATCTCATCTGCTTTGGCAGCGAGTTCAACCAGTGTTGTCTTATGTTCGCGGATTTTCTTTCCTATACCTGAATTGAAACTGGAATATTTATCTTTTACAAATTGATCTATTCTTCCATCGTTTATAATCTTTTCTGCATTCAAAAGACCAAGTGCGAATGTATCCATTCCGAGAATGTATGCTTCGAACATATCTTGCTGTGTATATGATGGTCTGCGGTTTTTAGCATCAAAATTGAAACCACCTGTCAGGCCTCCTGCGCGTATAACTTCAAGCATACACATTGTGGCAGTATAAACATCAAAAGGAAATTCGTCAGTGTCCCAACCAAGGAGATAATCGCCCTGGTTTGCATCGATGCTTCCAAGCATTCCGTTTATAGCAGATATCCTGAGGTCGTGTTCAAATGTATGACCAGCAAGAGTAGCATGGTTAGCTTCAATGTTCAACTTGAAATCTTTGTCAAGACCGTATTGACGAAGGAATCCGATTGCTGTAGCAGCATCAAAGTCGTATTGATGTTTCATTGGCTCCTTTGGCTTCGGTTCTATGTAGAAATCACCTTTAAATCCGATTGAGCGGCCATAGTCGACAGCCATATGCATCAGGTTAGCAATGTTTTCCTGTTCAAATTTTACATCTGTATTCAGCAGAGTTTCATATCCTTCACGGCCACCCCAGAAAACGTATCCTTTGCCGCCAAGTTTTACAGTAACATCAAGTGCTTTTTTTATCTGTGCAGCTGCAAAGCAATAAACATCGGCACTATTTGTTGATCCTGCGCCATTCATAAACCTCGGATTGCTGAACATATTTGCCGTTCCCCAAAGGCATTTGATGTCTGTACCTTTCATTTTTTCAAGAATGTAGTCAGATATTTCATCAAGTCTAGAATTAGTTACTTTTATATCATCTGCTTCCGGGACCAGATCTACATCGTGAAAACAGAAATATTTAACTCCTGTCTTTTTCATGAATTCAAATCCAGCGTCTACTTTTGCTCTAGCATGTTCCATTGTTCCTTTTTCGGCACCAAAGGATTTGTCTGCAGTATCTCTTCCGAACATGTCGGTTCCTGCTGCTCCGAGATTATGCCACCATGCCATTGCAAAAGGGAGGTGTTCGCTCATCTTCTTTCCCAATACAACTCTATCTTTATCGTAGAATTTAAATGATAGAGGATTTTTACTATTGGGTCCTTCATATTTAATTGTAGGAATGTTTTTAAATATTTCCATTTTTTGCTCCTATTCTTCTGTTGATTATCCAATCGTATGCTCATTGAACATCTTAGTCTAATTATATTATACAGCAGATAATTTCGCAAGTTATTGAGTGAGCATTAGTGGTTATATTGAATTTTTTATATGGTGGGGTATAATAACATATAGGAAATAATTCATGTGGCACATAATTTGTCTCTGTTGAATTAAGGAATTGATAGGCATATTGAAATGCATGGAAAGGAAGCACGATGAAAAGATTATTAATTGCATTTCTTGTTGTATTACTAGCTATTATTTTTGTTTCATGTAACAACAATGAAAACCAAGTGACAGCTAATACAGGGACAAAAGAAACAACAGAGACAACAGAGACAACAGAAACAACTCAAGCTCATGTTCATTCTTACGGTGAATGGACAATAGTGAAAGAAGCGTCATGTGAAGAATCAGGGCTTAAGGAAAGAAAATGTTCATGCGGCGAAAAAGAAACTGAAGTTGTACCAGCATCAGGACATGATATAGTTGATGGTATTTGCAGCAATTGCGGTAAAGCGATTACTAATGAAGGTTTCTATTATATCCTGAAAGATGATAGTTATTACGAAGTATATTGCGTCAAATGTCAAGATAGTGTCATAAACATACCCGGAGAATACAATGGAAAACCGGTTCTTGTTGTAAAAGAATTCGGCTATCGTGATTTCATTGAAGTAATAAATATCGCTGAAGGTGTTACGACAATAGGAAAAGATGCTTTTCGTGAATTGCCAAATTTGAGAAAAATAAATCTTCCGAGCACATTGACTACCATTGAAGAAGGCGCATTCATGAATTCAGGATTAAGTGAAATAAATATTCCTGATAGCGTTGTGAGTATTGGAAATCAAGCTTTTTACCAATGCAATAATTTAACCAGCATAACTATTCCAAAAGGCGTAACAGATTTAGGTACAAGAACATTTGAAGAGTCGGGATTGGTTAGTTTTGTCGACCAAGGAAGTTTTTCAGTAATCAAATCTGGTACATTCATGAATTGCAAAAAACTAAAAGAGGTTACACTATCTGAAAATATTAATATTATCCGCAATATGGCTTTTTGGGATTGTGAAAGTTTAGAGACCATAAATCTTCCGGATAGCATTCAATTATTAGAAACGGGTGCATTCTACAAATGCAATAATTTAAAAAGTATAACGATACCGGGGTCAATACAAGAATTCAATTCTGAAATGTTTTGGAAATGCGTATTTGAAAGTATTCAAATTACTGAAGGTGTCACTTGTATTGTATTTAACAAGGAATACGAGGCTAACATGCCCAAACTTACGACAATAACATTGCCTTCTACTACCAAATCATTGTATTTGGAAACATCAGATTGTCCCAACTTAAAAGATGTATATATTTCAGTTACAAAAGAGCAGTGGAAGAGTATAGTTTTTACTTTGGATGTAAGAGATTGTGATTGTCAGTTTGTAGTTCACTGTACAGATGGAGATCTGCAACCATCAGATTTGCTTTCCGGTATGTGATAGAATATAAGCGGAGAAATGATTAAAACAAAACCAACAGAGTAAGAGTCAGAGAAAACTCAAACGCTGTTGGTTTTTTCATTCTTGAAAAATGTCAAAACCATTTTGCTTCTTTCAATAATAGATAAAATGTGTTAACATAATTAATGGGCAATTTAACCCAAATTTGCAAATCGTATGAGGCTCGTATGCATATTCAGAAAAAATCAATTCTTATCAATTACAGGCACAATCCCTATACAGACAAACTGCCGTATTTTTCTTGGAAACTTGATTCTGGTGATCAAGGAGAAATTCAGGAAAAATACAGAATTATTGTAAAAAAAGGCGATGTTACTTATTGGGATTCCGGATTTGTAAAATCAAGTGATACTGTTGGCATTAAGTACAATGGCAAAGACCTTCCTTCAATGTCAAAAATCGATGTTGAAGTCACAAGCGTCGGTACAATTGACAAAAGTGAACAAATAGAAAAAACATGGTTCAGAACAGGTAAGCTCAGTGATTCATGGCAGGGAAAATGGATTACAGGTTGGTACTATAACAACTATTACGGAAAAACCGATTCTCCTATTTTAAGAAAAGAATTTGAATTGAAGAGCAATATTCATAATGCCCAGCTGTATATTTGCGGACTTGGGTATTTTGAGGCGTGCATAAACGGCAAAAAAGTGGGAGACGACTACATTGCCGTGCCTTTTACAAGATACGATAAGCATTCAGAATATTTTGCATATGATGTTACAAGCCTACTGGATAAGAATAATGCAATAACGGTCCTACTGGGAAATGGGTTCTATAACTGCTTTACAGATGACCCATGGCAGACAGCTGTAGCCGAGTGGAGGGATGTTCCGAAACTCAGATGTGAGCTTCATGTTGAATACAAAAACGGAACAAAAGATGTCATTTGTTCAGATACAACGTGGATGACTTCTCACAGCCCCATTACTTTCAATGGAGTAAGGCATGGTGAATCTTATGACGCTAACCTGGAACAAAAAGGAGTAGAATCATATGGATTCAAATACAAAAAAGACGAGTGGCAGCCTGCAAGGAGAACAAGGGGAACAGGCGGCAGACTAGTACTCAGCGAACAGGAGCCTGTGCAAGTCGTTAAAAAACTGCACCCTGTATCAAAAAAACAGACTGATACGGGAACATGGGTTTTTGATGTGGGAGTTGATGTAGCCGGTGTCTGCAATATCAGGTACAAGGGTAAAAAAGGAGAAAAAATAACTATCAAATACGGAGATCACATATCTAAAGAGGGACATGTGGATCACGAGGCAATAAACAGTTTCATAAAAAATTACTATTTTCAGACAGAAGAGTATACAAAAAAGAGCAACAAACCTGAACTGCACAATGCCAGGTTTACATATTTCGGTTTCCAGTATGTGGAAATACAAGGCGGAGAAGAACTGTCTTTGGATGATGTTGAAGTCTGGGTATTCTGCAACGCTTTTGAGAGCAGAGGGGAATTCTCAACACAGGATGAATATATAAACAAAATTCAGGACATGGCAAGACGTTCTACCGAATCATGTTGTATTGGCACATTTGCTGCAGACACTGTCAGAGAAAAGAGTTCCTGGACAGGAGATACAGGTTTATCCAGTGAACAAATACTGATGAATTATGCTGCTGAATCATTCATGAGCAGATGGATGCTCGACATGAGAGAAGCACAGAGGGAAGACGGAGGTTATCCTTGTATCGTTCCTTCAACAGGATGGGGATACATTCGTCTGAACGGACCGGACTGGAGCCAGCCGTCGGTCGAAGTTCCGCTTCATCTTTATGAGAGCACGGGCGATAAGCAATTCTTGGAAGAAAATTTTGAAGAACTTGAAAAACACATAAGCAACATGTCAAATCTGGCAGACGGATACATAGCACAATTCGGATTGGGCGATTGGTGTCCTCCGTTCGATGGCCCTGCAATTTCAGTAAATATGTCTTCATATAAGTGTCCTGTGAGAATCACAGACACAGGTTACTATTATAGTGCAGTCGTGAATGCCCAAAAATGGGCCCAGAAGCTTGGTAAGAGAAAAGAAACAAAGAAGTATGCGGAATTAGCTGAAAACATCAAAGAATCGTTTATTTCGCACTTTATAGATGAAAATGGTGTGCCTAAAGGCAATTGCCAGACATCAACAGCTACAGTTTTGTACAGAGGTTTGTATCCAGAAGGCAAAAAAGACTTTTATGTTAAGCTTTTGAAAAAGCAGATTGAAGACAATGACGGAAAGCTTGATTTCGGAGTTTTAGGAATGAAGGCCGTGTCCAATGCTATGGGTGAAAACGGAGAAGCTGAGTGTTGTCTTGACATGCTCAGAGGTCCTGAATACCCTAGTTACGGTCACTGGGTGGATATGGGCACAACAACTCTGTATGAATGCTGGAACGGACTTGGTTCTCACAATCATCATATGTTCAGCGATGTTTCGGAGTTTTTCTATAAATACATCGGAGGAATTTCAACATCATTTGATGGTGCCGGATACAAAAAGATTTTGTTCAGACCTGCTTTGATTGAAAAATACGGTGATGTGAAATGCAGTATAAACAGTGTGAAAGGCCTGATAAAGTGCAACACCAAGTTTAATAAAAATGGTGCAACGCTGGAGATCAAAGTTCCGGTTGGATGTGAAGGAAAACTCATTCTTCCCAAGGGGTGGAAGAGCAATACAAAATTGTTGAAGTCGGGTTCATACAAAATCCAACTTGTTAGATAAAAAAACGGGAGGGCAAAAACCCTCCCTAAATTTTTGATCAATTATTATCTTGTGAACTTGCTTAGAAGCAAGAAAGAAATCAGCGCCACAACTGCACTGACTGCAGTAACAACAATCCCTATTACAATATCTACGCTGGGGTGATTTATTAGGATTATTCCAAACCAAACCGCAGAAAGAGATATAGCCAAAAGAAGGCATATCAGGGTCAATTTAAAATTTGATGCAACAGAATGTGATCTTTGTAAAGAAGTCTTAGCCATGTTTGCCTCCTCAAATTACTGCGAAATAAATCATGCACCCTAAAACTGCCAATTGAAGCAGCAGAGAAACATAAATTGTGAGTGAGAAATAGATTTTATCTGTTTTGTGATGTGCAACTATTCTGCCTAAAAATCCGCCTATTGCTCCACCCATAGCAACACAGCCCAAAAGTGTTTTTTCTTTAACTCTGACTGCGTTTCCGTTTTTCTTTGCCATTCCTTTGTCTTTAATAAACAAGAAGAAAGTGACAAGGCTCATCAGCACTAGATAAGCTGAATAAACAATAATTAGTGTCATTTTTTATCCTTCCTTTGTTTCTATTGTTTCTTGAGTGTTGCCTATATTCTTAGCATTTCTTGAATTTATGATTAAACTTATAGCAACACACAAGATTGGGACTAATAAAATGAAGTTGTATTTGTACAATTCCCAAAATGATGTTTCAGGGAAAGGAACAAACTTAAAAAATGCATATCCGGCAGAAACACCTAAAATGAAGAAAAAGAAAATAAAACCGTAAATTGCAATGCCGTAATTATATTTTTTATCTTTCGTAGTAACTCTGTCATATACGTTGGATATTGCACGATTCATGTTTGAAGTCATTGCAGTAGAAGAATAATTGTAATTTCCGAATCGAGTGAATGAGTGGATTAAAAGTGCTCCTAAAAATCCGCAATTGCAAGCAGATAATAGTTTTAATACAGACATGTTTCCAGGAATCCTGTCATTCGGAATAAGAATGATGATTATAAACAGCAAAAGAGTAAACAATAAATGTCCTATTACACCTATATGATTGCGCTTTTTTTCAAACGAATTCGCAATGAACAAACCAATCAAAAAGAAAACTATAAACAGTACAGTATAAATGAAATCTTCAATATTGCCATCCAGGAGATTTTCCACCATCTTTATTATATTGCCTGTATGCATAGTTGCATAAAAGTCAAAGTTGAACAGACAATAAATATCCAGAATTCCACCGACAAAAGAAAGAATAATTGCGGTGATGCTTTCAAGATTAAAAAAACTCTTTTCTTTCATGAAAAATATAAATTTGGGTTTCAATTTATCCTAATATATTGTGTGTCAGGAATAACCAAATTCAACATTTGAATTATACGCCATTCTTGATTTTTGTGCAATAAAAAGATAACATTAATGACAACTTATGTAAAAATGTTTTCAATGTTTTTTCAATGTTGGAGTATATAATGGCATTTACATTGAAAAGGAGGTCATAGATTGTTTATGAAGATTCTGATTGCTGAGGATGAAAAAAGGATGAATCGTGCTTTGAGCGAACTTCTGCGCCAGGAAGGATATGAAGTTAATTCAGTTGAAAACGGAGAAGATGCTCTGTATGAAATAGAATGCGGAATATATGACCTTATAGTTCTTGATGTAATGATGCCAAAAATGAATGGTTTTACAGTTGCAAAGCAGGCTAGAATTAAAGGCATCAAGACACCTATCCTAATGCTGACGGCAAAGAGTGAAATTGATGACAAAGTTGTGGGACTTGACAGCGGAGCGGATGATTATTTGACTAAGCCTTTTATGACAAAAGAACTGCTGGCTCGATTGAGAGCTCTGGCACGAAGGAATGTTCAGACAAACGACGGAAGTCTATCTTATGAAGATTTGACACTTGATGTAAAAAACGCCATGTTGTCATGCTCAAACGGGCAGAGCGTGAGACTTGGAGAAAAAGAACTTAGGATTCTTGAGTATTTGATTGCAAATCAAGGGCAAGTTCTGACAAGAGAACAGATTGCTCTAAAGATTTGGGGCTATGAAAGCGAATCTGAATACAATAACGTAGAAGTATATATGACGTTTGCAAGAAAGAAACTTGCTTACGTAGAATCCAAATGCGAAATAAAAGCGCTCAGAGGAATAGGTTACGAATTGAGGTGCAAAGATGTTTAATAAGACAAGAAGAAAAATAATAATCACAGTTGTTGCCTCATTGATGGCACTTTTATTGGTGACTTTGACAACAATCTATTTATCTAACAGGTTTGTTCTAAGACGGGAAAGCGAAGAAATGCTTAAGTCATATTCCCAAAGATTCAATTTAAACACCCAACAAGGAGAAATGTTTGATGACAAACAAGGTGTATTTGATCCTCAGGGACAAACGGATACCCCTCTTGGGCCTCCTGATGACAGAGAACCTATGAGAAATGAACCGCAGTTCAAATTATCTACTTTCTATTCTGTAGCTTTTTCTGAGTCTGGAGATGTAATTGGGGTTAATTCGGGAAACAAATCAATGCAGAGCGAAGAATCGCTTATAGAACTGGCTAAAAAAATACTGGATGGCAAAAAAAACAGTGGTTCAATAGGTAATATATATTATTTGGTTACTGTTCGGGATGAATATACACTTGTAGCAATGATAGACAGCACAATCAATGAAAAGAATCAACAGACTCTATTTATTGAAATGCTTGTAATTGGAGCTGTGGCCTTAGTCATATTATTTATTATTTCAATCTTTATTTCCCGCAGAATAGTAAAACCGCTCGAAGAAAATGACGACAAACAGAAAAGATTTGTTTCCGATGCAGGACACGAACTTAAGACACCGATTGCAGTTATTTCTGCAAACAGCGAATTGTTAAAACGTCAAATAGGTCAAAATGAGTGGTTAAACAATATTGATTATGAAAATGAGCGCATGAGCGAACTGGTCAAACAATTGTTGACACTCTCAAAAGCTGAAAAAGGTGAATTGCCAAAAGAGACGCTGGATTATTCAAAACTGGTTGAAGGAGAAGTGCTTCCTATCGAGACTTTGGCATTTGAAAAGGGAAAACAGATAAATCAGAAAATAGAACAATCTGTTATGGTTGATGGGAATGCAAATCAGTTGCATCAACTGGTTTCAATTCTTTTAGATAATGCTTTGAGCCATGGAACTGGTCAAACTATTGAACTGATTCTGAAAAAGGAAAAGCACAATGCATTATTGTCAGTTTCAAATGAATCTGACCAAATTGATTCCGAACAATTGTCTCATTTGTTTGACAGGTTCTATAGAACCGATGAATCAAGACAAGACAACAATTCCCATTACGGACTTGGTTTGTCAATAGCAAAGGCAATAACTGAATCCCACAAGGGAAGAATAACAGCAGATTACAAAAATGGTTTTGTAACATTCACAGTTACAATTCCCGTAAAAAAATAAATAATCTTCAATGTTTTTTCAATCCTCATCCATTATGATGCAATCATCATAAACGGATGGGGATTATTATTTGAAAAAAATAAGCAAACTTTCAATTTAGTTTCAATCTTTGCAAATATAATGATAATCGTAAAGAAGCAGAAACATGGTTTTCTGAGAAGGGGGATAACAATATGAAAAAGATTATTTCAGTTTTGCTTTCAGTTATTTTAGCTGTCATGCTGGTGGCATGTACAACTAATGCTGATAGTTCTTCAAGTACAACAAGCAAAACAAGTACAACAAGTACTACTACTACACCTACCACAACAGAAGAGGCTGTGACAGATCAAAACATCACAGCGGAAGAAACGACTGATGCGTTTACAATGACAACTGAAGACGGCGAATTTACAAGTTCAGACAACGTATACACAATCACATCAGCCGGAACATATTCGATAACAGGGCTTCTTAAAGGACAAATTGTTGTAAACGCCGGAGAAGAAGATGAAGTTGTAATTGAGTTGAACGGAGTCACTATTACTTGTGATACTGATTCTCCGATTAAAATTCTCTCTGCTGACAAGGCAGAAATATCAGCAAAAAAGGGTACAGAAAACGTCATCAACGACAACAGGAGCAATAAAACGTCAGATGATGACAGCCAAGGGAAGGGTGCTATTTATGCTAAGTGTGATCTGAAAATTAAAGGATCAGGAACTCTGGTAATAAATGCAACATACAACAATGGAATTCACACTACAGATGACTTAAAGATTCAGAACCTTTCTTTGAAAGTGACAGCATATAACAATGCTATAAAAGGTAATGATTCTGTTGAAATAGTAAGCGGAAATATCGTTGCAATTTCAACAAACGGAGATGGTATTAAGACTGAAAACACAGATGCCAATAAAAACGGTGAAACAAGAGGAGATATCACTCTGTCCGGAGGAACGATTACTGTATACGCTGCAGGAGATGGTTTTCAATCAGCTCACGATTTCAATATGGTGACAGGAGAGGAAAACTCGACTTCTACTGTGACAATTTATACTGGATCATACAGTGGATATACATCTTCCAGTGCAAGCACTACATCATATAAAGGAGTAAAGGTCCAAAACGAACTAAATATTGATGCTGGTTCAATTACACTTAAAACATATGATGACGGCTTACATGCCGATTATGGAACAACATTTGAAGATGGAACAAAAGGAAAAGGTACAATCAATATTTCAGGCGGAACAGTTAATATGAGTGTTTATGCCCCTGCAAACAAGACTCCGGGCGGCCGTATGGGTCCGGGAGGCTGGGGTGGACAGCAGACTGTTTCCGGTGCGGACGCAATACATGCAGATTACATATTGAATATATCAGGCGGAACAATAAACATAGACAGTGCATATGAAGGACTCGAAGCAAATATCATTAATGTTTCCGGAGGTAACACATATGTTTCCGCAAATGATGACGGAGTCAATGCATGTAAAGGAAATACTACACCGCAAATAAATATTACAGGCGGATATTTGGATGTTACTGTATCGCCAAATGGTGACACAGATGGAATTGACAGCAATGGAGTATATAAGCAGACCGGTGGAGTTGTTATAGCAAGAGGACCATATAGTCAGAATGCTGCTGCGATAGATGCAGACGGAAGCGTAACAATATCAAGTGGAACGCTGATTATTCTTGGATATGGCAGAGTAAGTACAAGCGGAAATGTCAAAACAGTATCAATGTCTTTGCATTCTCAGGGAAATCACACAGTAACAATTAACGGAACTACATATACATTCACAAATTCTTATTCTTACAGCAAGACAACTTGCTACAGCGATGTGACAGTTTCTTGAATTGAAAAACAGGGGGGATTTAAATGGCAATCACAGTTATGAAAAGATATGAATTGAAATATATTCTGAATTCTGAACAAACAGATTACCTTTGCAATTGCTTAAAGGGACATATGAAAGAGGATCAATACAGCAACACAACAATTGCGTCTATCTACTACGACACTCCGACATATCAACTTATACGCACAAGCATTGAAAAACCGGAATTTAAAGAAAAAATAAGACTTCGCTCATATGGAATTGCTACTGATAAATCACCCGTTTATCTTGAACTGAAAAGAAAAGCTGACGGAATTGTATATAAACGAAGAGTTCAGACAACAATCTCCGATGCAGATAAGTTCTTCTCAGGGAATTCTGAAATCAGTTCATCAGGTCAAATTAACAAAGAAATCACAACATTCAGGGATTATTATAAAAAGTTAGTTCCTTCATGTATGATCATATATGATCGCAAATCATTCTATGAACCTGATGGCGATTTAAGGCTGACAATTGATGAAAATCCAAGGTATCGAGTAGATGACTTATCTTTGACAAAATCCATGGAAGGTACATCTCTATTAAATGAGGGCTATACAATTCTCGAGATAAAGGTTCAGGATTCATTGCCTATTTGGTTAGCTGAAGTGTTATCAAAAGGCAGAATATATCAAAGCAGTTTTTCCAAGTACGGTGAGGCCTATAGCAGGCAGATAGCCAGAGCTTGAAAAGACGGAAAGAGAGAGAATTATGTTCGAATCAATTTATTCATCAACAGTGACACCGGCTCAATTTTTCATAATGGCGGGCGTGTCGCTTGTTACAGGTTTTATATATGCATGGATCATGAGTTTCAGAATCCGCTCAACAAAAAGATTTTTTATAGTTACAGCATTAATCCCGTTTGTTGTCGCTGCGGTAATTACATTTGTTAATGGAAACATAGGCGCAGGCGTGGCAATTGGCGGAGCGTTCAGTTTGATTCGTTTTCGTTCTGCCCAGGGAAGTGCTGATGAAATCGCTGCTATACTCGTAGCTATGGGTTCAGGTATTGCATTTGGTATGGGTTACATAGGTTATGGAATTGTAATTCTGATTGCACTTTCAGTTTTATTCATGCTGCTAAGCTTCGTTCATCTGTTCGAGCATAAGAGCATGGCTGAAGACCAGATTTTAAAAATAACAATTCCTGAGTCTTTGGAATACAACGGAACATTTGATGAAATATTTGATCACTACCTGAAGAAAAAAGAAAACATGGGCGTAAAGACAACCGGTATGGGAAGTATGTTTAGATTGTCATACAAAGTTCAACTCAAGGATCCAAAAGAGGAAAAAGACTTCATAGATGAACTCAGAACCAAAAATGGAAATTTAGAGATATCATTGCTTCCATATACTGAAACACAGAATCAATTATAGAAAAGCAAAAATCCGAACACTAATTACGAGAGTGTTCGGATTTAAATTTAAAGCAGAACAGAGTATACTTCTTTGCCTCCGTTGACAAATACTTCCATTATGTATTCGTCACGCAGAATCTTTAAATCAGTAATGTCGCCTACATAAATACAAGGCTCTCTGTTTTCTCTTTCTATTACAAAACCAGTCTTTGTTCTTTTTAAGAAGTGGTCTTCATTTTTTAACAAGTGTTGAATTTCTTTTACAGGGTAGGCAGTAACTACCCCATTTGAATACTTGATTTCTCTTGGAACAGACATGCACCCGACATCTTTTTCGGCATATCCTCTGTAACTCCATCCGGGTATCCAGGTAATAAGAATGTTCCTGCCGAGATTATCTCGGAATATTTGTCCTGCATATTGATCCGGCCCTTTGTCAGGATTAAAAGACTGATTTATGATAAACTTTTCGTTGATAAAATCACCAAGCATAAGCGAAAAATAGTGGTCGCTTTCAAGAGGGCAAACTGATGTTGAAAGCAGACATTGTTCTTTATCTACTTGGATAAATGAAGGGCATTCGGTGTACATGCAGTTTTTCCACTCATTCATTACACCTGAATAATCCCAATTCAACAAATCTTTACTCTTATACAGAAGAAGTCTTCCTGCTTTTTCATCCGGGTTTCCTGTTGCCATAACGCAATAATATGAATCATTAATCTTGCAAACAGCCGGATCCCTGAAATCAGGACCGCCTTCTTTTGGATAATGTGCTATAACCGGATTACCTTTATATTTTTCAAAATTGATCCCGTCTTCGGAAAATGCGACTGAAACAGTGGAATCATTGCTTATTGAAGCATAAAATAAATACAATTTGTTGTCTTTGACAATAGCTGTTCCTGACCAGCAACCTTCATGATCATAGGGTTTGTCAGGCTTGAGTGCAATTGGTAATTCTTCCCAATCAATAAAATTCTTTGTTCTGGCGTGACCCCAGTGCATTGGCTGCTTTCTTGGTATTTCAAAATCCGGTGCGTGCTGATAAAATACATGATACCAACCATTAAACCAGACAAGGCCGTTGGGGTCATTTATCCATCCTTTTTCAGGCTTATAATGATATTTGGGTCTTTTTGAATAATCAATCATAGTTGTATTTTTTCCTTATATGATTTTGAATTTTACACATTTTTTTTCATGTTTCTTCAATTTCGGTTTGAAGTGTTGACCTTTTAACTAAAAAGTGGCATAATGACACCATACCATATAAATGGTCATTTATTTTTATGAGGAGGAAAACTAAATGTTTCCAAATGCAAAAAAAGGTGTGGGTAGAATATTCATAGCTGAAATTCTTGCGGTTATCGGTGCAGCCGTTGCCATTGTTGCTGGAATTATAGTAATCGTTGGTGCAATTGCCGGTTCCGCAGCACAAAGTGAAGCTATAGGAGTTGGCTCGATTGCAACGGGTGGTGTATTGGCATTGGCTTCCGGTGTTGTGTTTGTAGTTGCTTTTGTAATCAACCTGGTAGGTCTAATTAATGCAAAGCAAGATGATGATCGCTTCAGAATAGCATTTTTTGCTATGCTTGTAAGTATAATCATTTCAGTGGTTGCTTCTATTTTTGCAACATCAAATCCAACGTTAAATAACATTCTTGAAACCATTGCTAATGTTTTCAATTTTGCAAGTACAATATTTGTTATTTTAGGTATTATGTCTCTTGCTGAAAAGCTCAACAATCCTGACATGGTAAAAAGAGGCAATACAATAATTAAGTTAATCACTGCTTCATATGTTTTGGCAATTGTTGGAAACATCTGTGCCGTCATTTTCAGAGCAACTAGCGCTGTTGTTTTATCTGGTGTTTTTGAAACTGTCGCATCAGTAGTTTCTTTGGTGTCATACGTAATATACTTGATATATCTTGCAAGCGCAAAGAAGATGCTCGCTTAATTGCAGTAATCTTTTAAAATAGCAGATAATACAAGGAGCTGTTTAAATCTCCATCTTCGGAGAAATTGACAGCTCCTTTGTTGTTCAAATTATTGTTCACACTCTTCAGTGTCATGCAGGACATGATACTGTTTTTTGTCAATATACATGTTCTTGTCAGCACGAGCAAATACATCTTTGAAAGTTTTATCTGTGTTTTTGTCAAATATTGTATAACCCTTTGCCAATGCGAGAGTCAAAGAATTATCTAATGATTTGTTCGCTTGTTCAATTTCGACATCGATTAAGCCGAACTGTAAATCCATGCTTTTTGCCGTAGTATTGCGAACTATAACTGCAAACTCATCTCCTCCAATACGAAATACGGAATTGGCAGGGAATACTTTTTTAATTGCTTCTGCAGCCGCAACGATAATTTCATCACCGCATTCGTGCCCCAAATTGTCGTTGATTATTTTCAGACCATTTATGTCAAATACGCCAACTGCAAAATCTGCGTTTCCTTTTGCAATACTATCTAGAATAGCACTCTTTTCAGCAGAATAAGCTCTTGTATTACCTGTTTTTGTCAGGAAATCAATGTTCGCCTGGTGCTCCATATATTCTGTGTGCTTGCGCAAACGTTGAGTCATATCAATGGTCTTATTATGAATGTATTTCATAAAATCCTGACCATCAGAATTGTTATTTGGTTCAGTGTGAATATCTGTTTGCTCTATACCTTCGATTTCATCAAACATTGTTTTGAGATTGTCTGACAAATCATTAATTTCGCCACGAAGTCTATTTGTGTCCTTTTTTACCTTGCGTGAATAAAGAACAACAAATGTTATGCATAACACAAGCAGAAAAATGGTTGTTGCTATAATCAAAATCATCGAAAAGTTCAACTGATCAGCTATTTGAGATGCTTCGAAATCTACACCGACAAGGCCTACTACATGGCCATCTGAGTCTATTATCGGGCTCCATGCGGTGTAATATGAACCCCATTCATCAGAATATGGATCATCATCTACCATAGGGGTGCCTGCCCACGCAATCGGTTGAGATGGAGTGTATACTACCTCTTCTCCGTATTCACCCGGAGAAACGATATCTGTGTCTATGACAAATACTTGATGTCCATTTTCAAGTCTTGTAATGTAAATGTAAGGAATATACATGTCTTTTTGAGATTGTTTGACACTTAGAAGAATATGTTCAATCCTCTTGAATCTTTCTGAACCATCGGATAATCTCGCTCCGGTTTCACTGTCAAGTACAGGAACATCTTCTTCTGTTATAAGTTCAAGTTCATCTCCATCAATTAATGTTGCGGCAGTAGTTGCTACGGACTCCATGTTGCTCCAAATTTCTTTCTTCAAGTTGGATACAGAGTGAGCGGTCAGCAAAACGCCAACTATCCCTATTGAAATAATCATAACAATGCTGATTATCAGGAAAAATTTCGAATTGGCGTTTTTGAACACCATTTTGATTTTTGACTCTTTCATTTTTGCCCCATTGTTAAATATCAATTAATAAATTAATACTATATTTGAAAAGGAATGTCAATACAAAAAGTCACAGTTGCTTGCTGAAACAACTACAAATCAAAACTTTTTGCATGATTGATAGAACTCGGATAAGTACTGTGAGTTTAAGGCGGCTCTAAAGCATGGAAAGAACTCCAAAAAGTAAGACATTGGAGTGCAAGACGAACAGATATTTATTTCAGACTGCTTATCCACGCATCTGCTTCATCCCGTGATTGAAAAATGAAGTTGTTTTTACCGGAATACTTTTCAATTAAAGATAAAACGACAGGACGATTCAAAATACTATATTTTTCGACCTGCTTCACCAGTTCCGGATCAAGTTCATGTTCTATCCAAGGAATGTCTCTACGTTCCTTTCCTACACGCTCTTTTATACCACTCAGGCATTCCTCAAAACCATAATCTAGGAAAAACACGGTGTCGCATGCCTGAAATCTGACCTCATAGGTCCTGCTGTAATCACCGTCAAGAATCCACTTGTCTCCTTGCAGTATTTCTTCAAGTTTTCGATCAAATTCTTCTCTTGAGATATGCGACCTGTCTGGCTTCCACCAAAGATTATCCATGTGGATCAAAGGCAACCCTGAAACGTCGTGAAGTCTCTTGGAAAATACACTTTTTCCGCCTCCCGGACATCCGAGCACTATGATTTTTTGACCAAGATGCATAATGAACTCCTCAAAAACTACCGATTTGTGAGACAATTATATCATATTCAACTCCTTATAAACAATAAAAACATCTCTTGCCACGATAGACAAAAGAGGTTTCTTTTATGTGAAAGAGCGCCAAAATGATACACGCTCTCAGCGCGACAAACCGGCATTTACAGATCCAATGTTTCCATATCTTCTAGAATATAAAGGCTTCCGTGATAATACCGATAGCCCTCTTCGGAATAAAGCTTTTTCCGCTTATTCAGATTCTTGTCCTCTGTGTGGTAAAGAAGCAGACTTCCAATATTCAGTTTCTCCGCCAGCTCGCAGAGCTAACGATGGACGAGAGCTGAAAATCGCATAATTTACAGAAATCCTCCCTTGCGGTACGATGAGATCGCAAAGGAGGAGTTTTGATAATACAAACTGCATACCATATCCAGAGTGGAGCGAACCCTGGTTCCGCTTATATGATTTACAGAATTTTAATTTATCATACTTGACAAATTAGAGCTTTTGTGGCAGTATAATAATGCAAATATGACAAATTAACAAGTGGGGGGTGTTCCGATGAAGATCAATTCAAACGAAAACGTGAATATTATTTTAGGTGAGTTGGGACAACGAATCAAGCAAAACCGTATCTCGTTGAATATCACACAAGTGGAATTAGCTGAAAAGTGCGGTATTTCTCCGAGCACGGAAACCCGTATTGAAAACGGCGAAGATTCAAAGATATCAAACTATATCAAGATTCTTTCCGGACTTAATATGCTGAGTAATCTGGATATCCTGATACCTGAAGTTCAGCCGGATTTCAAAGCACTTTACGAGCAAAAAACTTCAAGAAAACGGGCAAGGCCAAGCGATAAAAAAAAGACTTCCAATTGGACATGGGACGAAGATAAGGAATGAATGATGGATGTAAGAACAGTCAAAGTTAAAACAAAAAAACATAATCGTTAAAAACAATACCCTGTTAATTAGATTCCAATATTGCCTTTATTTCTGTTTTAACTTTTTCGATATTACTGCACGTCAGTAGCGTTATCAGTTCATTGATTTCATCAATGTTTTTGTTCCACC
>JAEEKG010000015.1 GCA_016282315.1 Clostridiales bacterium | reverse complement strand
TACAAAAAAGATGGAATATATATTGTTCCAATAACTTGTTTAAAAGAT
Source organism: Clostridiales bacterium (assembly GCA_016282315.1). Taxonomy (GTDB): domain Bacteria; phylum Bacillota; class Clostridia; order Oscillospirales; family CAG-272; genus CAG-841. The sequence continues at coordinate 2,729 of JAEEKG010000015.1, read as the reverse complement.
TGAAAAATGACACATTCCCTGATATGTATCTAGCATATTTGGTGAATGTGTCATTATTTATTTCACGATTGCATGTTTTGAAAAGCTTCCCTATTTCTTAACGCAAATATAGTAGTCTTTTTCTCCTTTAGCAGATAGACCTTTAACACTATCTGAAATATCCATTACTGCAAAATCACACTCTTCAAGAACTTTATTAATAGTTATTTTACTGTAATACTTTTGCACTTGAACTTCTTCGCTTCTGTTCCAGGCCTTTCCGTTTTTCTCAAAGAAAGTCAAATAGAAATTGCATTTTTGAGTATTATAGTTGTAATAGTTTTGCCAAGCAAGAAAGAACTTGTCTAAATCATATACATATGAGTTGTCTGCATACACTGATTCATACCTGTATTTTGTGTTCACATCAAACATGAATACTCCACCAGATACTAGTGATGAAGAAACCCTGCTTATGCATGAAACTAGTTCTTCTTTTTTTGTAAGATAGTTCAGACCATCAAGAGAACAAATTGCAGCCCCATATCCCTGTCCTGCATCCAGATACGCCATATTCTCACATGCGTATTTTATTCTCAGATTATTAGCATTTGCTTTTGCTGATGCTAAAGAAAGCATTTCATTGCTCAAATCAATTCCGGTAACATCATACCCTTGTTCAGCCATAAGAATAGAAATGGTTCCGGTTCCGCATCCAAGGTCCAACAATTGTTTTGGTGCTTGTGGTGCATATTTTTTTATGGCATCACAATAATATGAAGATAGGGATTTATAATCAAAATCTTCCATTAATTTGTCATACCATTTAGCTAATATTGAATAAGAATCAGTCATTGTACTTTACCTGAAGTCAGTTTTCTTGTCATTTAACAAGACGTTCTTTCTTTTTATCGTGTATTCAATGTCATTTAATTGTGGGAATTTTTCAATTAAGTATTTAATTGGAATATTAGGTCCGACAAAATTTAATTCATCACAGCACAAAGTCAATTCTATTATCAATTTGTTGTCCTTGTTAGTTATTGTATTAACATCCATCAAAGGACTTATATCAACTGTTTTTATTCCGGATTTTGACTTTTTTTCAACCACCACACTAGATGAAAGACTATTCTTTATTTCTTCAATTAAATCTTCGTCAGGTTCAATTTCAAAAACAAATTCGTATTTTGCCCACATGATATCTTTGAATTTGCTGTTTGGCTCATAGCAATCTAAAAATCTTATGCCATTAGGCATAACTTTGTTCATTGTATCCACTATTTCTTTGCAGTCTATTTCTTCTGTGACTGAAAAATCCATATATTCACAATCAGAAGAAACACCTACTGGAAGAGGTTGAGAAAAAACAATCTTCGGATGGGGGTTAAATCCCTGTGAATAATATATAGGAAGTTTAGATCTTAAGAAAGCCGCAGTCATTGTTCTGTTTAAATCAAGGTGAGATATAAACATAAGGCTGCCAGATTTAGAATACCTTACTCTTACTTTTTTGGGCTCTGTTTCGGACACCATGTGTTTTTACCTCCCAAACTGTTTGCTTCGCATCCTGCGCAACCTTCAGCGCAGCTCTGCGTCGTCTTGTTCATGTATGCAAGTTTCTTTTCTCTCAAGAAATATCTCTTGGATGATCCTATGTCTATAAAATCCCAAGGAAGTATTTCATTTTCGTCTCTTACTCTGCATGCATAGAAATCAGGATCAATTCCTGTCTCTTTAAATACTTCACACCACTTGTCATAATCAAAATATTCTGTCCAACCATCGAGCTTCATACCTTTTTCATGTGCAAGTAATATGGCCTTAGACAATTTTCTGTCGCCTCTTGCAAAAACGGCTTCTATTCTGCTCACTTCTGCACTGTGATAGTGATAAATAATCTTCTTGTTTGTTATCTTGTCTCTTACATACAGCTGTTTTGCTTTTAATGTTTCAAGCGAATCCTGTGCTTCCCACTGGAAAGCTGTAAATGGCTTAGGTACAAAACATGCAACGGACATAGTAACTTGAGGTGCACCTTTTGGTCTGCCTTCGGTTTTGTAGAATTCATCAATGATTCTCTCTGCAAGATCTGCCATTCCCTCAAGGTCTTCGTTTGTCTCAGTCGGCAAGCCTTCCATAAAGTACAATTTTACTTGTCTCTTGCCGCCCTGATAAGCTATTCTGCACGCCTGGAATATATCTTTTTCTTCTATGTTTTTGTTAATTACATCCCTCAGTCTTTGAGTACCGGCTTCAGGAGCAAAAGTCAGCGTGCTTGATCTGACTGAATAAACTTTGTCCATCAATTCTCTTGTAAAGCTGTCTGCTCTCAGAGATGGCAGGTTTATAGATATCTTTCTCGGGTCAGTCCACTCGAGCATCTTGTCAGTCAATTCACGTATTTTGGAATAGTCGCTTATTGAGAGCGAAGATAGAGTAATTTCGTCATATCCAGTGTAATCTGCCAATGCTTTTGCTTGTTTTACTATTGTGTCAGGAGACTTTTCTCTAACTGGTCTGAACAATTGAGCAGCCTGACAGAATCTGCAAGCCCTTATGCATCCTCTTCCTGTCTCAAGAGTTATTCTTCCCTGAACAGTGTCTATAAACGGAACAATCTGAGTATCTGGATAGGGACCCTCATCCATGTCTTCAACAATTCTTTTAATTACAGTTTTCGGTACATCTTCAAATTTGGGTCCAAAACGTTTAATTGTACCATCTTCGTTATATTCAACTTCATATAG
>JAEEKG010000014.1 GCA_016282315.1 Clostridiales bacterium | reverse complement strand
TATACAAAGGCAAATGTTTTCATGGAGAATGGCTGGCCATCAGCATATGATCTTCCGGATGTTATTTGGAATCGTGAAGTAGATTCCGAAACAAAACTCACGGCTGATGACAACTACAAACAACTCGTAGTTAACCAACTCAAAGGTGTACTTGTTGAGCAATATCTGTTTGACAAATACAATTTGTCTTTGAACGCAGAGGAAGTAGCTTCTCAAAAGAAAACAATTGACCAGAATGTCAAGAACATGGGTGGTACAGGCTCATACAAACAGTACTGGGGATATAGATGGCAGATGCTCTATGAACACACATTGGCAACTATGCGTTCATCTGCAATCCAGGAATACTTGTATGGTGAAAACGGCACAGAAAAGGTAACTGATGAAGAACTCGATAAGTATTATCAGGACAACTACAGCGGCTATTACATGATTATGCTTGATATGACTCACAAAATAGTGGTTGATGATGAAGGCAATAGAGTTCGTACAACAACAAAAGACAGTCAAGGCAACGAAGTAGAAAATGATGAATATAAAATGGAAGAATTGACAGATGATGAAAAAGAAGAAAAAGCTCTTCTTCCACAAATCTTAATTTATAAACTTGAAGATGATGCTGACTTTGAAGAAATAGCAAAGGAATATTCCGACTCATATTTAAGCGTCAAATATCCAAATGGTTTGTTTGTTTTGACAGGTTCTTCACTTGTTAATGATTCTGCTGTTTCTTCTGCTTTGAAAGAACTTGAAATCGGAGAATACACACAACCTATTTCAGTAAGTGATGGTAAATATACATATATAATCAAGAGAATACCTCTCCGCGATAAGATATATGAAGATGAAGAATATGAAGATTTGTTCTCTTCATATGCTGAATCAGTCAAATATGAAAAATATGACAGTTTCTTAAAGAATTATGCAACTTTGATTGAGGTTAATGATTCTGTTATTTCAAAAATGTCAATGGCAAAAACATTTTTGACAGAGTATGTAGATTACTATTATCGTTATTTGCGTCAAGTCTCATAACAAATTATGTTTGGTTATGTCAAGCCGTTATGTTCTGAACTCAAAGTAAGAGAAGACGAATATTATCGTGGCATATACTGTGGTCTATGCCGCTCGTTGTCCAAAAACACGGGCGGCTTTTCTTCAATAATTCTTTCTTATGACATGACTTTCTTTGCCATCGTCAGAATGGCTTTGACCGGAACTCATGTTAAGATGATAAAACGAAGATGCCTTCCTCACCCAATAAAACGACACATTATGGCTTTTGATAATGAAGAATTGAAATATACGGCTTATTGTTCAGCTGTATTAGCACACATGAAGGTCAAAGATAATATCCATGACGAAAAATTCTTCAAAAAAGCCGCAAGTGTCTTGGTTTCTCCTTTTACATCTATATTTGCAAAACGTTCTAAAGAAAAATATGTAAAAGAAACTATCGAAAAAGGAATGAAATACTTTTCTTCCTTTGAAGACAACAAGTGCAGTTCTATAGACGAGCCGGCCGATGCGTTTGGACAAATGATAGGCGACTTGCTTTCATACAAACTTGATGAGAAGAATGCGCTCATTGCTAAAGATATTGGTATTCATGTAGGAAAATGGGTGTATTTGGCAGATGCAAGGTGTGACTATTACAAAGATTTAAAAAATAGTTCGTATAATCCCTTTATATATGCTTTTGAATCTCAAGAAAAAGCAGAACAGTTTTTCAAAGAAGACTTTGAAATGATAATGTCTTTGGAACTTAATCGAATTAAAAATGACTTTGCACTCATAGAAAAAACTGCGGATCCTGAATTATATGCCTGCGCCGAGAACATTATTCTCGCCGGAATGAAGAACACATTGAAACGCGAATTAGAAAAGGAATCAAAGAAATGACTAAAAACCCCTACACTGTATTGGGAGTATCTCCCAATGCCACAGACGAAGAGATTAAGTCAGCTTACAGAGAACTAGCAAAAAAATATCACCCGGACAACTATGCCAATTCACCATTGGCAGATTTGGCGAGCGAAAAAATGAAAGAAATCAATGCTGCTTATGACGAAATCTGTGAGATTAGGGAAAAGGCACAAAAGCAGAATCAAAGAAGAAACGATTACGGTTCTAATTTCTACGGAGAAGCATACAGTGATGACATGGACCGCGGTGAATATATCGAAATCAGAAGGATGCTGGATAATGGTGAATTCATTCAAGCTGAAAATGCACTGAATAATATACCCACACCAAGAAGAAACGCTGAATGGCACTACTTGTATGGCAGAGTTTATCTTTCAAGAGGATGGTATTACGAAGCATCAAAATCTTTCAACACTGCTGTTTCAATGGATCCTAACAACGATGAATATAGAGATGCTTTAAACTCTATGAGAAGTCAATCACAGAATTTTGACAATGAAAGTGATAGAGTATCCAGTTGTAACACTTGTAATTGCTGTTCTTCCCTTTTGTGTGCAGATTGCTGCTGTGAATCAATGGGCGGAGACCTAATTAGGTGTTGTTGATGAAAAAAACAAAAAAACTAGTCATTTGCGCAATACTATCTTCAATCGGAGTAGCGCTAATATTGTTGGGCACTTTCCTTCAATTCATTGATGTCTCCGTTGCATTTATAGTTGCATTGATACCACTTTTTTGCCTAGCTGAATTCGGAATCGGATGGAGCATCGGAGTATATCTTGTCATATCCATATTGTCCATTTTAATTGTGGGACCGGAAAGCTTTGCAGCTTTTTGTTTTGCATTCTTTACTGGTCTGTGGCCAGCTCTAAAATACCTGTTTGAAAAACTGGGCAAAGTGTGGTCATGGGTTGTTAAGATGGTATACATCAATGTCATGTTTGTGATATCCTACTTGGTTTTTGCATACATACTGCAGTTGCCAGATGTATTATGGCAAAAGATTCTGTATTTAGTGCTTGGCAATTTAGTGTTTGTTTTAGCTGACATAATGTATACAAGATTGATGAAATTGTATTTTTTCAATGTCAGAGACAAAATATCCAGATTTTTAAAATAACAGCAATGGCGCGATAAAATCGCGCCATTATTTTGTTATTCCGTTATAGGAAGTGATGGTTTTACATAAGCTGTATAGTAATCAGTATATATAACTTTTCCGGGAGCAGAATCGGGCTGCTTTTTTACATACTTTATTCTTGCATAGTCAACAGGTACATTATCTGACATTTTTAAATCCGAATAGTATGCTGCTATCATTGCTGCCTGCGTGTACTCTTCCGATGATGGTTCTTCGTCTGGCAGACACTCCATTACTACGTGAGCTCCGGCTCCGCTTTTTACGTGAAACCATATATCAGATTTTTTAGAAAACTTCAGTGTCAATTCTTCATTTTGGATATTATTTTTTCCGCATCTTACCACTCTTCCACTCGTAAGCTTTAACACCAAAGGGATTGAATTGACGTGTTCCTTTTTCTTTTTAAAAGAATCCTTATCCTTTAAATATCCCGAAGATATCAATTCGGTTCTTATTTGCAACACATCAGCAGAATTTTCACACATGTTCAAAGAGTTAACTACGCTCAGTAGATACTCCAGATCCAAGCGGGCCTTTTCAAGTTGTATGGTTGCATTTTTCTTTGCTGATTTTAACTTGTTGTATTTTTTAAAGTATCTGGATGCATTTTGAGATGGAGTATATTTGTAATCAAGAGGGACTCTGACAGTTTTGATTTGTTCTCCTGAATAATCAGGTACATCAGCATATTCTGCTTTGTTCTTTAACATGTAAAGCGAACCTGTCAACAATTCTCCGTAATGCCTGTATTTATCCGCATCTTCGCTTTCTTGAATTTCTGCTTCAAAAATGCCTATTTTCTTTTCAGTCTTTTTTATTGCGTTATTAACTACACTCAGTGTTCCACCGATTCTGTTCTTCAATAAGGTATTTTTTTCCTTTTGTAAGTAGAAGAATTCAAGTAACTCGGAAAATGAATCGAATACTCTTTCCTGTTTTCCGAATTGTGTAAGTCTTAAATATGAAAACTCAAGCGGATTGTCATCTTCAATTACACAACACGGCAAAAAATCTTCATTTTTGATTTTATCCATCAGTGATGAAAACTCATTCCACAGTCTTTCTTTTTGATTGATATTCAATTCTTCATTTCCATATGCTCTATACAGCAATTCTCTAGACACAACCGGTGAAAAACCAAGATAGTTGTTTATAAAGAATTTGTAACCGGCATTTGGATCACTGTCATATATTTTAGTTTCAAATCCTTCTCTTGTCTCAAAAAGAGGATTTGTTTTATTCTGTGCCGGTGGCAGCTCATAACTCATCCCAATCAATAGTTGTCTAATGCTGCTTGTAGAGAAATCTATGGGTTTTAATACACCCAATACTTTTCTGTTTGATTCTTCACATGAACAAAGTATTATATTGCTGTATTTGCCCATTATTTCACAAACTATACTCTTTTTGCAGTCAAATCCTAGTTCATCTCTTGACGTCATTTTTATCTCAATGACTCTGTCAAATCCCAATATATCTACACTGTCTATAATGGCACCTGTCAGATGCTTTCTCAATTGAATGCAAAAATTGGGTGGAGTTTGAGGATTTTCGTTTTTTTCTTCAGTAAAACAAATTCTGGCAGATGATGCGGATGCGGAAATAACCAGTCTTTTCTGGCCGGCACTTGTTCTTATGGATAACACCAGCATATCCGAAGAAGGCTGATTAATCTTTTCAATTTTAGCGTTTTTCAAGTCTCTGTTCAGTTCAACTGAAAGAGCCTTTGCAAATATTACATCAAAAGCCATATATACCTTAGTGTTTAAGGCGGACACAAGTCCGCCTTAAATGATTTTTTTACTCTTTGTTTTCTTTGTTTTCTTCTGAAGCTTCTTCTGAAGTTTCTTCTTCAGTTACTACTTCATTTTCTTTTTCGTCTTTTTGTTCTTGTTTTGGTTGTTCGTCTGTTTCATCCGGGAACAAAATGCTTTTATATTTTGATTCTCCGAACTCTTTTTCATACTCACCAATAGGTGAAAGGTCTTCAAACACTTTTTCTTGTTCAGTATATTCCTTCTTCATAACCTTCGTCATGAACCACTTTCTGGCCTTCTTATTCAAAGATAAGACAAGGAATACCAAGAAGCCTATTATAGCTACAATAGAAACAATCATTGTGATGAGATATCCTGTCGGCATATATCTCAATTCAACTGTGTGATAACCGGGTGTAGATGGAACAGCCAACATACAATCCATAACTTGAACGGTATCAACTTTTACTCCATCAACATAAGCATTCCAGCCTTTGTCATATGGAATTGTTGTGAAAATCAGATCTTGTCCTTCAGTCAGGTTGATATTACCTTTTATGAAGTCATTTCCGAAACTCTCAACATAGAGTTCGTTTGATTCCAAATATGAGAATGCATCATTCAATGCTTTGTAATCAATGTAATAGAAGTAATGTTTTGATGCTTTGGAAATATATATATTTGTCTTTTTAAACTTGAGTTCAACTGATACAGCTTCACCCTCTACAAAACTTCCGAGTTCCAATACACATGTACTCTCGTTTGTAAAATACTCAACCAAATACTTTCCATTTACATATACATCAGCTTGCATGCCGAAGTTTGCAGATGGGAAGTGATAATAAATCTTACCTGTAATAGGTGATGTGAAATCAAATACCACTTTTGCATCTTCGTTTTGCGGTGATGAGAAACTGTAATACATGTTTGAAGCAGTTTTCTCTTCACCGTTATATACGTATTTGTGTTTTTGAGTAAATGTACTCATTGAGCAGTCAACTGTATCTATGGCTGCAGTTATTCCTACAAATATATCTCCTGAAGAATAATCTGTTTCGGATAGCATGGAGTTAATCAATTTGTTCTGATATTCCAAAGCTGTTATGTATGGGGGATAGATTGACTCTGTAAGGTCATCTATGAAATTATCGCTGACGCCGTATGCAAATGACAACGCTTTGTTGTTTTTCATTGCATAAATAGTATTGTCTGTAACAAGTAACTGAGATGACTCTTTGCCTTTAGCGGCAACAGTGTATATGTTCTTATCTAACGTGTCATTCTTTGTGATGACATATTTGATTCCGAGCAAAGCATCGGATACCGGAGTTCCTCCTATGTATTTTGTCCAGTGCGATGTGGATGAATAACCAAGTTTAGCCATCATTGTGATGATTGGTTTATTCAATGTTGATGTAGAGTGAGAGATACCGTTAAAGCCAAATGCCATCGGCTCATTGTTACCTCCGGCTCTTCTGTATACAGTGCTTTCCATTCTGTACAGGGATTTGTCGGATTCAAGTACTGAATTAACAACTCCTTCTATTCTCTGGATACTGCCATTATATGATGAATAATATTCTGTTTTTCCTGATGAAGACAAATAGTTGTTATATCTTGTCACACCAACGTCTTCATGTATAAAACCGATTGTGATAATTGAAGAAGCAAACATTTCTGCAGCAACTATAACCACTAAAATGAATCCTGCAGTCGACTTTGTCTTGTCTCTTCTCATAAAGTCGATTACGAGTATGTATACAATCAGCAAAACAACCGAGAGAAGAATACATCCCGCATCATCAAGAGGTAATTTGTCATCACCCTGATCCCAGACGATGTCGAGTTTTTGTATCAGCATTACCGCTAGAACCAAAGCTCCGGTAACACCTGCAACTGTTCCAATCTTTATATCCTTTAAACCGTTGAATGCATCAACAGCCATAACAATTACAAAGAATGAGAAAACAAATGAATATCTTGCATTCAACCAGTTTGGAGCTGAGAAACCATGCCAAACCAAATCGAATGAATTAACGAGCATACTGAAGAACAGTACTACAAGCATGCCGCCTGCTGCGACTTTATGTCTTCTGGATACCTTCTTGGATATAAAGAACAACGGTAGACATACAAGAGCAAGAATACCACTGTAGACCATCGGAAGACCATTTGGATGTACTGTGTCATAACTGCCAGGAAGCATTTTAATAAAGAAGTCCATCAAATCAAACTTCAGGCTGAAATCAAATGTCGGATTTGAAAATCCTATCTTACCAAACTGTAGTGAATAGTATGCTGAGTAAAGCCAAAATGCACCTATTAAAAGAGCAATTACCGTGCTTATAGCAAATCTTATAAAGTTTTTAACATGTGTGTTTTCAAGGAATTTCTCTTTGCGTTTTCTGCCTGCGCTCAATTCCGGATCAATTATAAAGCTGTAATAAACGTAGTAGAGGAATGTAAAAATACCTACCATGTAGCCTATATAGTAGTTTGTTATGAATACGAGTGCGAGTGAGCCTATGTACAGACCGACTTTTTTATATCTTATCAATCTTTCAACACCGAGGATTACCAAAGGGAGAAGCAATACAGCGTCAAGCCACATGGGGTTCATCAGGTTGACAATTGAATATGCGCACAAAGCGTACATCATTGAGAAAGCTATTGTTTTATATGATCCCGGTCTTCTTGTTTTATGCAGATAATAACCGAATGTAACGCCCATCGAACCGACCTTGAGCAATTCTATAAACATTACTGCATCTGCAATAAGCTTCTTTGGGAATAATACTATAACAAGGTTAAAGAAACTACCCATGTAGTAGTCGACGATACCCATGAACTCGCCACCGAGAGTTCTCTGCCATGAATAAAGCCAACTTCCGCCTTTGAGCAAGTTGTCCCTGACAGCCTCGAAATAATAAATGTATTGACCCTGCAAATCCAAAGTCAGAACAGAATTGTTACCGAATGGATGTGTGCCAAGTCCTGCATAAGCAGCAAAAAGAATTAAAAATGGAAGGAAAAAGCACAGAATCAAGTACGAATATTCCCATTCGCAAAATCGCTTCCACAAACTTTTCTTCTTTTCTTTCTTTTCTGTCACAACTTCACTCTGCTCAGTTGTCACTTCTGTTTGTTCGTTATTCTGAACTTCTGAAACATTGTCCATAAATAAACCCTTTCAATCTCTGTAATAAACGTAAAACACCGTTATTTTTCTATATTTGTTATCATGAGATAAGTCACAAGCTTCAATAATTGTTCCGTCCAAAGACATTAAATTAGATGCCTTCATATCACTTATTTTGCATCTGAATATATCTTTGTCCTGAGACGAAATAATCAAGATGTCATCACGGATATTAGCCATGCCTCCATGACAAATGACATTCTCTTTTCCATCAATCCATTCCGTCACATATCTGAGTTTAGCATTGCAAACTCTTTCTGCCATCTTTCTCTTAAACGGCAACTTGTCTTCCGGTTTTTTCTTTGAGAAAAGCCCCATTCAATTATCTCCAAACTTATATGTTAAACCCACCATCACAACCAATCACCTGTCCTGTAACAAATGATGATTCTTCTGATGCTAAATAATAGACAAGGTCTGCTACTTCTTTTGCATCACCTATTCTGCCCAAAGGAGTTTTTTCAGCCAAAACCTTCATGTCCTCGTCTGAATACATTGCGTTCATGTCTGTATCTATGACTCCGGGTGCAACGCAATTGACCCTAATTCCGGAAGGTCCTAACTCTTTGGCAAGTGATTTGCTGAGACCGATTATTGCTGCTTTTGAAGAAGAATAAGCTGATTCGTATGAAGAACCCGAAACACCCCACATTGAAGAAACAGTAACTATGCTACCTTTTCCGGATGAAATCATCTCTTTTGCAGCTTCCCTGCAGCAATAGAATGTTCCGTTAAAATTTGTCTTCATTATCTTATCAAGTTGCTCATCACTTGTTTTAGTCAATAACTCGGAAAAAGACATTCCCGCATTGCAAACCAATGCATCAATCTTGCCATAGTCGCAAATTGCATTAGATATCAGTATTCTGCAATCTTTACTGTTTGAAACATCTGATTGAATGGCTTTAACTTTGCAACCTTCTTCATTCAAGCTGTTCTGAAGCGCCTGCGCCTTTTCTTCTTCTTTTAAATAGCTGAAAATGACACCGTAACCGCTTTGGGCAAACCTAATAACGCATTCTCTGCCTATGCCTCTTGAGCCTCCGGTTATTACAACGCATTTTGACATATGTTTAACCTACTATTTGACGATTTTTGATTCTTTCAGTCTCAATATATATACTCTTTTGTAACTTCAAAAAACAGAAAACTTATTTCCGTTATTTCGGTTTTTGTTCCATCTAGTGTACTTGATCCGTCTGCGTAATTGATTTTAACTCCAGGCTGAACGTTGTAAGCAAATACGCAGAAGCATACTCCTTCGCCGTCATCTTCAACTGAGAAGCCTTCCATCAATACTCCTCTGCATACAAGATCATTTCCTTCATAAATCGGAGTAACCCTGTATAAAACGTGATTCTTTGTCTCATCGACATAGTCATCAACCAAGTTTTCAAAAGGTAACATTCCTTCAATGTTCAGATATCTGGTTCCTGTAATGAGGTTTAGTGGGTTTGCATTTTCACCAGCAAGTTGGAATCCTATCAAATGACATCTGTTGTACAGATATTGTCCATCTACGAAGCTGTATTTTACCTGACTCCATCCGGAAGGCTTTACACTTCCTATTGCTCCTCTTTCTTCTGTGGGCATTAATTCTTTGCATATGTTTGCATATGCAACTCCGCACCTGCCCAAACTATCTAAAGGTGAATATGTTTCAAACACCTTTGTGTTTTTCTCATCATCTGTAAAAAACGGTATTGAACCATTTATGCTCACATACGCTTCACCTGTAAAAGCAGGAATATCCGAAGCTTTAAAATTGCCCTCTACATTAACATTGGAAGGGGTGCTTGTTGTGGTTTTTTCATCAGTGAAAATGTCACTGATAAAACCTTCAATTTCGCCTTTAAGATTATTGAAGTCTATGTTGCATGCAGTGAGCACAACTATAGACAAAGCCATAACAACAGCTAACAGAATAACTTTGAAATTCTTTTTCATTTTACATAAACCTCCATCGTTATCTTGTCATGGGAAGAACCCTTGAAATCTTCCTGTGAGACCAATTTAAAATCACTAAGATCCATATTGAATTTAACATCAGACGGGTATACTTTGTTCCATTTGAAAATGATGACTTTTTCGATTTTATTCTCATAATCAGTCGGAGAAACATTTTCAAAAAAACAATACTCTCCGTTTTGAGCAGAATCGGCAAAGTCTTCACTCACTTCGATAAATGAGCCTGTCTGTTCTTCAAATTGTTTTTGAGTATATGCATTCATCCACAACTTTGACTCGCAGGCAAGAGAGAGGATTCTTTCTCTCAAAACAGAATCTTTGCTCTGTCTTCTTTTGTTGAATAAATAACCGTTTTTGTCATCCAGACATATTATTGCGATCATGGTACAACCTCATCTGATACCCATAAATATTATAGACATGATATCATAAATTAGTAGTACTTTCAATTAAAGAGGGAAAAAAATATAACGAATCATTGCAACACTTCATTCCGTGTGTTAAAATTGTCTTGTCGTAAAAGACAATTCTAAAAGAAGGAGGTTGCTTAGGACTATGCGAAAAAAACCGACTGCTATTGCAGTTGTTGATTTTGAGCATTGGTTCATTTCATGTGATAATCAGTTCGGAATAAAGCCCGACATTAAAAAATGGGCAGACGAAATCCACGAGCAATATGATGTTAAAGAGATAGCTTTTTTTGCGGATTTCACAAATCCTTCCCTTCGTGCAGAGCTGGATAAAATAAGAAACATTTCAGCATCTGTATTTGACACTCAGAATCCTAGCGAGAGAATCAAAAAAGACTTTACTGATTTTATAATGTTGGATTATATTTATCAGAAAACAATATCGGACAAAAAAATAGACACATACATAATTTTTACAGGCGATGGACACTTCAGTTCAGTTGTTAGATTTATCATTAATAAGTGCCACAAGAAAGTATGTATATATGGTGTCATAAATTGCACAAGCAGCATGCTGAAACTAAGTGCGACAAAATGTATTGAAATCCCTACTGCTAAGGAATTACAGAATGAGTTCTGCGGACCGATTATTACCTGGCTTGATCATGTCGAAGTCCATAAAAACTACACCGAGGATGCCTTGAAGAGCGTAATCATTCAAAAATCAGCATATTACGGAAAAGTCAGTCAAAAAGGTGTTAGTTACGAACTTGAACAAATGATAAAAGACGGATACTTATATGAAGAAAATATCAAATTGTCAAAAAAGAAGAGCGTTCAAGTTGTCAAAGCTAGATGGAAAAAAATCGTTGAAGATGGTTTAAAAAAATAGCCTTGAAAAGCAGGTCTGAAAAGACCTGTTTTTTTCGCGTGTTGATTGACTTTTTCTTATAATAAAATATATAATTGATTTATCAAAAATTAGGAGGGCGTGGGATGAACAAAGAGAAAAGAACTGCTCTTTTATCTTCAATTTTTCTTGTTTTAATATCTTTCTCTTTTGTTGCTTTGGCACTGTTTAGTGAATTCAAAGCATATTATCTATGCTTTTTCATAGCCTTTGCACCTGCAATATCTAACCTCTTATTGGCACTCAAGGGTGAAAACAAACCGGATAATGAACAATCAGATAAAGATTTTAAATCGTTTGTAAAAAAGGCTGTCAATCCTTTTGTCACCATTTTAACAATACTCGTAATAGCATCAACCGTATTGTTTTACATTCTTAACATAAGCAAAGTTGATGACAAATCTGTATCAGTCGTTTTTCCATTCATTCTAATGCTGATAGTCATAGCTTTGATAGTTATTGAGCAATGGTGCCAATATAACTTGAGTGATGATGAATATTACAACAGCGTATTGAACAATCTGCGTTCATCGCTGGCACTGATTAGATTTGCGACTCTATTTGTTATAATTGAGAACATTTTGCTTGTGGTCAATGTTTACAATTTCAACGTAGTTCTTAAAGTAATACTCTCAATTATTTTCGCATACGAAATCTTGATGATGCTAGTATCACTGGCTCTTGCAGCGCTGAAAAAAGAACTGTTTTCTAAACCAGATCTGAGTATACCCAAGCCTGTTGCAATAGGCAAATCAAAGGACTTAGGGTTAATTTCATATCTTGAAAAGAATACAGGACTGACTGTCAGATCATTGTGGAGCATAGCTTTTGTAAAAAATATTCTTCCTTATGCATTAATTGCAGTGGTTGTTGTATTTTGGCTGTGTACAGGTTTTACCACTATAAATTCTTATCAAAAAGGAATCCTATATAGGTGCGGTGCTTACAAAGCCGAATTAAATCCCGGTCTGCACTACACCCTCCCATGGCCTTTTGACAAAGTCGAAATTTATGATACTGATGTTGTTCAGGAAATGACTATTGGATATATCTCAAGCGGTGATACAGATAATTTATGGACTGTAAGAACTGGGGTAGATGAGTACAAATTGTTGTTGGGTGGAGGTAATGAGCTTGTTTCTCTCAACTTAAAAATTAGTTACAGAATCAATGATGTAAAATCATTTGCCCTCTCATCCTCATCTCCTGAAGAAATTGTTCAGGCAACAGCATATAACACAATTACAGAAAAAATAATAAACACCGACATAGATTCCTTGCTTGCAACTGACCGCGTGGCTTTTTCCGAAGACTTTGCAACAACTCTCTGTTCAGGCATAGAATCTTACAACACAGGAATAGAAATAGTCAGTGTGGTTCTTGAAAGCATTCATCCGCCATTTGAGATAGCTGAAGTATTTCAGAATCTTGTTGGTGCGGAAATAACAGCAACCAAATACCTGCATGAAGCTCATGGCTTGGCTGAAGTCACTCTGGCGGATGCTAACAGAAGGTATGATGCATCTGTAAATCTGGCGCTTTCAGATCAATATGACAAAATCGCAAAAGCAAAAGCAGATGTCGCGGTCTTTATGGCTTCTGTAGAAGCAGACATGGACAATTCCACAGCTTACAGATACTACAAGTATTTGAATGCTTTAAAGACAGCATACGGTCAATCAACACTGGTTATTATCGGAAATGGCATAGATGAGTCCAATATATACTTTGGAACAATCTGGTCAGATAAGTAGAGGTGAATCATGGATAATACAAATACAAATGAAAACAATGTCAAAAACAAAAAGTCCATTTCTTTCTTGATATTGAAGATTTTTCTTGCAGTTGTTGTCGTATTGGCACTATTCTATTTTGGATTCACTTGTCAGGTTAAAGAGGGAGAAAAAGCTGTTGTTCTTCGTTTTGGAGCAATAAGACAGGAAATAACCGATGCCGGCATTTATCTGAAATTGCCTTGGCCTTTTGAAACAGTTACCAAATACGACGGAAGACTTCAATATCTGGAGTCAGACAACCTCGAAACAATTACTCAGGACAAGAGAAACATCATCATTCAGTCATATGTTATTTGGAACATAGATGATATCAAGTTGTACCACAATAGCGTTGGAACACAGGGGTCTGCAAATTCCTTTATTAAGAATCAAGTTTTCAGCGCAACAAACAGCATAATGGGTTCTTACAATCTCAATTCTCTCGTTTCACTAAACAATGAAGAAATAAAAATCAACGAAATACAAGATGAGATATTCAAGAGAGTTGCTGAGGCATGCAAAAACAATTATGGCATCAATATTCAGGATGTAAGCTTTTTAAGACTGTCTCTTCCTAATGCAAACCTTGAAAGTGTATTTGCTCAGATGACAGCAGAAAGACAAAAAGAAATTGACACCATTCTGGCCAATGCACAGACTGAAGCAAACAGAATAACAACTCAAGCTGATGCAAAGGCTGCTGAAATCATCGGAAAAGGAACAACTGAAGCGGCTGAAATATATGCAAAAGCTGAAAGCGAAGTTGCATCAATCTACGCTGCTGCTCAAAGCTCTAATCTTGAATTGTTCAAATTCCTGAAAGAACTTGACACAATTGCAACTTCAGTGGGAGAAAATACAATTCTTGTGGTTAAAGCTGACGAATACCCCTTCAACATTTTGAGCAAGTATTCTGATTACATAACCACAGAAAATGATCAAACAATAATCAAAGATTTGTCTTACATTCTCACTCAATTGAATGAAGAAGATAGAACAGCATTAACCAATGCAATTTACGAATTAATCAAGAATTCAATGTCTGATGATTAACGGAGATATTATATGAAAAACAAAAAGAATTTGTTGTCAGACATTCTTTCCAAACTCTCAAAATACTTTGTGGCGCTGATAGTTCTTGTAATTATCCTTATATCATTCAGCGGATTTAAAATTGTTCAAAGCGGAAATGTTGCATTGATCTTGAGATTTGGAAAAATTGTTGGCAATACTTTTGATGAAAAAGTTCATGGTCCTGGATTATTGGTTGCACTTCCGTTTTTAATTGACGAAGTTGTAATAGTTCCCATGGATACCGTTATGGAACAGTCAGTAACAATGCATTACACGGAAAGCGAGACCAGCACGTTAAGCGGTAAAGGTTATGTTATAACTGGTGATCAAAACATTGCATTGATTTCAGCATCTGTGAAATATACTGTGTCTAACCCTGTTGATTATACGATTAACGTTAAAAAAATAGATGAATTGGTAAATGCTTTCGTTGGATCAGCCATGGTGGATGTATCGGCAAACATGTCTGTAGATTCTTTGCTGACAAGCGAACAGGAACAATTTACAAAAAGTATTATCAAGATATCTCAGGACAAATTGGACAATGCTTGTTGCGGCATAACAATATCAACAATTGAATTAACTAAAGTGTCTATGCCCATGGAAGTCAAAGAAACTTATGACAATGTTAATTCTGCTTCTGTTCAAGCTAAAACTATAGTTGAAGATGCCGAATTGTATGAATCAAAAATGACAGCATACGCCAACTCTATTTACGATAGTTTGTTGTCAAGGGCTAAGATTTCTTATTCTAATTCTTTGGCTTCAGCGAAAGAAGAACTGGCTGAATTCTATGGTGTTTTAGATGAGTATGAAGACAACAAGGATGTAGTTACCTTGAGATTGTTCAATGATAAGATAACAAAGATTATGTCTCAAATGGGAAAAGTAAGAATAGTAAATGATGGAGAGAGCAAAATAGTCATTAATACGGAGAAATAGATTTGAAAAATATAGATGATACTTTTAAAAACAAGATAGACAATCTTGCGATAAACAATTTGTCTGAAGCCTCCAAAAAAAGGCTCCGAATTGATTTAGTATCAGGAATAATTGCTGTTTTCTGCATTTGTATAGCACTGATATACACCTTTGCAATAAAAGACAAACCCGTTGTTCCGCATATTTTGTACACCATCGCATTTTTAGTTGAAGGCATACCCATTCTATTCACAGGAATCAAGGGGCTTTTCAAGAAAAATGCCTCGGGAGAAATGGAATTATTGGTTTCAATAGCAATTATTGCTTGTTACTTTAACGGAAATCTTTTATTGGCTTGTATCATACCTCTGATTCTCAATATAGCGCATATATTGGAGGAAAGAAGTATTATAGGCGGCCGAGAAATAATTGATGGATTGAAAAAGATGCAACAAAGTACCGCCACCATGATTGATGACAGCGGCAAGGAAACAATAGTTGAAGCAAAAAGTCTGAAGCCTGGTCAACACATTATTGTACGACCCGGTGCGATTATTCCGATTGACGGCGTTGTAATAAGCGGCGAGTGCGACATCGATCAAAAATCTTTGACAGGTGAATCAAAACCTTATCACGCAAGCCCTTCAAGCAATGTGTACGCAAGCACAATTAATTTAGATGGAACAATAACTGTTGAAGTGACAAAGGAGTACAATGACACTTCATTCAGTAAGATTCTGGCAATGCTGGAAAAATCAGAAAGCATCACTTCAGAAGAAACGGGAATAATGAATAAGTTTCTGAGGTACTACATTCCCTTTGTACTCTCAGTTGCAGCAATATCAGGTTTTTTCTCAAGAGATATAAATGTATTTATCACAGTTCTTGTAGCTTCCTGTCCATGCGGCCACATGCTTGTAAGTTCTGCTCCTATGATTGCTTCACTATCTGTGGCAACCAAACGAGGAATATTGATAAAAAACTCAAAATTCATTGAGGAATTGTCAATAGTTGACACAGTTGTTTTTGATAAAACCGGAACAATTACAGAAGGCGATTTGTCAGTAAAAGATGTTATCCCGTGTCCGGGACACACTGAAGAAGAATTAATTAAAATTGCTTATTCAATTGCAAACTCTTCTTCTCACCCTGTGTCAAGAGCAGTTGTCAATTATTGCAAAGATGGTTTTCAGGATTGTATGTCCGTTTCATCAACTAAAGAAATACCGGGAAAAGGCATAGAAGCACTTTTACAAGATAACAAGACTTGTTTGTTTGGCAATAAGCGTCTAATGTCGGCAAATGGTATAGTTTTTGATGATAATATCGATGATGAAAATGTTTCTGTAAGCTACATAGCTTTAGATAACGAATGCATTGGAAAATTGTTGTTTGAAGACAAATTGAGAGATGATTCACAGAAAAGCATAGAACAATTACGACAGCTTGGAATCGACAATATTTATCTCTTGACAGGTGATAGACAATCAAATGCTGAAACAATAGGAAAACAAGCAGGAATTGACAAAGTGCATTCTGAATTATTGCCTGAAGACAAATTGTCCATAATAAGATCCCTCAAAAAAGATAATTGCGTTTTATCCGTTGGCGACGGCATTAATGATGCTCCGGCACTCAAAGAATCAAATGTCGGAATAGCTATGGGTGCTATGGGTTCTGATGTAGCAGTCGAATCATCAGATATAGCTCTCATGAATAACAATATAGACAATATTCCTTTTGTAATTGATTTGTCTAAACGTACTAGACGCATTATTTATCAGAATTTGGTTGTATCAATAGTTGTCAGTTTTGTAATGATTAGTTTATCAGCTTTTGGTTTAATCAGTGCTCTGATTGCAGCAATACTTCATAACGTAGGTGCGTTTGTTGTATTAATAAACAGTGCAAGGTTACGCCATAATGCAAAATAATATTGAAAATGCCGAGTTCAGCGATGAACTCGGCAAATCTTTTTTACTATTATTATTTGTCAGCAAAAGTTGCTGAAACAACTGTAATCTCTCCATCTGTATTGCCAGTAAATGTAATTGAAACAGGTTCACTTGCATTTTCCCAACAGTCATAAGCAACAATTGTAATTGTATACTCTTCGTTGAAATTAAGTCTTCCGCCAGCAATTCTATTCTGAACTGAATACTCTTTTTTCATATCTTTTGCATCAATTACTCTGTAATAATCTGACAAGAATTTCCACTTTTCAAGTTGCTTGCCCGTGGAATCTTTTATGGTTACTTCATATAGGAAAACCATATCATTATCAGTTGCTGCTTTCCAGAAGATCTTAGGAAGGTAACCTTTGCTGTTTGTCATGATATCATCAAAGTAAATTAACTCACCGCTTCCGAAAACAGGAGCAACATTATCATTTTCTTTTCTGTCTGCTGTGTAGAAGCTCAAATGTGATTTGTCTTCAACAGGAGCTGGTATAACCCAAGGCTCTTTTGTTTCAGATTTGTTTGAAAAGTCCATTCTTACAACTTTTACATTACCCTTTGAATCTACCATAAACAGCAATCCGTTTGAGATATCATTTGCATCTGCCATTACTGTAACACTTGACATGCCTTGATATCCACCATTCATAACTGCCATGTAACATGTAGAGCCGCATCCAATTGATGTGAAAGTGTTTTGCATGATGCTTCTTTCATCATTAACTGTAAAGTGAAGGTGTCCGCTGAGTGTGATAACTTGAGGATACTGACTGAGAATTTCTGTCAGTTCCTTTGTATACCAACAACAACTTGTATATACTTCCAAATTGCTGCCGTAAGCAGTGTCATAAATCATGCAGTGTAAAAGAACAAATACAGGAGCATTTGGATCTTCTGTTGTAATTTGTTCAAGAGTTTCATCAAGCCAGTTCTTTGTTTTCGAGCTGAATGCGCAGCTAAAATTTGAACTTGAGTATGTTGATGCACAAACAGAAATGAAGTGTACTCCGTTTACAACATAATGGATATCACCTAATTGCATTAATGATGAATCGACCATGGATTTTCTGTATGTATCTGTTGTGAATACGTTGAATGCTGTGCTGAGCGGAGTATAAGCATCATGATTACCGAGTGTAAATACAAATGGAACATCTGTTCCCATAACACTCTCATATATATCCTTGAACTTTGTGTATTGCTCAACAGTTCCGTTATTTGAAATATCACCTGTTGAAGCAATTGCATCAAGGGTTACTCCAAGTTCATCAGCTTTGTTTTGAAGCTGCATAAGCGCACTTCTGAGCTTATTTGATGCATTTCTATTTTCATCACCTATATGAACATCAGAAACCAATCCGAATGTAAGGACAACATCGCTCATGTCAAATTCTTGAACGGCTTGTTGTTTTGTTTCTTCCGGAGTGGTAACTTCTTCAGTTGTGGTTTCTTCTGTAGTTACTTCTGTTGTTACATCAGCTGTTTCTGTTGCTTTTGTCACAGCTTCTGTAGTTTGTTCTGTTTGATCTTTTTCTGTAGTTGTTTGCTGAGTATTTCCATTACATGATGCAATAGCAAGCACCATCATAATACCAACAATTAACAGAGCTAAAATTTTTGTAAATGTTTTCATATTCCCCTCTTGTAATAGAAAGTAATGTTGAATAATCAACGCATACTATTATAGTTATTATTTTTGTGATTTACAATGATAAATATGTTTTTTTCTCAACTTTAAGTATCGTAAGCAATTGTTGTTTTTACCATCTACTCATTCATGCAAGAAAATGGTATAATAATACTATACTAATTTAGGGGTGTTTTCATGACAGAAATTGAGGCCAAAGCCAGAATAGAATACTTAAGGAAAACCATTGAGCACAATTCAAAACTGTACTACATCTATGATTCTCCTGAAATATCTGATTATGAATATGACATGATGTTCAGAGAGCTACAAGATTTAGAAAAAGAATATCCTCAATTTTTCTCACCTGATTCTCCAACTGTCAGAGTTGGAGGAAAAGCTTTGGAGAAATTTGAAAAAGTTACTCATGAAGTGAGAATGGGTTCCCTTTTGGATGTATTTTCTTTTGATGAAACAAGCGCTTTTATAGAAAAGACTGATGCTGTTTTAGGCAAGGAATGTATATTTTCTGTCGAGCCAAAAATCGATGGTCTCTCAGTATCTTTATTGTACGAAAACGGATCTCTTGTTGTTGGTTCAACCAGAGGTGACGGAATAGTTGGAGAAGATGTTACTCAGAACATAAAGACTATCAAGAGTATACCTCTGACACTTCCGGATAAGTTGCCTCTTCTTGAAGTCAGAGGCGAAGTATATATGCCTAAGACAAGTCTTGAAAAGCTCAATCAGGAGCGTGAGGAGCTTGGACTTCCATTATTTGCAAACTGCAGAAATGCTGCAGCCGGCTCTTTGAGACAACTCGATTCAAAGATTACAGCAAAAAGAAATCTGGATATATTCATATTCAACATTCAAAGAATCAGCGGCAAAGAATTTGACTCACACACAGAGGGTTTGGATTATCTGCAATCACAAGGCTTCAAAGTTATACGAGACAGAGAAAAGTTATCCGGAAAAGATGCTGTTATAGACAAGATTACTAGACTAGGTGAAAAGAGATATTCTCTTCCTTACGATATAGACGGAGTTGTTATAAAAGCTGACTCTATCACAGAGCGTGAAATAATAGGTGAAAACACAAGCACCCCAAAGTGGGCAGTAGCATATAAGTTCCCGCCTGAGAGAAAAGAAACAACTTTAAACTCAATTTCAATTCAAGTAGGCAGAACAGGTGTTTTGACTCCTGTTGCAGAACTTGAACCTGTAAAACTTGCTGGATCGACTGTATCCAGGGCAACCCTGCACAATCTGGACTTTATCAGAGAGCGTGATATAAAAGTTAAAGACATAGTTGTTGTACAAAAAGCTGGTGACATAATTCCGGAAATAGTATCGGTTGTAAAGGAAAAGCGCAAAGGTACCGAATTGGAATTCAATATGCCCAATGTATGTCCTTCATGCGGAGAGCCTGTGTACAGGGATGAAGAAGAAGCTTCAATAAGATGTACTAATCCTTCTTGCCCAGCACAATTGCTCAAAAGCATAGAACATTTTGCTTCCCGCGATGCAATGAATATAGATGGAATGGGTCCTTCAGTCGTTAAATCATTGATTGAAGCAGGTTTGATACACAACTCTTCAGAATTGTATTATCTTACAAAAGAGCAAATAATGACATTGGAAGGATTTGCTGAAAAATCAGCCGAAAACCTCATTTCTGCGATAGAGAAATCAAAAAAGGCAGGTCTTGCCAAACTGATCACTGCTCTTGGAATAAGGAACATAGGAGAAAAAGCGGCAAAATCACTTGCTTCTTTTGCCAAGGATATCGAAGTATTGTTCAATTCATCAATTGAAGAATTGTGCACCATCGATGATTTCGGAGAAATAACTGCTGAGTCAGTAATAAACTTCTTTTCACACCCTCAGACAAGAGAATTGATAGACAAACTGAAAGAAGCCGGAGTTGAAACTGAATACGTATTAACAAAAACGGATGATGTATTGTCAGGATTAACATTTGTGCTTACAGGAACACTGCCCACAATGAGCCGAGATGAAGCATCAAAACTTATTGAGTCGCACGGCGGAAAAACTTCCTCTTCAGTATCCAAAAAAACCGACTATGTTGTAGCCGGATCCGAAGCCGGATCAAAGCTCACAAAGGCGCAGGATTTGGGATTGAAGATTATTGATGAAGATGGCTTGAAGAGCCTGATTAACGGAGATTAATATTATGACTTATGACTTTTATGACCATGTAAAAATCCATGTCAAAGCAGGCAAAGGCGGCGATGGTTGCATTGGATTTCACAGGGAAAAATATATTTCCCATGGTGGGCCTGATGGCGGCGATGGAGGAAACGGCGGAAACGTTGTTTTCAAAATCGATCCAAACAGCAATACCCTACTCTTTTTCAAGCAAAAAAGAATATTTAAAGCTGAGAATGGAAAAAACGGAGGAACCGACAAATTCCACGGAGCTAATGGTGAAGATTGCGTGATTCTTGTTCCTGAAGGAACTGTCATAAAGGATGTTGAGACAGGCAAAGTTATAAAAGATATGAGTGGTTGTGAACCATTTGTCATCGCAAAAGGCGGAAAAGGCGGTTGGGGAAACAAACACTTTGCAACACCAACTAGACAAGCACCCAATTTTGCCAAAACAGGCCTTGAAGGCGAAGAAAAAGACCTCTATCTTGAACTTAAAATGCTGGCAGATGTAGGATTTGTGGGAATGCCAAGTGTAGGAAAATCCACGTTGTTATCCGTTATAAGTGCTGCGCGCCCTAAGATAGCTGCATATCACTTTACAACACTTTTCCCAATGCTCGGTGTTGTATCAGTCAGCGATGATGAAGGATTCATAGCTGCAGATATTCCGGGACTCATTGAAGGCGCTTCAGAAGGTTTGGGTCTTGGTTTTGATTTCCTCAGACATGTAGACAGATGCAGACTTTTGGTTCACGTTATTGACGTAGCAAAAACCGAAGGAAGAAATCCTTTGGATGATTTTAAAACGATTAACGAAGAATTGAAAAAATACAGTCCTGCCCTAGCGTCCAGACCACAGATTATAGTGGGCAATAAACTTGATGCAGTTGAAGATCCTTCGGAACTGGATGAATACAAAAAGTT
This sequence comes from Clostridiales bacterium, assembly GCA_016282315.1. Lineage (GTDB taxonomy): Bacteria > Bacillota > Clostridia > Oscillospirales > CAG-272 > CAG-841. The sequence continues at coordinate 29,068 of JAEEKG010000014.1, read as the reverse complement.
TGCCAAAGACAATGGTTACGAAATATATTTCATAAGCGCAGCTACAAAAGAAGGTATCAAAGAGTTGACATACGGAATTTGGAACAGATTGAAAACTCTGCCGCCAATTGAAACATATGAGAGTGAACAGGAAGAAACTCAAAAAGCACCTCTTGTTCCTACAGATATTACACTGGAAAAACGCGGTGATATTTGGTTTGTTGAAGGAAATTGGCTAAAGAGGCTTATGACCGGAATAAACTTCTCAGATTGGGAATCACTAAGCTATTTTGATCATATGCTCAGAGAAAACGGTGTAATGAACAAGATGAGAGAACTCGGAATCCAGGATGGAGATACTGTTTCGATTTACGGTTTACAATTTGACTTTGTCGATTAAGATATAAAAATATAAAAAAATAATAGGATGCTTGTTGACATCCTTTATTTTTTATGCTAATATACCACTACCTCTTCAGGGAAAAGCTATTTTTCAGCCTGACACGAGGGAGGTACGGAAACAGTGCCGCAGCAAAAATTACATGATTGCATGATATGTGTGTATCGTGCAAGTATATTTGCGCGCTTCTGTTTTCAGATAAACAGGAGCCTATTTTTTTGGCTTCACTAAATATTCAGGAGGTGCCTAATGAGAGTTAAAATAACTCTTGCCTGCTCAGAATGCGGTCAGAGAAACTACGACACAAGTAAAAACAAAAAGAATGACCCAGACAGGCTCGAAATGAAGAAATATTGCAAGTTCTGCAAGAAGCACACACTTCACAAAGAGACAAAGTAAGGAGAAACTATAATGATTAGCAGAAAAAACGTTAAGATTATTTCTCTATTGGTTGCAATCTGCTTGATTTTCTCCGTATTTGCTTTGACAGTTTTTGCAGCAACGGAGAATAGTGTAGTATTTGGAACAGGCGACGACGTAACAGCAGAAGCTACTGAAATTGAATCTAATACAGAAACAACCGTCGAAGAAACTGAAACTACAGCTGAGACCACAGCCGATACAACAGAAACAACCGTCGAAGAAACTGAAACTACAGCTGAGACCACAGCCGATACTACAGAAACAACCACACCGACAGAAACCACTGCTCCTGCAGATTCAGGAGATTCTGGAACAACCCCAGCAACAAAGAATTGGTTTGAAGAGCACATCAACCTTATAATTGCTCTCGGTGTTATAGTTGTACTTGTTATTGCTTATTTTGTAGCACGTTTGATAAGCAAGAAATTCAGAGAAAAAACGACTAAATTCTGGAAAGATTACAGAGCCGAGTTCAAAAAACTTGTATGGCCTACAAAAGAACAGTTCTGGAGAAACTCAGCAGTTGTTCTTGTTGCTGTTGTTGTTGGTGCTATAGTTCTTGCACTGCTTGATTACGGTATAACACAGGGCTTACGTGCACTCAAAGAACTCATCGACACTATCCGTCCAGCCGGTTAATTGAGGAGAAACGCACATGGCAGGTAATTCATCAAATTACAAGTGGTATGTGATTGCTACTTCCTCAGGATACGAAAACAGAGTAAAAGAAACACTTGAGAAAAAGATTGCTAATCTTGGTCTTCAAGACAAAATTACAGATGTATTCGTTCCTGTAACTCAATATGAAGTAACTGACTCAAAAGGCAATGTAAAAATCAAAGAAGAAAAAGTTATTCCAAACTATGTATTTGTCCGTATGATTATGACAGATGAAACATGGCACGTTGTTTTCAACACAGAAAACACATTGAACTTCGTTGGTGCAGATAACAAGCCAGAACCAATTTCTGATGCTGAAGTTGAAGCTCTCGGAGCTCAGGTTCATGTCGAATCAGCTGGTATATCAGTTGGAGATCATGTCAAAATTCAAACTGGACCAATGCAAGGCTTTGAGGGAACAGTATTCTCCATCTCAGAAGATGGAAAGACAGTTACAGTCAATGCAAATGTATTTGGCCGTGAAACTCCTGTTGAACTTGAAGCAACATCACTATTAAAAATCTAAATCAGAGCAATGTGTACTAGCCAGTACACAAAAGTGGGAGGGAAAAATCTTATAATTCCCGATGAAAACCACGTTCGGAGGTATTTAAAATGGCAGCAGCAAAAAAAGTAGCAGCTTATATTAAACTGCAAATTCCCGCCGGAAAAGCTACACCCCAGCCACCTATAGGACCGGCTCTTGGTCAGCACGGCGTTAACATTGCGGCATTCACAAAAGAATTCAATGACCGTACAAAGGATCAGATCGGTTTGATCATACCTGTAGTTATCACAGTATATGCAGACAGATCTTTCGAATTTATCACAAAGACTCCTCCTGCAGCAGTCCTTATTCTTAAAGCAGCAGGAATTGAAACAGCTTCAGCTACACCTAATAAGGTTAAAGTTGCTTCTATAACAAAAGCACAGGTTAAAGAAATAGCTGAAACAAAGATGCCTGACCTCAACGCAGCTTCTCTCGAAGCAGCTATGAGCATGATCGCAGGCACAGCCCGCAGCATGGGCATCACAGTATCTGATTGAGAAAGGAGCGCGCTAACATGAAAAAAGGTAAGAAATATCAAGACAGCGAAAAGCTGTTCAATAAAGCTGAGCTCTATGAATCAAATCAGGCTCTCGATTATGTAATTCAAACAGCTAAAGCTAAATTTGATGAAACAGTAGAAGTTCACATCCGTACAGGATGCGACGGAAGATATGCAGACCAGATCGTTCGTGGTGCAGTTGTTCTTCCTAACGGAACAGGTAAAACTGTTCGTACATTGGTTTTCTGTAAACCTGAAAAAGTTGACGAAGCTACAGGCGCAGGCGCTGATTACGCAGGCGGAGCTGAATATGTTGACAAGATAGTTAAAGAAAACTGGTTTGAATTTGACGTAGTTATCGCTACACCTGATATGATGGGTGTTATCGGTAGACTCGGTAAAGTTCTCGGACCTAAAGGTCTTATGCCAAACCCGAAGGCAGGAACTGTAACAATGGATATCGCTAAAGCAGTTTCAGAAGCTAAAGCAGGTAAAATTGAATACAGACTTGATAAAACAAATATCATTCACTGCCCAATCGGTAAAGTTTCTTTCGGCGTTGAAAAACTCCAAGAAAACTTCACAGCATTGTTGGATGCTATCATTAAGGCTAGACCGGCAGCTCTTAAGGGACAATATCTCAAGAGTTGTGTTGTCGCTTCAACAATGGGTCCTGGTGTAAGAATCAATACATCAAAACTCGGCAACTAATTTCTGAATATTTTGTAACAGCACCATGCACATCAGCATGGTGCTGTTGTTTTTTCATCGACAAATAACTTCTTGTTGTTGAGAAAGGCAATATTAACTTATTGAATCTTATTTTTATATTTACTTAAATATGAATTTGTGATATTATTTATTATTAGTGAGAAATCACATAAATTGTGATATTTTTTCGGAGGTTAATTACATGGCAAGAAACAAACTTTCTATGGATGGTAACACTGCCGCTGCGAAGGTCTCTTACGCCTTTACAGAAGTTGCTGCCATCTACCCAATCACACCTTCAAGTCCAATGGCTGAACAGACAGATACATGGTCAGCAAGCGGATTAAAGAACATTTTCGGCGAAAAAGTTAACATCGTTGAAATGGAATCTGAAGGCGGCGCTGCAGGTGCTGTTCACGGCTCACTTGCTGCAGGCGCACTAACAACAACTTACACAGCTTCACAGGGTCTTCTCCTTATGATCCCGAATCTTTTCAAGATTGCCGGAGAATTGCTTCCTTGTGTAATTCATGTGTCAGCTCGTACAATTGCTTCACACGCACTTAACATTTTCGGAGACCATTCTGACGTTTATGCATGCCGTCAAACAGGTTTTGCTATGCTCGCTTCTACTAACCCACAAGAAGTTATGGATCTTGGTGCTGTTGCTCACTTGAGCGCAATTAAAGGAAGAGTTCCATTTATTCACTTCTTTGATGGTTTCAGAACATCCCACGAAATTCAGAAAATTGAAGAATGGGATTATGAAGACTTAGCTAAGATGGTAGATAAAAAGGCTTTGGCTGAGTTCCGTGCTCATGCATTGAATCCTGAGCATCCAGCTCTCCGTGGTTCTGCTGAAAACGGAGACATATTCTTCCAGCACAGAGAAGCTTGCAACCGTTATTACGATGCACTTCCGGAAATTGTTGAAGAATATATGGAAAAAATCAACAAGAAGATCGGAACAAATTATCAGTTGTTCAACTACTATGGTGCACCCGACGCAGAACGCGTAGTTGTAGCTATGGGTTCAGTTAACGATGTTGCTGAAGAAGTTATCGACTACCTCACAGCAAAAGGTGAAAAAGTTGGTTTGGTTAAAGTTCGTCTTTACAGACCTTTCAGAGCAGACAAACTCCTTGCCGCTATCCCAGCAACATGTAAAAAGATTGCTGTTCTTGACAGAACAAAAGAGCCTGGCTCACTCGGTGAACCACTTTATCTTGATGTTATGGCTTCTGTTGCAAATTCAGGCAGACAGATTAAAGTTGTCGGCGGTCGTTATGGTCTTGGTTCAAAGGACACAACTCCTGCTTCAATCTTTGCTATATTTGCAAACTTAAAGCTCAAAGCTCCTAAGGATCACTTTACAGTTGGCATCGTAGATGATGTAACTAATCTCTCACTTCCAGAAAAAGAAGCTCCGGATACTTCACCAAAAGGAACTGTTTCTTGTAAATTCTGGGGACTCGGCGCAGATGGTACAGTTTCTGCCAACAAGAGTTCAATCAAAATTATCGGTGACCACACAGATAAATATATTCAGGCATACTTCCAGTATGACTCAAAGAAAACAGGTGGTGTAACAATTTCCCACTTGAGATTCGGCGATAAACCAATCAAATCATGCTACTATATCAATAAAGCTGATTTCGTTGCTTGCCACTGCCCTGCTTACCTTGAAAAAGGATATAAGATGGTAGAAGACGTTAAACCGGGCGGCACATTCCTTCTCAACTGCCAGTGGGATGAAAAAGAACTTGACAAACATCTCCCAGCATCAGTTAAGAACTACATCGCAAACAACAAAGTTAAATTCTATACAGTTAATGCTATAGACAAAGCTATCGAACTCGGACTTGGAAAACGTACAAACACAATTCTTCAGTCTGCATTCTTCAAACTCGCTAACATCATTCCTACAGAAGATGCTGTTAACTACATGAAGTACATGGCTAAGAAATCTTACGGCAAGAAGGGCGACGCTGTAGTTGAAATGAACTACAAAGCTATCGATGCCGGTGTAGATGCACTTGTAAAAGTTAAAGTTCCGGATAGTTGGAAGACCGTATCTGACAAGAAGAAGAGTGAAAAAGCAACAGGACCAAGAAAAGATTTGGTTAAATTCGTTAATGAAATCGCAACTCCTGTTTGCAAGATGCAAGGCGATTCACTTCCTGTATCTGCATTCCTCGGACTCGAAGACGGACAGTATCCTCAGGGCGCTGCAGCTTATGAAAAACGCGGCGTAGCTGTTTCTGTTCCGGTATGGCATCCAGAAAATTGTATCCAGTGTAACCAGTGTTCATTTGTATGTCCACACGCTGCAATCAGACCATTTGCTCTTACAGCTGAAGAAGCTGCTGCAGCTCCGGCAAATACAAAGTTTACAGCTAAGATGACAGGAAAAGGTTGTGAAGATTATAAATTCACAATTGCTGTTTCTCCATATGACTGTATGGGTTGTACTCTCTGCGTTTCAGCTTGTCCTACAAAGCCTGAAAAGAGAGCTCTTGAAATGGTTGCTATGGAATCTCAGAAAGATCAGCAACTCCCATTCAATTATTGCGTACAGAATATTGCAAAGAAAGACCTCCCATTTGCTGACAATACAGTAAAAGGAAGCCAGTTCAATCAACCACTACTTGAGTTCTCAGGCTCATGCGCAGGTTGTGCTGAAACTTCTTATGCACGTCTTGTAACACAATTGTTAGGCGAAAGAATGTATATTTCCAACGCTACAGGTTGTTCTTCAATTTGGGGTGGCTCTGCTCCTTCTACACCATACACAGTAAATATCACATCAGGCAGAGGTCCGGCTTGGGGCAACTCACTGTTTGAAGATAACGCTGAACATGGTCTTGGTATGAAAGTTGCTTACAGCACAAGAAGAAATGCAATAGCACACAAAGTTGAAGCATTGAAAGATGCTGAAGGTGTTACAGCTGAAGTTAAAGCTGCTGCTGAAGCATGGCTTGCTGCTAAAGAAGATGCTAAAGAATCTGATGTAACAGGACAGGCACTTGCTGCTGCTTGCACATCCAAGGAACTCAAAGGCGAAGCAGCTAAACTTGCAAAAGAATTGGTTGCTGAAAAAGACATGCTCGCTAAAAAGACAGTTTGGCTCTTCGGTGGAGACGGTTGGGCTTATGACATCGGTTTCGGTGGACTTGACCACGTTCTCGCATCTGGCGAAAATGTAAATGTATTCGTATTTGATACTGAAGTATATTCAAATACAGGCGGTCAAGCTTCTAAAGCTTCTCAGATTGGCCAGGTTGCTCAGTTTGCTGCAGCTGGTAAGGCTATCAAGAAGAAGAATCTTGCTGAAATAGCTATGAGTTATGGTTATGTATACGTAGCACAGGTTGCTATGGGCTATGACATGGCTCAGACACTTAAGGCTATCACAGAAGCTGAAGCTTACAATGGACCATCATTGATTATCGGTTATGCTCCATGTGAAATGCACGGATTAAAGGGCGGAATGGTTAACTGCCAGTCAGAAATGAAGAGAGCCGTTAACGCTGGTTATTGGCACACATTCAGATTCAACCCTGCTCTTGCTGCTGAAGGAAAGAATCCTCTTACAATCGATTCTAAAGAACCATCAGAGGATTACATCCAGTTCATTGAGAGCGAAACAAGATATAGCAGATTGCTTGCTTCATTCCCTGAAAGAGCTGAAAAACTCTTCAATGAAGCTTCAAAAGCTGCTAAAGAAAAATATGCTCATCTCCTTAAACTTAAAGAGACATATGAGCCTGCACATGAATAATACCAATATTTCTTGATGCATTTAAAATGACGGTGTAGCCCAACCGGGCTACACCATTTTTTCTTATACGAAAACAGGGAATGCAATGTTGCATTCCCTGTCCATATTATTGAATGTTATTTGCTGTTTTTGGTTGTTTTCTTTTTGGACACTCCAATACTGTATCCTATAGCAAAAACGCCCAGCATAAATGCTAAATCCAAACCAACTTCGATGTAGTTTATGAATTCCACACTCACTATGTAGTAAAGCATTGTTCCCGTATATGAAGCAAAACCACAACTGGATGCACCTATTACTTCGAATATACTGTCTTTAATACCTTCGGATCCTTGTATTATCAATCCTACGTAATATAGCAAAGCGGCGAGTATAGGAACAATATTAACTCCTATAAGCAACTTCCAAAATACTATTCCGGATTTTGCACATCTTGTTCCTATCCAGCCCCATAAGAACATGTAGCCTAAATATACCAAAAGACCTACAATTGAAAAGAAATCCATAGGATAAAGAAGCGGTATTTTTGTTCCGGGAAAATCTACCGTCCACATCAAAGCCAATGACAATACATATAAAAATGCAGAAGCCAACGGGATCAATGCAAAAATGAACACTTTATAGTCCACTTTTTGAGGAGTATAGCCATATTTTGTTTTTTGTTTACCCATATATCACAACACTTCCTTCCTATCGAGCTCTATAATATCATCAATTGCAAAAGAATACAACCTCACATGAGCCTCTTCTTTGTTCATCAGTTTTCGAGCTGCATATGTATAATACATCAATTGGTTAGAATATCTTTGCTTCAAAGTATCTTCGATTGTTTTTCTATCTACATCCTTTTTGAAATGGTCTGTCTTGTAATCAACAAGAATTAATTCGTCATTTTCGTTGATGTACATACAGTCTATGACACCTTGAATGAGCAGCGGAACTCCTTTTATTTGTTCTACTCTTTCTTTGTCTGATGAGAACAATTCTGCGGGGAAATTCAGATTGAATCTTCTCTCTCTTACCAATGTCTTTGCATTTCTCATTTCCTTGCCAAGAGAACTCTTGAAAAAGTTCTCTATTTTTTTCTTGTTCCACGGATATTTGATTATTCTGTACGTCTCTTCATAAATGAATTTCTCTTTTAATAATCTATCCATTTCTGCATCAATACCATTTGCAAATACATTTTCCAAATCAAAAAACTGCATGAACAAGTGAACAGCAATTCCCTGTTCTCTGGGAGATATTTCTTCTTCATCTGAAATGAATTTTGGAACTATTTCAGTTCGTTTAATATCTTCTTTTTCTTCAATTTTCAGCTGTTCAGGTGTATAACCATCTTCGGGCTGATCTAGCATTCCCGGATAAATCTTTGATACAGATAATTTGTTTGGCAGCTTAATCAATTCTTCATATGGATATACAAAATTGAATCTGTCTATTATTGTCTTTTTGATTGTTTCTTCATCTATAACTTCTTCAGATTCTTTTGAAACTTTTGTGATATTGCTATCTTCAAATGAAATATCATCAAATGATTCAATATATAAATCCACAACACTTGGATTATATGAAAATCCTTTTATCAATAGATCAAAATATGATTTAAACTTTGACCTTGAATAATTGGTCACCTTATCTTTTTCAAATAATCCCAGACAATTGTCTGAGTTCAGATCATACAATTGCTTTACTTCTTCAACGCTCTTTTTCAGTGCGGATGTAATAATCAAATTTGTCTCAGGTCTTGTCATGGCAACATACAAAACCCTGATTATTTCATCATTGTCCATTAATCTGTCATTGAGAGAAGATATCCTGTAGAAAATGTTATCGATTTTCTCGTCATTTTCAACCGGCATCACTACCAACGGCAAGTTTCTGGAACTAATGAAATTTGCATTTCTGTTATTGCTTGAATTCAAAGATGAACCAAAACAAGGCAAAAATACATATTTGTATTGCAAACCTTTAGATTTGTGTATCGTTGTAATTTCTACAGCATCATCCAAAGCATTGAATCTTGACATGTCAATTTTCGCATCATCTTTGACAAGCTCATCTACATATGTCAAGAAATCATAGAGACTCTTGCTGTTCTTATTATCGAACATGCGCGCATAATCATATAGTTGAAGGAGATTTGCTCTTGCTGCTTCTTCTCTTTCTATGCCTTCGGATTTTGACACTATAGAAGTCAGCATCATGCCCTCAAAGATTGTCTTTATAAAATCCGAACAAGACATTATGCGGCTCAAAGGTCTGTAATAATCCAAATCACTTATCAATTTTTTGCATTTCTTATTCCATTTGTCATCTGACTCAGAACAATTCTTCACAGCGGCATACAATGGTTTTTCTTTGTGATTCATTCTGAACCCTATTTGATCATCAAGTGAAAAACCATACAGAGGACTTTTCATTGTCGCTGTTAAATACAAATCACTATATGGGTTATCTATGCATTTCAAAAGAGCTATAACCAGCATTACTTCAGGGTTATTGAAGAACTCTTTCTCATTTTTATCTACACTCGGAATATCAAATCCATTCAGTATTTTTACAGCTAAACTTGAAATATCATTCTTTCTTGTAAGAACTGCAAAATCAGAATACTTCAGAGCTTTGTCATTGCGCATCTCATTTTTTATGCGCTTTGCAATATATTCTAGTTCCTTTTCATATAAACCACTGGCATCCAGGTCTTTGTCGCAAAAAACATGCATTTCAGGTTTAGGACCTTCTTTGTGAGTCCCGCATCTGAGCTTATCCTGTTCGCCATAGCTTATTACCGGATCATTTGCCAAAACGTTTTCAAAAACACAGTTGACAGCGTCAACTATTTGCTGAGTTGATCTGAAATTGTCTGACAAATAAATCTTTGTTTGTTCAATGCGTTTAGAAGGGTCATATTCAACTCTTTCTTTGATCTGTTTATCAAATATTGAAGGTTCAGCCCCTCTAAATCTGTATATACTTTGCTTAATGTCACCTACAGTGAAAAGATTGTCTTTTCTAGATAGCAAACTAAAGATTTTGTCTTGTAAGCTATTTGTGTCCTGGTATTCATCTATATATATTTCGGTATAGTATGATCTGAGTCTTGCACTCAAAATTGATGGTGTCTTCAAATCAAACTCAGTCAGAATCTTTAAGCACAGTCTTTCGTAGTCATTGAAACTGTACATTCTTTTCAGTGCTTTTTGTTTGCTTAATCTTTCGTCAAATTCTTTTAAGAATGCAACGAGATTGTTTCTTTGAATTACTATTTTTTCGTTTATTGTGTTTATATCGTCTTCAGTATAGCAATAATATTTTTCTTTTAATGAATCAATGTCAGATTTCAAATCACTTTTTTTGTTTTTGAAATAATCATGATACAGCGAACCTGATTTACTGATTGTTTTGTTTGAATAATCAGACAATAACTCCTTGACTGAACTATATGCATCTTTATTCTTTAAAGCATCAAGAACTTTGTCGCAGAAGTCTTTTATACCAACAAACAATTCGGAGTTTTTGGTTTCACCATCCATGTCATATTCTTCTGAAGCAATCTTAAACAGCTCAGAATAATATTCGAACATGGATTTAGTGTAATTGAATAGTATTTTTCCAAAAGAAGATTCTTCAAAAACACCATCTTCATTTTCTCCCAGAATACTATCATATGGGTGTGGCTGTGTATCATAATAGTTTTTCAAACTGATTATATTCTCTGCCAGAACTGAAGGTTTTAACGGATCTCCAAAGACATTGACAAAAGAATCAAAATCATCTATTTTTCTGTCTTCACTTGTTATTTTTTCTTCATAGTAGTCCTGGATAAGCATGTCAGCAACATCGGTTTCAAGTTGTTTCTTTTCTGCTTCATCCATCACTCCTGACCCCACGGGGATTCCGGCTTCAGAAAAGTTATCTCTGACTAATCCGATTACAAAACTATCAATTGTTGAAATTGTGGCGTTAGGAAGAGCTATAAGCTGTCTTTGCAGGTGTTTCTTCTCTTTTGGAGTCAGTTGTTTATCAAAGAGAGCATTATTCAATTCATCAGATATTTTATCTTTCAACTGTTGAGCTGCCGGATTTGTAAAGGTGACGACCAGCATTGTTTTAATATCTCCGCCTGCTTTTATTCTCTCAATAATCCTATTTGTGAGAACTGCTGTCTTTCCCGATCCGGCTGCAGCAGAAACTGCAATACTGCATGAACGCGCTTGTATTGCTCTTTTTTGATTCTCGGTCCAATTGATTTCTGCCATTTGCCCCTCCAACTTTTTTCTAGTATATATTTTACATTATCTCGTCAAATCTTTCCACAATAACACAAAAAAAGGTGAGTGCAATTAACAATTGTTTTTGTCAAAATACACTCACATTTTTATTCAACTAAACTTGTAATCAGCTCAAATATCCTTTTTTGTACAACAATTCAGCTATTAATACAGCGCCTCCTGCTGCACCTCTTAAAGTATTGTGAGCCAGCCCTATGAATTTGTAATCAAATATTCTGTCTTCTCTTAACCTTCCGGCTGAAATACCCATACCATTATACAAATCTTTGTCAAGAGATACCTGAGGTCTGTTATCCTCTTCAAAATATGTTATAAACTGCTTTGGAGCACTTGGCAAGAGCAAAGTCTGAGGCAAACCTTTATAATCTTTCCACTCTTTTATGATTTCTTCTTTAGACGGTTTATTCTCAAATTTTACAAAAACAGCTGCCGTGTGACCATCGGAAACGGGAATTCTTACACATTGCGAAGTTATATTAGGGTAAACTGCCGGTACTATCTTTCCGTCTTTTACACTTCCCCAAATCTTCAATGGTTCTTTTTCTGTTTTTTCCTCTTCACCTGAAATAAACGGAATTACATTGCCTACCATTTCAGGCCATTCTTTAAAGGTTTTTCCTGCACCTGAAATTGCTTGGTATGTCGTCACCAGAATCTCTGTAGGATTGAATTTGAGCAAAGGTGTAATCATAGGAACAAATGTCTGAATTGAACAATTCGGTTTTACTGCTATAAAACCTCTCTTTGTTCCCAGTCTCTTTTTTTGTTCATCAATTACGCTAAGATGGTCTGGGTTAATTTCCGGAATAACCATAGGCACATCATCTTTATATCTGTTAGCTGAATTGTTTGACACTACTACAATCTCGTGTCTGGCATAGTTTTCTTCCAATTCAACTATCTTATCTTTTTCCATATTGACTGCACAAAAAACGATATCTACTCTGTCTTTGTAATAATCAACATTTGATGCATCACCGACAATCATGGTTTGGTACTTTTCAGGGATGCGCTCGTCAAGTTTCCATCTTCCTTCTACGGCTTTTTCATATGTCAGTCCGGCACACCTGCTGCTCGCCATAAGTTCAGTGACTTCAAAATACGGATGGTTTTGCAAGATGGTTAAAAACCTTTGTCCAACCATTCCTGTTGCACCTATAATTCCTGTTCTAAGCTTTTTCATAAAACACCTATAAATCGTTTTCAGTCAAATATTCAAGTGATTCTCTTTTAACTGCAATGTAATCACCTTTTTGTCCTACCATTACTACGGCAGGTCTGCATATTCTATTGTAATTTGATGCCATTGAATAGTTATATGCCCCTGTTGTCAACACTGCAACTATATCGCCTTTTTGAGTATTTGCAAAGTCGACATCCTTTTGAATGATATCGCCGCTTTCGCAGCATCTGCCTACTAAATCTGCTTTTAATACTTTTGTATCATTTAGCTTTCCGGCGTTCAAAACAGTGTATTTAGATTTATACAATGCAAACCTTGGGTTATCTGTCATGCCTCCGTCAATTGAGACGTAATTCTTGTATCCCGGTATTCTTTTAACTGAACCCACAGTGTAAAGTGTTAATCCCGCATCAGCAACTATACTTCTGCCCGGTTCCATTCTAATTTGAGGGACAGAAATGCCCAGCTCGCTTGCCTTATCTAGAATTGTTTTGGAAACTGTTTCAATTTCTTTTTCAATATCTATGATAGGATCAGAGTCAGTGTATCTGACACCGAATCCACCGCCCAAATCCAATTGTTCAGTTACATAATTATACTTTTTCTTCATGTCGCAAATGAATTGCAACATTATTTCAGAACCCTTAATAAATATTGAAGAATCGAATATCTGGGAACCTATATGACAATGAAAACCTTTTAGACATATATGCTTTAGTGACAAAGCAAATTCTGTTATCTGTTCAGCTTGACCTGTTTCAATGGCAGAACCAAATTTTGAGTCCACTTTTCCTGTTGCTACTGCTTCATATGTATGAGGATCAATTCCGGGAGTAAGTCTCAACAATACGTTTTGAATAATGCCTTTTTCTTTTGAGATATTGTCAATTGCCTGTAATTCTTCAAAGCAATCAACTACAAAATAGCCAACTCCGGAATCCATAGCAAACCTAATATCTTCTTCTGTTTTGTTGTTAGAGTGAAAATATGCTTTGTGCATGGGAAAGCCTACGGATTTTGCTGTAAATATTTCACCCATTGATACAACATCAATGCCAATATCTTCTTCTTTAGCTATTCTGTAAATCTGCTTGAAACTGGCCGCCTTGCTTGCATAAAGAGGAAAAGAACCTTCTCCGAAATACTTGTTCATTGCATCCTTATACACTCTGATATTTTGATGAATGCGGTCTTCATCCATTACATACAAAGGAGTCCCGTATTTTTTTGCAAGATACAATGTATTATAGCCATTAAAATATAATGTTCCTTCTTTGTTTGTCAAATTATTGCAAATCATAGATAACACCTATTTCACAAATTCGTTATATATAGCTCTTACTGCTTTTTCATAATTCTCTTCTTCTACGCCTATTATGATGTTAATACATGAAGAGCCTTGGTCAATCATCTTAACGGTTATTCTTTCATTAGCCAGAGCTGTAAAGATTCTGCCAGCTACACCCGGTCTGTTAACCATGCCTCTTCCCACTACTGCTATAAGAGCTATGTTTTCGTAAATGACTATTTCGTCAGGGTCTACCTCTTTTTGAATTCTTTCCTTGATATAGTCTTCTTTTCCTACAATTGCCGACTTATTTACAAACACAGACATCGTGTCTATACCAGTCGGAATATGTTCAAACGAGAGATTAATTTCTTCAAGTACACTCAATACTTTTCTTCCAAAACCAAGTTCTGCATTCATTCTGTTTTTTTCAATTGTAATTGAAGCAAAACCTTTTTTTCCTGCTATTCCTGTAATTATATGTTTAGGTACCCCGGCTGGTACTTTGGGAAGGATTACTGTTCCCTGATCGTCCGGAAATCTTGTATTGCGGATATTTATTGGAAGCTTAGCCTGTCTAGCCGGAAATACTGCATCTTCGTGAAGAACAGTAGCTCCCATATATGTCAATTCGCGCAATTCGCTGTACGAAATCATAGAAATCGTTTTTGGATTTTCAACACATTTGGGATCTACCATCAGCATTCCGGATACATCGGTCCAGTTCTCATACATATCTGCATGAACAGCTCTAGATACAATCGCGCCTGTAATATCTGACCCTCCCCTTGAGAAAGTCATGACATTGCCATCTGGACCTGTTCCGTAAAAACCAGGGATAACCGCCCTTTTTAGTTCAGACAAATCCTCGAACAGAATGCTGTCTGTCAATTCATCATCCAAAACATCTTTTTTCAAGAACATCAATCTTCCTTCAGAATCAACAAATGAACATGCTAAATATGAAGCAAGTATTCTTGCGTTCAAATACTCACCTCTGCTCACCAAATAGTCTTTACCGGGACCATCTGAACACTTTTCATCTATCAGTTCAAATTCAGTATCCAGATCGAAATTGATTTCAAGTCCGTCTATGATTTCTTTAAACCTTGCCTTGATTTCGTCAAGCACAACTCTATAATCTTGCTTTTTTGAAGCCAAATCATAGCATTTAATCAGTAAGTCTGTGACTTTTTCTTCATTGTTGTTGCTTTTTCCCGGTGCTGATACCACTATGTATCTTCTCTCTTCATCAGACTTTATTATATCTGCAACAACCTTAAAGTCAGCGGATGTGGCTAAAGATGAGCCTCCGAACTTACAAACTTTAATTCCTATATCAGTCATAATTACACCAGCAAATCTTTCATGTTGTATAATCCGGCAGGCTTAGTAACCACAAACTCAGCTGCCTTGATAGCCCCTTCGGAGAACAATGCTCTGTCGTGAGCCTCGTGTTTAAGAGTTATTGTCTGAGTTGGTGAAGATATGTAAACTTCATGTATCCCGACAACATTTCCCATTCTTACAGAGTTAATACCTATATCATTCTGGTCTCTTTTTTGCTGTCCGTTTCTGCCGCAAACAATTCTGGCTTCGGGTCTTGATTCTTTTATTTCTTCAGCTAAAAGCAAAGCTGTTCCGCTTGGAGCATCAAGTTTTCTGTTGTGATGAACTTCAACTATTTCTATATCTGCATCTTTCATCATAGCAGCTGCCTGTTT
Source organism: Clostridiales bacterium (assembly GCA_016282315.1). Taxonomy (GTDB): domain Bacteria; phylum Bacillota; class Clostridia; order Oscillospirales; family CAG-272; genus CAG-841. Next base: position 13,575 of record JAEEKG010000014.1, on the reverse strand, counting down.
AGCAAAACTAGCCAGTACTGCTATTCCTATTGACATGTTTGCTGAAAAGAAAACAGGAATTGTCTTTGAAGTTTCTTCTATTATCTTTTTTTCTTCTTCGTTCTGTCCTGTTGTTGCTATTACAACAGGAATGTTTTTTTCTTTGCAATAATCACACACAGCCTTGGTAGCAGAATGATGAGAAAAATCTATTACGACATCTGCTTTTTCAGTTACGTCATTTAAGCTTTTGTATACATCTTTGTCTTCAGAAAAAGCGTCAACTGCAGCTGCAAATATAGCTCCGTCATATCCTTTTTTTACAAGATCTGTTGTTATTTGACCCATGTGCCCTTTTGCACCATGAACAATTACTTTCATAACGTACCTCAAATCAATCCTAGTTCTTTCATTATGCTGAACATTTTAGCTTTCTTATCTTCACTCATCTCAATAAGCGGAAGTCTAAGATAGTTCTCACAAAATCCCATTTTTGCCATCGCAGCTTTGACCGGAATCGGATTTGTCTCAGAGAACAATGCAGATATCAGGTTAAGATATTTGAATTGCAATTGTTTAGCCCCTTCGTAATCGCCTTCAAAGAACTTCTTGCACATCAAAGCAGTCTCTTTTGGAACAACATTAGACAAAACAGAAATGACACCTTTTCCACCCAAAGACATTACGGAATAAGCCTGATCATCATTTCCAGAATAGACATCAAGCTTATCTTCAACTAAAGACATTGTCTTGATAATCTTTGACAAGTCTCCATTGGCTTCCTTTATAGCTGATATGTTGTCAACTTTGGATAGTTCAAGATATGTTTCAGGTTCTATGTTTATTCCCGTTCTTGACGGAACATTGTACAGTACAACCGGTTTAGTTGAAGCCTTTGCAATTTCCGTGTACATCTTTACAAGACCCAACTGAGTTGTCTTGTTGTAAAAAGGAGTAACAGACAATATTGCATCTGCTCCTACACTGCAGCAATACTTTGTCATCTCAATAGCTCTAGATGTGTTATTTGAACCAGCTCCGGCGATAACAGGAACTCTTTTGTTTATTCTTTTAACTGCATAGTCTATTGTCGCTTCATATTCAGACTGACTCATAGTTGCGCCTTCGCCAGTGGTTCCGCATATTACAAGAGCATCTATTCCTTCTTCAATTTGCCAATCAAGTAGTTTTCCGAATCTGTCAAAATCCACTCCGTTTTCGTTTAAAGGAGTGATAATTGCAGTTGCTGCGCCTTTGAATATAGTTTCTTTTTTCATAGTTTTTCTCCAAAAAAATAATGGTTGCAAGAAATGCAGCCATCATGTTCAAAAATACATAATTGTATTAATAATCACATGATAGCTCTCCGCAATAATGCGACAGTCGCACGGATATTCTCCGTACGCCCAGGAGACAATAATCACCTTCGGCAGCTTCCCCTTTCCCCATACTGAGTAATCTTGTCGGCCGCGCCTCTATCTTTGTTCTTTCTTTTTACCACAAAATATGCAATTGTGCAACATATATTTTTATATTTATAAATATTGTTGCAAAAAAAAACTGTGATAAGCTTTGAGTGCCTATCACAGTAAAAAAGATTTTTCTTAAGCTTTGTTGTTTGAACCCAAAACATCAACAATCTTGTGGCTAACCATATCTTTAACAGCTTGGCGAGCCGGTTTGAGATATTGACGTGGATCAAAGTCTGCTGGATGTTCTGTCAGATACTGTCTGATTGAAGCTGTCATAGCAAGTCTAATGTCTGAGTCGATATTGATCTTACACACAGCCATCTTAGCTGCCTGAGCCAACATTTCTTCAGGAACACCAATTGCGTCTGGCATTTTGCCGCCGTAATTGTTTATGATTTTTACAAATTCCTGTGGAACGCTGGATGCGCCGTGTAAAACTATCGGGAATCCCGGCAATCTCTTTGATACTTCTTCAAGAATGTCGAATCTGAGTTGTGGTTTTGTGCCTGGTTTAAACTTGTATGCGCCATGGCTTGTTCCTATTGCAATTGCAAGTGAGTCACAACCTGTTCTTTCAGCAAAGTCCTGAACTTCTTCCGGACGAGTGTATGAACTCATACCCTCTTCAACTTTAACTTCATCTTCAACACCTGCAAGTGTTCCGAGTTCAGCTTCAACAACAACTCCGTGAGCGTGAGCATACTCAACTACTCTCTTTGTTTCTTTGATGTTCTCCTCATATGGATGACTTGAGAAATCTATCATAACTGATGTAAATCCACCGTCAATGCATGATTTACATGTTTCAAAATCCGGACCATGATCCAAGTGCAGTGCGATCGGGATGTCTGTCTCGTGAACTGCAGCCTCAACCAATTTTACAAGATATGTATGATTTGCATATGCTCTTGCGCCTTTACTTACCTGAAGAATTACAGGGCTTCTGAGCTCGTTAGCTGCTTCTGTTATTCCCTGAACGATTTCCATGTTGTTTACGTTAAAAGCGCCTATAGCGTAATGACCATCGTATGCCTTTTTGAACATTTCTTTTGTTGTAACAAGTGCCATAATATTATTACCTCTTTCTTTTCCGCAATACGGATTTATAACAATGTAATTTTACAACTATGACCATACAAATTCAACACTTTTCCATATAAAAGAAAAACGCTATATATTTAATAATTATATGTTGACAAGAAAAAAAAACATTGATATAATAGCGATTGCTGTTAACCGGGAGCGCAGTTTTGGAACCATGGTCTTAAAGAGACAATGTCACCCTCCAACACTTCGTTCTTAGGCAAATAATTATTCTACGAGGTGACAAAAATGGAAAAAGAACTCAAGCAGCAAATTATTACTGAAAACCAAAAACACGAAGGCGATACAGGTTCTCCTGAAGTTCAGATCGCTCTTTTGACAGAAAGAATCAATCATCTTAATGAGCATCTTTCTGTAAACCCTCAGGATAAGCATAGCCGTAGAGGTTTGCTTAAAATGATCGGTAAGAGAAGAAATCTTCTCGCATATCTCCAGAAGAAAGATATTACACGTTATCGTGCAATCATCGAAAAACTTGGTTTGAGAAAGTAATATGTAAGGGGCGGTTTTTTCCGTCCCATTTCACTTTTTGTCTTTTTACTCATGGGCAGAGGGGTTGTATAGCAATTAATTAAGAGCCTGAAACATTTGGACTTTTAATTAAGTGCTAAACAAAACCTCCATGGGTTGAGAAATATATTTATCAAACAGGAGGAAATTATGTTTGAAAACTACAGAGTATTCGAATATGAATACGCAGGAAGACCTTTAAAGGTTGAAACAGGCAAAGTTGCAGGACTTGCAAATGGTTCAGTCATGATTCACTATGGCGACACAGTTATTCTCTGTTGTGCTACAGCATCTGCCAAACCAAGAGAAGGAATTGATTTCTTGCCTCTTTCAGTTGACTATGATGAAAAACTGTATGCAGTCGGAAGAATTCCCGGCAGCTATCAAAGAAGAGAAGGAAAACCAAGCGACAAGGCAATTCTTACAAGCCGTGTAATCGATCGTCCAATTCGTCCTCTTTTCCCGAAAGATCTGAGAAACGACGTTGCTCTTACTCTTGAAGTAATGGCAGTTGATCCTGATTGTTCACCTGAAATCACAGCTATGATCGGTGCTTCAATTGCATTGTCAATTTCTGACATACCGTGGAACGGCCCAATAGGCGGCGCTTATGTTGGTTTGGTTGACGGACAGCTCGTTATTAACCCAACAGCTGAACAGAGACTTAAGAGTGATCTCCAACTCACAGTTGCATCCAGCGAAAAGAAAGTTGTAATGGTTGAAGCAGGCGCTAATGAAGTTGATGATGAGACAATGTTCAATGCTATCATGCTTGCACATGAAGAAATCGGCAAACTTCTTAAGTTCATAAACAGCATCGTTGATGAAATAGGCAAACCGAAATTTGAGTATCCATCAGGCGAACTCGATCACGACATGTTCGACAAAATCTTTGCTGCAGTTGAAAAAGATGTAGAATTCGCTCTTGATACTGACGACAAGAATGTACGTGATGCAAGAATGCAGCCTATCCAGGACAGAATCGTTGCTGATTATGCTGAAGAGTATCCTGACATCGAAGTTATTCTTCCGGAACTCATCTACAAGATTCAGAAGAAGATTGTTCGTAGATGGTTACTCGTAGACAAGAAGAGAGTTGACGGAAGAGCTATGGACCAGATTCGTCCACTTGCTGCTGAAGTTGATGTTCTTCCAAGAGTTCACGGCTCAGGATTGTTCACAAGAGGTCAGACACAGGTATTGTCAATTGTTACACTTGGTTCATTCAGCGACGCTCAGATTCTTGATGGTCTTGATGAAGAAAAAGAAAAATACTACATTCACCAGTACAATATGCCTGGTTACTCAACAGGCGAAGCTAAAGCTGTTCGTTCACCCGGTAGACGTGAAATAGGACATGGCGCACTTGCTGAACGTTCATTGATTCCTGTACTTCCATCCAGAGAAGAATTCCCATACACAATTAGAGTTGTATCTGAAGTTCTCTCTTCTAACGGATCTACTTCACAGGGTTCTGTATGCGGAAGCACACTTGCACTTATGGCTGCAGGCGTTCCGATCAAAGCTCCGGTTGCAGGAATTTCATGTGGTCTTATTACAGCTGAAGATGGTTCTTGGGACACAATGGTAGATATCCAGGGTGTTGAAGACTTCTATGGCGATATGGACTTTAAAGTTGCAGGAACACACAAAGGTATAACATCAATTCAGATGGACCTTAAGATTGATGGTCTTACACCGGAAATCATTAAAGCTGCATTGGCAAAGACACACAAAGCAAGAGATTACATCATTGATGAAATAATCCTTAAAGCAATTGATGCTCCACGTCCAGATGTCAACGAATATGCACCTAAAGTCGTTACTCTTAAAATCAATCCTGACAAGATCAGAGAAGTTATTGGTAAAGGCGGCGAAGTTATCCAGAAGATCACAACTGAAACCAACACCAAGATTGATATTGAAGAAGACGGTTCAATCTTCATTCAGGCAGTCAACAGAGACGATGCTTACACTGCAAAGGGCATTATTGATGCTATTTGCTTTGAACCAGTTGAAGGTTGCAATTACACAGGAACTGTAACAAGAATCATTCCAATAGGCGCATTTGTTGAAATCGCACCTGGAAAAGAAGGCCTTGTACACATTTCAAAACTTGACAAATCAAGAGTAGAAAAAGTTGAAGATGTTGTTAATGTAGGTGACAAGATTACAGTTAAGTATCTTGGCATTGATGATAAAGGCAGAATCAATCTTTCAAGAAAAGATGCACTTCAATAATAGGCATTTTATCTAAATGTATAAAACGCAAAAAACATAGCTATTGACTAGATTTTAATCCCACGCAAGTTCTAACCGCGTGGGATGTTTTTTGTCTTTTTAATACTTGTTGTTGTATTTACTAATATCTAGTGATATAATAATTCTACTACGATAATCCGGAGGGATATTATGTCTGAATACAAAGATGACTTCGAATATGAAGATACAGATACAGAGATGACCAGTACAAAGTCAAATAAACCCAAAAAAGGCAAGAAAAGATTTAAACCAAATAAAGAAGGAATGATTGCACTAATTGAGGTAGTGCTTATCATACTTGCCATAGTACTGATTATTGTCATGGTGGTCCATGCAATAAGAAATTCTTCAAAACAAGATAATACAACCGAATCCAGTACTACTGTTACAACAAGCGGCACTGAAACAACCGAGACAACCACGCCGGCTCCCGCTTGGCAAAAAGGTTATACACAAATTGCTGTTGAAACAAACAAACAATTTGAAGGTTACCAGGTACTTGTAAACGAAGATCACGAATTCACATTCCCTCAGAGCATGGTTAAAGGCAGTTCCCTTACCGATCTTTACGAAAGCAGAGGCTCTTATTTCGTTCTTCCAGGCGCAGTTGGATACTATTTCAGCAAAACTGTTGTTACAAATCTTCAGGAACTCTGTTCTGGTCTCAAATCAGAATTCTCTGATTATTATGAGTCAAACAAGATACTGATCAAATACGCATACAGAACATATGATAACCAACAAAACATCAAGACTTCAGACTCATCAGCTAGTTCAGCTGGATGCAGTGATTATCATACAGGCTTGTCTGTATACCTTGCAGTATTCACAAAAGATGGAAAGACAGCTGATCTCCCTGCTCTTCAGAGTGAATGGCTTGAAGAGAATTCAGCAAAATATGGCTTTGTAGTCAGATTCACAAAAGATAAAAAAGAAATCACCGGTTTGGCAGCTGAAACAGGACACGTAAGATTCGTTGACTCTGTTGCAGCAGATATCATGACAAAAGAAGATCTTTGTCTTGAAGAATATATTGACATGATTAAGACTCATACTGAAACACCTTATGAATGCACCGTTGATGGAAAAGAATACTACGTTTACTACGTACCTGCTGACACAACAAGCACAAGAACTTATATAAGCGTTCCTGAAAATGGCAAACAAGTTAATTCATTTGTTTCTCAAAGTGGTGTGACATCCGGCATGTACACAGTTTCAGGTGATAACGTAAGCGGATTCATTATTACAATAGTAAAATAATCCATTAAAACACACACAAGAAAACCGCCCAACTAGTTTGGGCAGTTTTTATCTAATGAAGGGACACTCTATGGAAAACGAAAACACTGTTTTTGAAAAATACTGCCCTCTTGTCAGAGAATTCATTTACAAAATGGGATGGGAAGAACTCCGCCCTGTTCAAACTGCAGCCGCAGATGTTTTGTTCAACACAGATGACAACTTGATTTTGTGTTCAAACACTGCATCAGGAAAAACCGAGGCAGCATTCTTTCCCATAATAACAGATATTATTGATCACCCTGACAACTCTGTACAGGTATTATATATTGCGCCATTAAAAAGCCTTATCAATGACCAGTTCTATAGGCTTGATGAATTATTGGATAATTCAGGCATACCTGTATGCAGATGGCACGGAGATGTGTCTCAATCAAGAAAAACAAAACTGTTGGAGAACCCTCAGGGAATTCTGCAAATAACTCCGGAATCTGTCGAAAGTCTTTTGATTAACAGATACTCAGATATCTTGAGATTATTTGGCGGACTAAAGTACATTGTCATCGATGAAATACACACACTGATGGGTGTAGATCGCGGATCACAAGTTATATGTCAAATCGACAGAATCGCAAAACTTATTGGTCGTCAACCTCGCAGAATAGGTTTATCTGCAACTATCGGAAATGTTGAAGTAGCTTGTAAATGGCTAGAAGGCAATTCAGGAAGAAATACAATTGCTCCTGTTTTTAAAGATTCCCAGACATCCTGGAATCTGGCATTAGAGCATTTTTATATTCAGGATGACAAAAACATCGCGAATCCCGAAGTTCAAAACCCCAATAAAGACTATGTGGCAATAGATAGTGGATACGAGTACATCTACGATTGTGCAACTCAGAAAAAAACCATTATTTTCTCAAACTCGCGTGAAGAAACAGAATATGTATGCGAAACCATGCACCAGATAGCATCTCTGAGAAATGATAAGGACATTTTTTATATTCACCATGGTAATCTTTCAGCATCAATTAGAGAAGAATCTGAACAAAAGCTAAAAAACGATGAAGAAATGATTTCAACTTGTGCCACCGTTACACTTGAACTCGGAGTGGATATAGGAAGACTTGATCGAATTGTCCACATTAATTCTCCGGCTAAAGTATCAAGTTTTCTGCAAAGACTTGGCAGAAGCGGCAGAAGAGGTGGAGCTCCGGAGATGTTCATGGTATTCAGAGAAGAATACCCTCTTCCGGACACTCCGATTCAGGATTTAATTCCATGGGAACTTTTGAGAGGCGCATCAATTATTGATGTCTACATAAAGGAAAGATTTATTGAACCTCCATACATAAAGAAACTTCCTTTGAGTTTATTGTTCCACCAAACACTGTCAATACTGGCTACTTCGGGTGAATTAAAACCTTCTGAACTAGCCGGAAGAGTTCTTTCGCTATCTCCTTTCAGCCATGTGGACAAGGAAGATTACAGAGAACTTGTTGTTGATATGTGTAAAAGAAAGTTTTTGGAACTTGAACCCGACGGATCAATCCTGATTGGAATCGAAGGAGAAAAATTATTAAAGAGCTTTAAATTCTATGCTGTGTTCAAAGATTCAAACGATTTTTCCGTAAAAAGCGAGAGCCAGGAAATAGGCACCATTTCAACTCCACATCCTATCGGCGAAAGGTTCGCTTTGGCAGGCAGAGTGTGGGAAGTTACAGATCTGGATCTAGCTAGAAAAATGATATTTGTAAAGCAAATAGAAGGAAAAATGGAAATATCCTGGCCCGGTGATTTTGGCGAAGTTGATACGAAGATTATGGAGAACATATATAAAATCCTAACTTCTGACATCAGTCTTCCCTATCTGAAGGAACAAGCACAAAGACGACTTGAATCCGCCAGAATACTTGCTCAGAATATAGGAATAAAGGACAACATGATTATTTCTCTTGGCGGCATGAACAGAGTCATGTTCCCATGGCTTGGTACAAGAAGCAATGCAACACTTGTCAGAATTTTGAAAAAGTATGCATCAACTCTGAAAATCTATGACGTTGAACACAATGGTTGTTTCTATATTACATTCAAAAGTGATGAATCATGTTCAACTCTATTTAACAGCATTTGCAGTTTAATCAAGAGACTCACTCCTATAGATACATTTGAACTTGTTGGAGAAAGCGAGTTGCTTAGAAGTGATAAATTTGATCCTTATATAAAACCTTCCCTTCTCAAGAAGGCCTTTGCACTCGATAAATTGAGAGGCTACGAAATAGAATCAAGATTTTCCAGCAACACTTTCGTAATCTAGTCTTATTTGCAAAACTATTGATAATTTACTCTTTTTGGTTATAATATACGAGTGCGCGTCATATTATTTAAATAAGTATGAGATTATAAATTTGTAGTTAAGTCTAATTAGTATATATTTCAAACAATGAAAGGCAAATCCATGAAAGAAAAACGACCGATTGTTTTACCAATATTTACGGCTTTTATATTCAGTTTCACCTTGTTCTTCGGTACTTATGAAATATACATTTCAAATAGCGAAGAATTGGTTTTCGGACTTTCACACTTTATATGGCCTCTTATAGCTATTTCGTTAATAATATTTGCTGTACTTGCACTGGTATTGATATTTGTTCCGGGAATAGTTGGTAGAATTCTGAATGGTGTTTTCTTTGGCCTAGCCGTTGTTGGTTACATACAAGGGAATTTCCTGAACATAGGTGTTAATTCACTTAAATCCGATGATGTAGGGTCAACACCTGAAGTTTGGTTTGTAATACTTGACACTGCAATATGGATTCTTCTTTTGGGCGGAATCATCTATGCATTCATAATGATGAAAAAGATTAAGTTGATAAAAACAATATCAATTTTCCTTTGCGTCTTACTAATAGGAATGCAAGGTGCAGCTTTAGTATCCGAGTCAATTGACTATTCAAACAAACTTGAAAAAGTGGGGTTGGACATCACAAATGATGCCGGATACATTCTGACCACAAAAGGATTGTACGAAGTATCAAAGAACAAAAATGTTATAGTCTTAGTACTTGATAGATTTGATATTTCATACTATGAAGACGTAGTTGAAAAAGACCCAGAGTTTTTCAATCAGCTCGAAGATTTCACCCTATACTTAGATAATGTTGCACTGTATGCTAGAACTTATCCTGCAATAGCAACAATGGTGACGGGAGTTGACACAGACTTTTCAAAGACAGCATCTGAATATTTCAATTATGCTTATAACAATTCAGACTTTCTTGATGACTTGGAAGCAAACAATTACAGAGTTAAAGTATATACAGGAAGTTACTACTCATACAGAGAAGCTGCTGCTTTGAAGAGAGCATATAATGTTCAACCGCAATCAGGTGACATGATAATAAATGACTCCTGGGGACTTGCATGGACAATGTTAGAATTGTCTATATACAGATACCTGCCAATCGTACTCAAAGATGTGGTAAAAGTATCGACCACAAGTTTCAGCAAGTTCATCTCTTACGATGAAGTCTTCCCTGTATACTTGAATGATTCGAATGTTGAATTTTGTCAAAGTGTTCTGGATGAAGGACTGACTTTGGACAACGCAGAAAACTCATACACATTCATTCACTTACACGGCTGTCACGATCCATCTACAATGGACGAAAACTGCCAGGAAGTTGAAGAAGGAAAAGGCTCTTCAAGACTTAACACTCTCGGTTGCTTCAAAGCTATTTACGAGTATATCAGTGAACTGAAACGCCTTGGTGTATATGACAATTCAACAATCATAATAACAGGGGATCACCCAAGAGCTAGAAGCGATACAAAGATGCCCGCTGAGCCTAGAATTACAGCTCTGTTTGTAAAACAGGCCAATGAGCATTCCGCTTTCAAAGTATCTACAGAACCAGTATCACAAGCAAACTTGCTTGCTTCTATAGTTAAATCCACGGGATTAAAAACCGAAAAAGATTATGGAAAAGCATATTGGGAAATGCATGATGGAGAAAATGCAGTAAGAATTAACAAATTCCAGTGCACTTTAGATGATGGTACTCATATCATTGAATACACAATCAATGGTGATGGAAGAAATTTTGACAACTGGACAATTACAAAAGACACAAATATAGGGAGCCTGTACAAGTAATATATGGGAACAATAATGCACTATATATGCATTCCGCTTGGCTGGTTAATGCAATTATCTATGACAGTAGTAGGAAACTATGCTCTCGCAATTGTATTCTTTACTCTGCTTACTAAGATAATTCTTATGCCCGTTTCATTGTGGGTGCATGTCAATTCAATAAAAATGGTCAAGATTCAGCCAAGCATTAACTATGCGACAGCAGAATTTTACGGCGACAAGGAAAGAATTGCCGAAGAACAAACAAAGCTGTATAAAAAAGCAGGATACAATCCTTTCGCATCGGTTATTCCTTTGATCATTCAAATAATATTGCTCATGGGAGTGGTTTATATCATCAAGGAACCTCTCACATATGCATTGAAATTGCCGGATGAAATTGTAAGAGAACTTGCAAGTGCTTGTAATGTTTCTGATTTCAGAGAAGATCAATTGGCAATCATGGACATTATAGCGCAGGGAAAAATATCCACTTCTGCCCTGTCCTCCGGAGCTCTGTCCGCAATTGAAAGCATCAAAGCATTTGATCTGACATGTCTTGGTTTCAGCTTGAATGTGGTGCCAAGCGAAGTAATGGGAATCTATATATTAGTTCCCGTAATAGCTGGTGTTTCCTCATTTTTGATGTGCTTAGCACAAAACGCTCTCAACGTTCTTCAAAAAGAACAATCTGCCTTGAACAAATACGGAGTGACAATTATTTCAGTTGGCGTTTCACTCATCCTCGGATTCTTTGTTTATACAGGTGTTGCACTCTATTGGGTTTGCAGCAACGTATTGGCTGTTGTTGTTCAATTAGTTTTGAACCTCATAATCAATCCATGGAAAAAGGTGGATAAAGAAGAACTCGAAAAGAGCAGAAAGAAATTAAGCGATTTAAAATCTTTTGCTAAAACCGATGACAACAATAAAGAATACAAAAAGCGTGAAAGAGCTGATTACAAGAGATTCTTCAGCGTCATCAACAAGCATCTTGTTTTCTACTCTGAAAAGAGCGGATTCTTCAAATATTACGACACATTGATTAACGGCATTATTTCAAAATCCAATGTTACCATTCACTACATCACAAATGATCCGAATGATAAGATTTTTGAACTTGCCAAAACAAATAAACAAATTCAGCCATATTACATAGGAATAAACAAATTAATTCCTATGATGATGAAAATGGAAGCTGATATTGTTGTTATGACCACTCCTGATCTGGACAATTTGTTCTTAAAGAGATCCCTTGTTAAAAAAGACATAGAATATATTTATGTACCTCATGACATGATGAGCGCACATATGGGTTTCAGAGAAGGAGCATTCAACAACTTTGATACATTCTTTGCTGCAGGTCCACATCTTTATACAGAACTAAGAGCTATGGAAAAGATGTACAACACCAAAGAAAAAACAATTGTTGAATTCGGCTATCCTTTCTTGAACAAACTGACCGAATCATACGAGCAAATGGATAAAGAAAAGCATGAAATCCCCGAGATTTTGATTGCTCCGTCATGGCAGGAAGACAACCTGCTCGACAGCTGCATAGACAATCTGCTCTCTTCCCTTTGCAATGGAAAATTCCATGTTATAGTCAGACCGCATCCTGAATACGTAAAAAGATTTGGCGAGAAGATGCAGCGTTTGATTGAAAAGTATTCAAACATTGATTCTTCAATATTAACATTTGAAACTGACTTTTCGAAAAACTCTTCTATTTACCAATCCGACCTTTTGATTACCGATTGGTCAGGTATTGCTTACGAATATAGTTTCGCAACTAAAAAACCTGTTTTGTTCTTTAATACTAAATTAAAGATGTTGAACCAGAACTGGGAAAAACTGGGACTTACTCCAGTTGAAATATCTTTGAGAAGCAAAGTTGGTATTGTTCTTGAAAAAGATGATAAAGAAGGAATACTTCCTAGCGTTGAAAAACTGCTTAATTCTCAAGAAGAATACAGACAATCGATTACAAATGCACTCAATGAAACCGTATATGACTTTGACAACTGCGGTGCAAATGGTGTAAAATACATTTTGAACAGTTTAGTATCAAAAGCCAAAAAGCAGTAAGGATTGTCATATGAAAAAAATAAAAGTTATTTATTCTATTATCTGTGCAATATCTTTAGCACTCATTTTTCAGGTAGTTTCATTTGCTTACCTTGATCCTTCAGTTGTTACATATCTTGTACAAGCAATTGCAGGTGTTGTAATAGCTGGTGGCGCTGTGTTCATTGTTTTGTGGAGAAAGTTCAGAAAAAAAGTATCGAAAACTTTAAACATAGATGAAAACAAAAATAAAACTGTTGAAGAAGATGTAGTCATCACTGATGATTCAGTAAATACAGAATCTACTGTTGATGAAACAACAAATCAAACAGAAAATGATAATAAAGAAGAAACGGAAAAACAGGATTGAACCTTATAACCATTTCTTGCAGAAATAGAAACGCGGAGCTGTTTAAACCTAAAATGGTTTAAACAGCTCCTTTGCTTTTGTGATATTAATAATCTTCAGTGAACGATAAATCCTTCATATCCAGGATATTTTTCATATGAAGAATCAACTGATATCAATTCATTGAAAGTATCAATTTCAGCTATATCTGACTTATTGATTTCTCTGACCTCAATTTTGTAGTTTTTCTTCAAAACTTTGAGAGGCACATCTTCCCAGAGATATTCATGCCCTGCTCTTGAGTTATATACTTTCAACAAGTCTTTTTTCAATCTTTCTGAATCCTCTTGGTTCCAATACGAAATACCGTATGCCTGATAACAGTTTTCACCACCGCGAGTGTAATTGCTCACATAGCCGTTTATTTTTTTGAAACACCAGTCATCGGTCTCTTT
>JAEEKG010000003.1 GCA_016282315.1 Clostridiales bacterium | reverse complement strand
GGTGTAGATTCTGTACCAAGATTATCGTACAAAGTTGAATCTGAATTTCCGGGTGATGCTCAAAAAAAGGCAGTTATAACTATATCAGATAGAATGGATTTTCAAACAATTGTTTGGAGAAAAGTTATTATAGGTTCTCAAAAAAACTTTGTTGAATGTACTAAAAAACTTAAACCTGTAAAGAGATATTATTGGAAGGTTGAAGTCGAGTGCAAATCCGGAGAGAAAATTATCGGAACAAGTTGGTTTGTTACAGGAAAACTTGACGAAAAATGGCTGGGTAAGTGGATAGACGGACGAGAATATCCACAGAGAAAAGATGATCCTAATCTGGCTCAGAAGATTGAAATCTTAAGAAATGATAAAGATTTTCTAAGAGCTCAATACATAAGAAAAGAATTTGTTCTTTCTGATTATCCAAATGAAGCATTTCTTACCATAATTGGCCTTGGATACTTTGTTGCTGAAATAAATGGCCACAAAATTGGCGATGATGTTCTTTCTCCTGGTTTTACAAGGTTTGATAAAACTGATTATTACATGCAGTATGATATCACTTCATATCTCGAAAAGGGTAATAACTGTATCGGAGTGGTATTGGGAAATGGTTGGTTTAACTGTTTTTCAGAAGATCCTTGGAACACTCGTCAGGCAAGCTGGAGAACAGCTCCCAAACTCTTAGCAGAAATAAGGGTATATATTAACGACACAAGGGAAAGAATAATACCTACTGATGATTCTTGGAAAGTTAATTTACTTGGCGGACCAATCTATTTTAATGGAATCAGAAACGGCGAGCACTATGACGCTAATAAAGAACTGGGTGATTGGACTAAACCGGGATACAATGATGTTAATTGGGATTATGTAAGAATAACAAGATCTCCCGGTGGAGAACTCAAAGCTTCTGAATTTGAACCAATAAAGCCATTCAAGAAATTCAATGCGGTTAAAAAGTGGAAAATCGATGATAAATGGCTATTTGATTTCGGTCAGAATGGATCAGGATACGGAATTTTCAACTTTAAAGGAAAAGCAGGAACAGAGTTTACAATCAGATATTCCGATGTTCTCAAAGAAGATGGAAATATCGATGTTGCCAATATAAGCGGATTTGTAAGAAGTTATTGCTTCCAGACAGATAAATATACGAAAAAGAGTGATGAAGTTGAAACATGGCACCCTGTTTTTGTGTACCATGGATTTCAGTATATTGAAATTGCAGGTATGGATTATGAACCGGAACTTGAAGACATTCAGGCTCAATTCATTTGTTCTGCTGTTCCAGTTGCCGGTAGTTTTGAGTGTTCTGATGAACTGTTGAATAAACTTCAAAGCTTGTGCTTCTGGTCTTCAGTTTCTAATATGGAGTCTATTCCAACAGATTGTCCTCACAGAGAAAAGAATGGCTGGACAGGTGACGCTTCAATATCCAGCGAACAAATGCTTATGAATTTCGGTTCTGCTGCATTCTTCTCAAAATGGAGCAGAGATATACGTGATTCACAAAGACCAGCTGGACAAATTCCTTGTGTTATCCCGTCAACAGGTTGGGGATACAATAGTATGAACGGCCCTGACTGGTCGAGTGCTCTTGTTAATGTCCCATACAATATCTACCTCTATGAAGGCGATGACAAGATTCTTGAAACAAACTATGAAGCAATAAAGAAGAACTGCGATTTCATGGAGAGTATGACGACAGATTATACTCTGAATTATGGTTTAGGTGACTGGTGTGCTCCATTTGATGGTCCTGCAATAAGCAAGAATATGGGATCTTTCAAATGTCCTACAGAAGTGACAGATACTGCATTCTTCTACAATGCTGCTAAGCTCACATCTATTATTGCCAAAAGACTTGGCAAGAGAGATGACAGCAAATATTACTCAACTCTTGCTCAAAACATTAAAACTGCTTTCAGAGAAAAATATTTTGATTCAGCAACAGCTACTGTAAAGGGAGATTGCCAGACATCAACTGCTGTTATGCTTTACTTTGGTTTGTATGAACCAATTGAAAAGAAAAAACTATTGGATAAACTTGTAGAACAAATTGAGTTAAAGGACTGGCATCTTGATTTCGGTATTCTTGGATGCAAGTTTGTAATGAATGCACTCGGATCATCAGGTCTTGGATATATAGGTCAAAGAATGATTGCTCAAAGAACATACCCCGGATGCCAGGAATGGATCAACAGAGGAGCTACTACTCTTTGGGAATGCTGGAATGGCCTCGGTTCTCATAACCATCATATGTTCTCCGATTTATCTGCTTTTATGTATAAATATGTAGCAGGTATCGCTCCAGTTGAGTCAGATCCCGGATTCCATCTGACAGAGTTCAGACCTGCGCTCAAGTGTGGTATGAAGAGCGCAAAAGCTTCTCATGAGAGTATGTACGGAAAAGTAGCTTGTTCATGGGAAATAAGCGAGAGTGGAGCAGATATTACAGTAACAGTTCCATTTGGTTGTTCAGGCAATTTGTACCTGCCTAAGAATTGTTCTAATTTTGCAATTAAGGACAGCCAGGGAAAAGTGCTCACATATAAACAAAAAGCAATTAACAACGAGTATTTATTTACATTTGACAGCGGTACATATACCGTCAAATGTGACATGAAATGATTGAAAGGAAATATAAATGCCAAGAATAATACATACGGCAGATTTACACCTAGATTCTCCTTTTTCACTGCTTGACCCAAATAAAGCAATGGCAAGAAAAGCAGAACTTAGAGGTACTTTTTCAAATATAATTGCGATTGCAAAAAATGATAATGCGCAAGTTGTCATAATATCTGGAGATCTTTTTGACAGCGAATTTGTTACAAAGGAGACTATTGAGTTTATTAACGCTCAATTCTCACTTATTCCTTCATGCAAGTTTGTAATAGCTCCGGGAAATCACGATTGTTTCAGTGATAAAAGCGCCTATGCAAAATCAGTTTTTCCGGATAACGTATACATTTTCAATAAACCCGAATTACAATATTTTGCTTTTCCGGATATAAATGTTTGTGTTTACGGTTGGGCTTTCATACAAGACAGTATGGAAAAGAATCCAATTACATATTCAATGAACACTAACCCTGATTACATAAACATATTGGCAGTTCATGCGGATATTTCTTC
>JAEEKG010000013.1 GCA_016282315.1 Clostridiales bacterium | reverse complement strand
TCGCTTATGCACACTTTTGTATTGGTCATTGTTTGTATATGTCGTCAAAACACTCGGAAAATGCCCTTGCCATTATTTCAAATCCGACATCGTTCGGATGGGTGCCATCGACAACATAGCCATTTCTGTAAAAGTTCTTGAACTTCTTTCTTCCGTCCACAAAATACACTTTGTTGTCACCATTTTGAAGAGCTTTTTCATACGAAGAGCAGATAATATTCCTACGCTTCTTTTCGTTGTATTCTCCCCTGTCATATGTGGGTCTGGATGCCATAATAATTGGTATATCCGGATGAGCTTTTCTTATGGTTTCATACACATAATAGTGAGTTTTTTCAAGGTGTTCTACATTTGGTGCATTGTGGTCATAGTCTAGAACAAAAACACTCATATCCAAAGTGGAAATGTATTCCACAATTTCTTTTTGTCCTCTGCACGCACCTGAATAGCCTAAGTTTGTGTATTCAAAATCATATTTCATTGACAGCATAGACGGATAAGAAATACCCGGTCTGCTCGCAAATGCTCCATGTGTAATGGATGAACCATAAAACACAACAGGCGTTTCATGAGAATAGCGAGCGCCTTCCTGTAAGGTTCCCTTTTCGTCTATTCCTATATACATGTCCATAACACCGGCAAATATCGGGAAATTGATTATTAAATTTCTCTCTTTTGATTTAAACAAATCAACGACCGTACAATAGCCTTCAGTGTTACGATTGATAGGCAAAAATGACTTCAAAAAGATATATTTGCCTTTTTCAGTCTTTTCATAGAGATCAAAACCACAAGCTCCTACAGATGACATTCCTTCAGCAAACCAGCAGCTCTTGTTATATAAGACTTTGATTGCAATATATCTTGAATTGGTTCTGAAAGTTACTCTACCGCCCGTATCCATTTGATTCAGATTTTCAAGTTTGTCTGTAGCAGCAATTTCTTGAGGCATTCTTATAAAGCCATTTTCATCATCCCACAATAAACCATGTATTTTGAAATGCTTTTCTTTAATGTTAATAAATCGTATATTCTGAACATCCAAATCTTTAGGCACAGAAGTATTAGATGTTTCTTTTGTTATTGGCAGTATATTCATAAAATCCCCCAATTATTTCAAAAACCACAACTATGAAATTGTGGTTTTGTTTTTTTGTTTTCAATCTTTTACAAGTTTAACCTTTGAACCATTTCCGATTCCGCATGCATTGGCATCATCAGTATCCAAGTGCATTTCAAGAATAAACTTATCACTCACTCTGATTTGTACATCATACAGTTTTGTTCTTTTTCCATCGCCAACGGTTTCAACAGAAACATAGTCTCCGTCTTTAACGCCGTATCTTTCACCATCAGATGGACTCATGTGGATGTGTCTGTTTGCCAAGATACAACCTTCGCTGAGTTGAACTAAACCTTTTGGTCCTATGATTGTAATCGGAGCAGAACCGGCAAGGTCACCAGATTCTCTTACAGGAGGCTTTACTTTAAGTGTAAAAGAATCTGTTTTGGATATCTCCACTTGTGACTGCTTGCGCACGGGTCCCAATACTCTGACACCTTCAATTGCTCTCAAAGAAGGCCCTATAAGTGTCAGCTGCTCTTTACAAGCATATTGACCCGGTTGGGAAAGATCTTTTAAAGGAGTTAGCTGATAACCCTTTCCGAACAACACTTCAACATGTTCTTGGGTTAGATGTATATGTCTATTTGATACGCCTACGGGTATATCGCCATCAAGGGCAACATCCTTATTTCCGGAAACACATTCTCTGACAACTTTTTCTACGATTTCCGAAATATATTTTTCATCAACGTTCATATGTCTCTCCAATCAAATAATTCTGAAACTATCTGCCATAACACATCTGCGCTGTCTTGTGAAAGAACGTGCTGATGTGATTCCTTCTCCTGTAGGTCCTGCAATAGTAAATGTTGTATGTCCTTCTCCACCAAAACCTATTCCTGCATATGAAGGAGCATTTTTAACGAATATTGTTGTTTCAACAGCTCTGGCAAATCTTGACAAATTGTCAATATTCTTTGAATGCATGTGTGCAGAGTGTCTTCTTCCGCCTTCCGCTTTACAAGCTAAATCAATAGCTTCATCTATATCTTTTACTCTTACGATTCCCAAAATAGGCATCATCAATTCATTCTGAACAAAGTCATGATTGAAATCAACTTCAGCAATAATACATCTGATATCACTTCCGACGGTTATGCCAATCTTTGACAAAAGAACAGGAGCTGATCTTCCAACGCACTCACGGCTTACAGTTTTAACTGTCTTTCCTGCCTTGTTTGTCTTTTCAACAAGAACTATCTTAGCCAACTGGTCTGCTTGTTCCTTTGTAATCTGATATGAGCCTGCTCTCTTCATTCCTTCAATGAGTTGATCTGCAACATTATCAAATACAAATACTTCTTTTTCAGCTATGCAAGGCAAGTTGTTATCAAATGTACAACCATCAATGATATCTTTAGCTGCTTTCGGAACATCTGCAGTATCATCAACTATAACAGGAGGGTTGCCCGCGCCTGCACCAATTGCTTTCTTTCCGGATGAAAGAACTGCCTTAACAACACCGGGACCACCGGTACAAACAAGAAGTTTGATGAGCGGATGTGATTCCATAATTGCTGCAGATTCCATTGTCGGCATCTTCATTGAGCAAACAAGAATTTCAGGACCGCCTGCCATTTTGCTGGCTCTGTTTACCAAGTCAACTGCATAGTTAGATGTTGCTATTGCATTGGGATGTGGATTGAAAACAACTGCGTTTCCTGCTGCAAGCATGCCCATTGAGTTACAAATAACGGTTTCACTTGGGTTGGTGCTTGGAGTAATTGCTCCGACAACACCGAAAGGAGCCATTTCTATTAAAGTCAGACCATTATCTCCTGTTTTAGCAGTTGGTGTAATGTCTTCTGTACCTGGTGTTTTGTCTGCGACAAGAATATGTTTTAATCTCTTGTGTTCAGGATTTCCCATTCCTGTTTCAGCAACACCGAGTTCACCCATAATAGCAGCTTCTTCACGAGTCAATTGTCTTATAGCCGTAATTATTTTTTCTCTGTTTTCTACGCTCATAGCGCGAATAATCTTATAGCTTCTGTTAGCGGATTCAATGGCTTCATTCATATCGTCGAAAATGCCTATGAACTTTCTTCCATTGTACTGAGTAGAATCCCATTTTTTGTCAACAGGTGTGCTTGATTTCAACTCTCCTATGACTTTAGAAACTATCTCTTTAATTTCATTTTCAGTAATTTGTGCCATAATACACCTCAACCTATCCCTTATTTAACCAATTTCTGAGTATCAAGTGCGATCATGTACTCTTCGTCTGTAGGAACAATCATGACTTTAACTTTTGCTCCCTTTTTCGTTATATCAAATGGAACGCCTCTTTGGAAATTGTCGTTTCTGTCATTGTCGATTTCAATTCCCAACCATTCCATGTTTTCACAAACCATTCTGCGGATTTCACTTTGATTCTCACCAATTCCGGCTGTGAACACAAGTACATCAAGACCGTTCATCTCAGCTGCATATGCACCTATGTGTTTTTTTATGCCGTTAGCCAGAATCTTAAGTGCCAATTCTGCTCTTTTGTTTCCTTCTTTAGCTGCAGCAAGACAGTTTCTGAAATCATTGGATAAACCGGATATTCCGAGCAAGCCTGATTTCTTGTTTAATATGTCTGCCATCTCATCAGGAGACAAGTTTTTCTTTTTCATTACATATGGGATGATAGTGGGATCTATGCTGCCTGATCTTGTTCCCATTGCAATTCCTTCCTGTGGAGTAAAACCCATTGAAGTATCAATTGCTTTTCCGCCATCCACTGCTGTGATTGAGGAACCATTTCCCAAGTGACATGTAATCATCTTGAGGTCTTTAGGATCCTTGCCAAGGACTTCTGCTGTCTTTTGTGATACATATCTGTGCGAAGTTCCATGGAAGCCATACCTTCTGATTTTATCTTCGGTATAGTACTCATATGGCAAAGCATATATATATCTGAAGTCCTCTATTTCGGAATAGAATGAAGTATCAAATACTGCGACTTGCGGAACATTTGGCAACAGTCTCAGACATGCTCTCATGCCCAAAATTGCCGGTGGTCCGTGCAGAGGATTAATTGGAACTATAGTCTCCAGGTAATCGATAAGATCTTTATTTACTCTTGATGACTTTGTATATTTTTCTCCGCCATGTGCCACTCTGTGTCCTACTGCAGATATTTCATCTACATTTGAAATAACACCATGAACTTTGTCAGTCAGTAACGAGAAAACAAGTTGCAATGCTTCATCGTGAGTTGGCAGATCAACATCCATTGAATAATTGTCTTGACCAGGAACTTTGTGTGTTATAGATCCACCTGCTCCGATTCTCTCACAGCCGCCCTTTGACATTACTTCGCCTTTTTCCATGTCAAACAGCTGATACTTGAGTGATGATGAACCTGCATTTATAACTAATATCTTCATTCTTCTCTCCTATTAATAGACTAATTTCACGCCGTTTTGTTCAATTAAATTGCGCCATTTCTCGTCCGGCTCGCTGTCGGTTACGATTATGTCAACATCTTTAATGTCACAAACTTTTACAAAAGATTTTCTGTTAAATTTTGTGCTGTCTAACACAAGCACTTTTTTATCAGCGGATGAGTAGATAGCCTGTTTCATTTCAGAATCTTTTTCGTTTGAATCGGTAATTCCCATCTTCTCATCTATTCCTTTAGCTGAACAAATCGCCATATCCACGTGGTGGCATCTGATCATCTTCTCTGCGGTTGCGCCTCCGAGTGCAAATGCTCCTTCTTTCAAAGCGCCGCCGGTTGAAAGGATTGTCCAACCTGATTTATCTGCCAATTCAATCAGTATTTCTACTGAGTTGGTGATAACAGTAATGTTCTTTTTATGTTTTATTTTTCTTGTTACGAATATTGCTGTAGAAGATGCATCAAGCATTATGTGATCACCATCTTTAATCATAGCAGCAACATTCTCTGCAATTATTTGTTTTAAATCTGTATTTTCTTTCTTGCGGACATTGTATGGAAGGTCAATACTCGGTGCTACATTAGATACTGCTCCGCCATATGTCTTTTTTGCTTTTCCCTCTTTTTCAAGCTTTTCAATATCACGTCTGATTGTCTCTTCGGTAACACCAAATTGCTTTGCCAATTCGGAAACAACAACTTTGCCCTCTATGCTCAGAGCATTGAGCATTGCATTGCGTCGTTCAATTGCTAACATGAGTACTCCTCCCTTCTTTAGATTTTTTATGTCTTTTTTTACAGAACTTTATTCCATACCTTGGGATCAGGACCGGCGATGACTGAACTGTCGAGGAACATGCCGTCTTTTCCCGCTTCCGCTTTGGCTTTTTCTATGGATGCAGAAACAGCTGATACTTCACCTGTAATAAGTATGTAAGATTTTCCACACATACCTCTTGCAAGTCGTATTTCAACGAGTTGAATGTTAGCTGTCTTTGCTGCATTATCTGCAGCAACAATTGCAGCTGCAACTGAGTATGTTTCGAGTATTCCCAATGACTTGGGATTTTCAATTATAGTGGTTCCCCAGATAGCTCCGAAAATAGAGTCATGAGGATTGCCCAGTATAAAACTATCAATCAGTTGTTCAGGGAGTTGAGTTGTAGCAGCTTCTACTGATGCTTTTACTGCAGACAATTCTCCTTCAACCAATACAAAATATTTACCCGGACATACTGTTTCAGCTTGTATAATATCCACTTCAGATGTCTTTACCATAATATCTGCGGCGGTCATACCGGATGACACCGTTTTATATTCAACAAGACCTATTGCTTTTGCCATGGTATAACCTCCTATTCTTCAACAATGATAAATTTCTCTGTTATTTCACTCACTCGACCGTTGATCGGTGAATGAATGTTTACGCTGAGTTTTCCTTCAGCAGCCTTTGCCAGAATCTGGTATTCTTTAACTTCCTGTCCAACTTTAACATCAACAACGGCAGGAACACCAATGTGTTGATTCAGCATCACTTTGACCCTCTTGGTCTTTATTTCATTGTCTGAAATCGGTGCTGAGTTGTTGTATTTTTCAAGATCCATTCTCTTGCGCAGCCTAGAAAGTGGAACCTGTTTCAATGCTCTGTCCTTGACTATTTTGACGGGCTCTGTAATAACAGGTGGCTTTACTCCCTCAGCTCTCAGACCCTTCTTTACAACTGCGAGAAGGTTTCTTGGAGATAATCCCTGATGACATGAATACATCTCACACAAACCGCAACTTGAACAAAATGCTGAGTTCAGGTATGGGAGTATGTTATGCCAATCGTGGTTAGATGCCACTTTCATAAATTCTGCTGGATCAATCGGATGTCCGAGAAGGTGTCTTGGACACATATCCGTACAGTATCTGCACTGACTGCAAGAAGCCATTGCTCTCTTCAAGTCAATTGATACTTTTGTTTGTTTTCTTTGTACAACGTAATGATCTTCCGGCAATACAATAACTGCATTTGTTGTCTTGGTGACAACATCACTCTTGGTACCAAGATTTCCCATCATTGGTCCGCCAAGCAAGTAAGCCGGTCTGTCTGTCGTCTCACCTCCGGACAATGCCACCAATTCACCGATTGTCATACCAATTGGGGCATAATATGTTCCAGGGGTTTTAACTTCGCCGGTTACTGTCACGTATTTACGTGTAACCGGTTTTCCATTGATTGCTCTATACAGGTTGTATACAGTCTCCACGTTGAATACGTTGACTCCTACTGTTATCGGAAGCGCACCCGGCTGAACAATTCTGCCAGTAGCTTCGTAAATCAGAATAACTTCATCACCCGCTGGATAAACTTCCCTGAAAGGGCAAATTCTCATATTATCAAACGATGACATAAGTGGTTCCAAGGCCGCAATGGTTTTTTTGTATACTGCTTTAAGACCTATGATAACCTGCTTTGCACCGACTGTTTTCGCTATTAAATTGAGTGCTTGGAGTATTTCGTAAGCTTTTCTTTCTAGAAGCTGTCTGTGCAGCCTCAACAGCGGCTCACACTCCGCGCAGTTAAGTATTATCGTATCGGCACGCTTGTCCAGTTTTGCGTAAGATGGAAAACCGGCTCCACCTGCTCCTACGATTCCGGCATCACGCATTATTGCAGTGAGCTCTTCGTAATTCATTTATTTAATCCTGATATTCCTATTCCTTCATCTACTATACCGACGATTGCGGCATCAATAGGTGATGTTTCTAAATTGCAGCCTATTCTCGCTGCGCTGCCGGTAGCAACTAAGACAAGTTCGCCTATTCCGGCACCTATGTTGTCTATTGCAACAATTTTGTTTTCCGGATTGCCCATATCTTTCAATGGTTCAACAACCATCAACTTGTGTCCCACAAGATTCTGATTTTTCCGTGTCGAAACTATGCTGCAAATAACTTTTCCGACTATCATAATATTATCCTTTCGTAAAGGGTTTGTTCCCGTCTGCCGCAATTAAGCGGCAGACGGATTTGAGACTTTCCGAGATTTCCTATTATTTGAGAACAGGAAGAATCTTTTCAACGTCTGAATGAGGACGAGGAATTACATGAATTGCAATTACTTCGCCGAGTTTGCCAGCAGCTGCACCGCCGGCTTCTGTAGCTGCATTTACTGCACCAACATCGCCACGAACCATAACGGATACGAGTCCGCTACCGATCTTTTCAGTACCGATGAGAGTAACATTAGCTGCTTTTACCATAGCATCTGCAGCTTCAATTGCAGCAACAAGACCTCTGGTTTCTACCATTCCGAGTGCTTCAAGTGCCATAATGTCCCTCCAAAATTAATTTATTTTTTCTTTTTTTCTTTCGATTATTTAAGTACGGGAAGAATCTTCTCCACGTCTGAATGAGGACGAGGAATTACATGAATTGCAATTACTTCGCCGAGTTTGCCAGCAGCCTTGCCGCCAGCTTCTGTAGCTGCATTTACTGCACCAACATCGCCTCTAACCATAACGGATACGAGTCCGCTACCGATTTTCTCTGTTCCGATGAGAGTAACATTAGCAGCTTTTACCATAGCATCTGCAGCTTCGATTGCAGCTACAAGACCTCTGGTTTCTACCATTCCTAAAGCTTCAAGTGTCATATTTGCCTCCATTTGAATATATATTTTCTTTTTTCTTTTTCTTATTTAAATTTGGGAAGAATCTTCTCAACATCAGAATGAGGACGAGGAATTACATGAACTGCAATTACTTCACCGAGCTTTCCTGCTCTTGCTCCGCCGGCTTCTGTTGCTGCCTTAACAGCACCAACATCTCCTCTTACCATAACTGAAACGAGTCCGCTTCCTATTTTTTCTGTACCTATAAGTCTGACGTTAGCAGCTTTTACCATAGCATCTGCTGCTTCAATAGCAGCTACAAGACCTCTGGTCTCTACCATTCCGAGCGCTTCTTTTTCACTGGAATAGCTTTCACTTACTACTTCTTTTGTACTTACTGTCTTTTCTGTGGACACCTGTGAAACAGATGTTCCTGATCTCTTTGTTGCGGCCATAAAACCATCTCCATTATTTTTTTAATCGCTGAGCACTTAAGTCAACAATTCTTCGTGTTTCCTCGTGAGGATTAGCAAGTACCAGCTTTGCAACCGGTTTCTTTATAGCTAGCTTTGATGCATTTTCAACCGCTG
Organism: Clostridiales bacterium; assembly: GCA_016282315.1. GTDB lineage: Bacteria > Bacillota > Clostridia > Oscillospirales > CAG-272 > CAG-841. Next base: position 25,167 of record JAEEKG010000013.1, on the reverse strand, counting down.
CATTTACTGCGGATACATCTCCTTCAACTATAATGGTAACGAGTCGTCCTCCGAGTTTTCTTTCCCATGTGACAAGCTCTACATTTGCAGACTTACACATAATGTCAAGTGCATCGAGTGCTGCCACAACGCCTGTTATTTCAATAAATCCCAAAGCTTTCATAACTAACACTCCGCTATGTCACATCAAATCCGCTCAATTTGAGCATCTTTTCTGTGTCTGATTCGACATTCGGAATAATATAATGAGTTACAATGCCGCTGACATTTGCGGCAGCAACCAGACCTGCATCCACTGCTGCTTTTACATCATCAACATCACCGCGGAATTTGACCGCTACCAACAGTGGCACCGGCAATTTGTCAGCATTGGCCGGTTTATTTTTATCAAATTTTTCAACTGTGACATTTGCCGCTTTACAACCTGCATCACAAGCTGCAAAAGCTGCTACCAGCCCATATACTTCAATGATTCCAACAGCTTTTCCCATTTATATCTCCCAATTACTGTTTTTTGTTTTAGTCAGCAACTACTGCTATCTTCAAACCTTCTTGTCTTACGTTTGTCTCAAATGCTTCCTGAATTCTGCTGAGCGGGAACTTGTGAGTAATAAGTTCTTTAACCGGAAGTCCGATTCCGTTTGCTCTCTTCAAAAAGTCAAATGTAGTTGCATAATCTCTTAATGTGTAAACCCATGAACCTACGAGTGTAAGCTCTTTTGAACAAATGTCAAAGTGTGGGTTAATTGTTGCATCTCCTCCGTTTATGAAGAAACCTAATTCGCAGAGGCCTCCGCCGTTTCTTATAAACTTGTAGATGTTTGAGTGACCAGCTGGAGAACCGGTGCACTGGAAACCGAAATCAGCAAGCTTTCCGCCGAAAGCATTCTGTACGCCTTTGCTGAGTTCTTCGATTCCTTTGAAATCTTTGAAGTTTACAGTTGCTTCAGCACCGAACTTCTTTGAGAACTCAAGTCTCTTTTCGTTTCCGTCTACAGTTACTATATGTTCAACTCCCAGAGTTCTGAGAACCGCTACACAGAGTAATCCGATTGGTCCGCATCCCTGAATAACGACTCTTGAATTGAATCTCAGGATGTTTGTTGTTTTTGCTCTTTCTACTGCATGAACCAAAACTGCACTTGGTTCAATCAATATTCTGGAGTCTAAATCAAGATCACTTACATTAAAGAATGTTGATCCTGCATTTCCTTTAATAAGGATGTAATCCGAGAACCAGCCTTTTAGGTGGTTTGTTGGATCATTGTCAGGAAGAAGACCGTAAACATCTGCTCCTCCGACATTCTGTTTGTTTAAGTCAAACATTGTGATGTCCGGATTATCCTTAAAAATCATACATGTTACTATTTTGTCGCCTATGCCTATCGGCTTGCCTGCGCTGTCTTTTGTAACATTCTTTCCTATCTTTACTATTTCACCTGTTCCTTCGTGACCCAAGGCAACAGGAATCAATCCAAATGGATCTTTGCGAAATTCATGTGCATCTGTACCACAGATTCCGCATCCTTCTACCTTGACGAGAATGTCATCGTCTCCAACTTCAGGAATAGGAAATTCTTTGACTTCCATTTTTTCAATGGCTGTCAGCATTCCAACCCTTGCTGTTTTCGGAACACCTGTCTGTCTTGCTGTAGAAGTTGTAGTTGTGCTCATTCCTGCAAGCACTTTTTTTACAATCTCTTCTATATTTGCAGCATTGATATCCATCTTACATGTTTCCTTTCTCAAATATTTCGCGGCCATATTCGGCTAGACCCGTGTCCTGAACTTCAGTTCCTCCCGAAACTCCAAGACCTCCGATTATCTCACCTTTTGTGTTTTTTAACGGCTCACCGCCACCGAAAATAACTATCTTTCCGCCATTAGTGAACTGAATTCCGTAAAGCGAGCCGCCAGGCTTTGCCAATTGACTCAATGCTTTTGTTGACATTTTCAGTCCAACTGATGTGTAAGCTTTGTTAAGCGCTATATCGTAACTAGCTAAAAATGAATTGTCACTGCATTCAACAAGGACTGGATTTCCGCCTTTGTTCGTAATGGCAACTACAGCATTGACCCCCATTTCCAAAGCTTTTTTTCTTACTTTACGACTAAGCGCCTGAGCAGCAGCAAGCGTCATTTCATCTGTAGGTCTCAAATATTCTTTAAGAACATTTTCAACCGTACTCTTAATAAGCTGCTCGTTCATATGTTTATTTACCCAGTTGTGCAAGAACTCTCTTTGTTATTTCAGCAACAAGTGCCTGATCTTCCATTGAAGCTCCTGTTGGATTAGCAGTTCTTGATGCACCTCCGCAACTGCCGCTGCAGCTTCCGCCACAGTTATGACAGCTCGGTTTTCCTTCTTTGAGGCTTGGGCAAAGGTTAGCCGGGTGCTTACCCTTCATACCGAATTTTCTTCTGATTTCATAGAGTTGTTCAACTTGTTCAGGTGTGAATTCCTTTGGTCCGCCTAATACTCTTGACTGATAAAGCAGTCTTGCATAGAACTCAACTGATTCCATCTTCATATAAGCTGCCATAAGTGAATCTGAATATGTAAGAGCGCCGTGATTTTCAAGAAGAACTGCATCGAAATAAGGAAGATACTCTTCTACTGCATCCGGAATCTCTTCGGTTGATGGACAACCATATTTTGCTATCGGAACACATCCGAGAGCAATTACTGCTTCAGGCATTATTGGTTGAGTGAGAGGAATGCCCGCAATTGCAAAACTTGTTGCATAGAGAGGATGTGCATGTACAACACTCTGTACATCCGGTCTCTTCTGATAAACTCTCATGTGCATTTTGATCTCTGATGATGGTTTGAATGCACCATTAGCTTGAAGAACCTTTCCGTTTTCATCAACCTTACAGATGTATTCAGGTGTCATAAAACCTTTTGATACACCGGTAGGTGTGCACAAAAACTCGTGGTCATTGAGCTTTACTGAAATGTTTCCGTCATTGGCAGCAACCATCCCGCGGTTGTAGATTCTTCTGCCTATGTCGCACATTTGTTTTTTGATTTCATACTCATTTACGTTAGACATATTAAGTATCTCCTTATATTTTTCCTTTTTTATTTTTCAATTTCAGGATCCCCGTCATCAATCCAGCCGAGATATTTTTCAAGTTCTTCGACTCCTTCTCTCGTTATTGAATTAACTTTAAAGATGTTTTTACATCCCGCTAGTCTAAGCCATTCTTCAGCCTTGCGGGGATCAGCAAGGTCGATCTTTGTCACTACACCGATAACATCTCTATTTACCATTCCTGCCATGTTCGGAGAATAAACCGAAAACCAGTCATCTGCTGCCAATAATAAGGCGACAACGTCAGCTTCATAAGCATACAGACCAAGTGCACTGCTCAAGTTTCTGTTTTCAACATATTCACCTGGGGTATCTATAATGTTTTCTTTCCAATCGATGTATTGTGTTTTGTGATATTCAATTTTCTGATTGTTTAAAGCCTGTTTCAGTGTGGTTTTTCCCACTCCGCTTCTGCCCAGAAATATTATTTTTTTCATGTTTTAGTCACAGCGCATACTGCAAATCCAAGTACTTCTTTGCAATAATTGTTTACGGCACGAAGTGAAGACTCGACTTCAGATACTGTACCTGTAATAATTACCGTTCCGCTGAATCTATCGACAAATCCCAGTTTTGCGGCACTGGCTTTTATACATAGGTCAGCTGCTATTATTGCAGTTTCGCTTGGACAAATTGTAATAATTCCGATTGCCGTTGCACTGTAATCCACCGACGGATCCAGGCCAAGTTTTCTGTACAGGAGTTTGTCAGGATTTGCAATTATGTGAGACAAGGTTATTTGCTTACCAGGAACGCTTTCCTGAATAATTCGCATTTTTCCTTCTCTGTCGAATTTTTCTATATCCAAAACTAACCTCCTATCTGGCCTTTCAAGCCTTCGCTTTTAACTACTTCCAGCAATCTGTTCATATGCTCTTTCGGCGGTGGTTCAATATTCGAAAGCGAATACTGTCTTCCCAATCCGCTGTATTTATCACTTCCAAGCCTGTGATACGGCAATATGTGCATTTCTTCCACGGTGCCAAGAGATTTTGCAAATCTCGCGATTTCCCTTATTTCTTCAACTGTATCGTTGAATGTGGGAATGACCGGAGTTCGAATAATCAGTTTCTTTGCATCTTTTGCTATCTTTTTGGCATTTTCCAGAATCAGTTCATTCGGCTGAGTAGTGAAAGCTTTGTGTTTTTCACTGTTCATATGCTTTATGTCCATGAGATACAGATCCAAATACGGAAGATATTTTTGAATAACTTCGTATTTTGCAAACCCTGTTGATTCCATGGCAGTGTTGATGCCTGATTCCTTAGCTGCTCTCAAAAGTGCAGGTGCAAATTCAGGTTGAGCAAGCGATTCTCCTCCGGAAAGCGTCATTCCACCTCCTGACCTGTCGTAATAGACTCTGTCTCTTTCAACTTCCTCCATTACTTCGGCAACGGTGACGTCTCTTCCTACAACCTTTGTCTTTCCGTTCATTGTCATTTGTTGGATTTCATATTCCTGAGACTCAGGATTGCAACACCATCTGCATCTCAAGTAACAACCCTTCAAAAAGACAATTGTTCTGATTCCGGGACCATCGTGGACAGAAAAGCGCTGAATATCAAATATTCTGCCTTTTGTCTTCAGATATTCCTCCATCAAAAGCCTCCTTGTTCCGTACGCTTAATGATGTCATCCTGGAGAGCTCTGGACAGAGTTGTGAACAAAGCACTGTATCCGGCAACTCTTACAACAAGAGAACGATATTTGTCCGGGTTCTTTTGTGCATCTCTCAGTGTTTCTCTAGAAACAACGTTAAATTGCATGTGAGACCCTTTCTTATCAAAATACCCTCTGACCAGCGAGACAAAGTTTTCAAGTCCCTGTTGTCCTGCTAGTGCTGTCGGGTGGAACTTCATGTTGAACAGAGTTCCGTTTGATGCAATAAAGTGATCTATGCAAGCAACTGAGTTAGCAGCTGCTGTAGGACCTTTGACATCTCTTCCTGCCGCCGGGCTTACGCCGTCTGCAACCGGAGTGAATGACAATCTTCCATCTGGAGTGCTTCCCGTCTGACCACCGAGCAATACGTTTGCCGATACCGGATACAAACCGGCCTGGAATTGTCCGCCACGTGGGTTCTTGTATGTTTCCATCGGCCTTGTGTAACAATAAGTTACATCTCTTGCAAACTGGTCTACTTCACTTATATCATTACCGAATTTCGGAAGTGCTTCTATGTCTTCACGCAATTTGCGATATTTTGCTTTTTCTTCATCAGAGCATCTGTTCTTTCTCAGCTCTGTAAATATTTTTGCTACATCGCTTTCGGTAATCGATCTTCCGCTTGCAACAACTTCTTTAACAGCTTCCTTTGTCAGCTTTTCTGCAAAGTGAGCATCCATGTCTTCGCCGTAGTTGTTATCCATGGCGTTCTTGAAATCTGCCAAAGAATATTTGTGTTGTTCAAATACTAGAGATTTGATTGCCCAAAGTGAGTCTGCCATGTTGGCAACACCGAATCCTTGAGGACCAGAGAAATTATATTTTGCTCCGCCTTCCTGAATGCTCTTTCCTTTTGCTATACAGTCATCGACCATACATGATTCAAACGGAAGCGGGCATCTCTCTGCGTGTGCTACATCTATTGCGTTTATTGAGTTAACAAGCAATTTGATGAAATACTCTATCTGTGTCTTATATGCTCCATAGAACTCTTCAAACGTTGTCATCTTTGTGACGTCGCCTGTTTTAGGGCCTATCTGGACACCCTTGTCAACACCATTTGAAAATACAAGTTCCAAAGGTCTGCACATGTTAAAGAAAGCTGCATCGTGCCAGCCATCTGTCTTTCCTGATGTCTGAGGTTCTACGCATCCTATGATGTTGTAGTTTCTGGCTTCCTGAACAGTAAGTCCTCTGCTTATAAGCTGCGGGATTATAACTTCATCATTGTAATAAGCCGGGAATCCTATACCTGTTCTCGTGAGCTCAGCTGCTCTTAAAAGCAATGAGTGAGGAGATCCGTTCCATACTCTTATTGAGAATGAAGGCTGAGGCAGGAACACGTGTTCTGTTGCTGTGATGCACATGAATGAAAGATCATTTGTTGCATCTATACCTTCTTCATCCTGACCGCCTACAATCAAATTCTGGAACAAGCTGTATCCTGCAAATCCTTCTGCGCTTACGCAGTCACGACATTTGTTGAGATCGTTCAGTTTAACCCATACACAATCAATGAGTTCCTGAGCAGCTTCTCTTGTAATAACACCCTTGTCCAAATCCGCTTTGAAATACGGATACATATACTGATCGAATCTTCCTGGAGAAATTGAGTGTCCGCTTGATTCCATCTGCAAAAGCATCTGAACAAACCAAAAGCTCTGCAATGCTTCTTTAAATGTTGTTGCTCCATGTTCGGGTACATAAGCACATATGCGCGCAGTGTCTTCAAGTTCAGCTCTTCTCTTCATATCTGCACAAGACTTTGCTTCGCTCTGAGCAAGTGCTGAATATCTCTTTGCATACTTAATTACTGCTTCACAGCTGAGGACAACCGCATCCAAGAAGTGAACTCTCTTGTTATAATCAGCATCACCTACATCCAGTTTTTCTCTAGCTTGTTTTGCTTCGTTTATTATTCCTAAATAACCATCTTTGAGAACCTTGGCATAATTGACGGTAATGTGACCTACTCCGTTGAAGAAATAGTTTCCAGGAGTATACATGTTGTGCTGGAATGCTAAATAAGCTTCCGGAGCCATGTAAGATGTGGCAAGCTCACTTGTTGTTTTGCCTTTCCAATACTTATATACCTCGTGAAGAGTGCTTTTTGTCTCATCTGAAATATAGAAAGGATCTGCAATTCTTGTCGCAACTGTTTCAAATTCAGATTCAAGCCACTCAAAAGAGTATTCCGGGAAAACCTGACAACCTCTTGGAGCCTTTGTGGCTGATCCTACAATTAATTCTCCTTCTCTTATTGTGATCGGGATATTTTCAAGAATGTGGGCAAATGCTTTTGCTCTTCTTGTTATCATAGGTTCGCCTTCAGTCTCCTTATATGATTCTGTCAGGAGAACGGCTCTATCAGATTCAATTTCAGGCATTTTCTTGTATAGATTACTTACAAGTGTTGTAATCCTTTCGCTTTTAGCTATCTTGTCTGTATAGAAAGTTTTCAAGTTGATTTCCTCGCATTCTTGGATTTTTGTGTGCATTTTGTTAAAAAAACACACAGGTTTAGATGGTAATGATTATACTTCGACCATAGAATATCACTAATGTTGTTTTTTGTCAACATTTTTTCAAAAAATTCAACATAATTTTATCAAAAAACCACATTTATCAAATAATTGTGGTAATTTCGGTGTTGTTTTGTTGTTATTTTTGAGTCAAAACAACATTTTCAAACAACATTAATCTATTACAATGTTGATTTTTTGACGAATTAACATCAAATTTATGTTTGATTTTGTAATCATTTGTTGTTTTATGTTATATTTATGTTGTTTTTTGTTTGTTTTATGTTGTTTTGTCTTTTTTGTCACGTTTAACCCAAAAATGTAAAAAATGCACATATATCTATCAATGGAATAATTCATTCTTGTAGATAAATGATAATAATACTTGTTTTATTATTTTTTTTAACTATAATTAACTAATATACATAGAAAGGGGGATTCAGAATGTTCAATATTTATGAAAACATCAATTCTGATGTTGCAATAGCCATAATAACCGTTGCAATAATGCTTTTCAGTGGCTTTGCTTTGACAAGATTGACAAAACTGTTGCATCTCCCTAATGTCACAGGATACATTGTTGCAGGAATCCTGATCGGTCCTTTTTGCTTCAATCTGGTTCACCCTTCTGTAATTGAAGGCATGGACTTCCTTGCAGATATTGCATTGGCTTTTATTGCATTCAGCACCGGTGAATTCTTTAAGATGGATGTTTTGAAGAAAAACGGTCCTAAAGTATTGGTCATCACTCTCTTTGAGTCTTTACTTGCAAGTATCCTTGTGTTTGTTGTTACTTTCTTTATACTGAATTTAAAACTGGAGTTTTCAATTGTCATCTCTGCTCTGGCAGCGGCAACTGCACCGGCTTCAACAGTAATGACAATAAGACAAACAAAATCCAAAGGCGACTTTGTAGATACTCTTTTACAGGTAGTTGCTATGGACGATGTTGTTGGATTGGTTGCTTACAGCATCGCTATTTCAATTGCTGTGGCCAGTACCACTGCAAAATTTGATTTTGTAAATGTTATAAAGCCTATAGGCCTCAACATATTATGTCTTGTTCTCGGCGGCTTGATGGGATGGGTTCTTAAATTCCTGATTTCATCAAAGCGATCAACAGACAACAGACTGATAATCGCCATAGCATCCTTGTTTACATTCTGCGGATTATGTACTTTGCTTGACACTTCTCCGCTCCTGGGATGTATGGCGATGGGAACTATATATGTAAACACATCTAAAGATGACAAATTGTTTAAACAATTAAACTATTTCAGTCCGCCCATATTACTCTTGTTCTTTGTAAGATCAGGCGCCAATTTCAATTTGGGCGCATTGTTCGGAGCATCAACAAGTATTGGAAATACCCCGCTCGTATTGATCGGTATACTGTATTTTGTTGTAAGAATTGCCGGAAAGTATCTCGGAGCGTTCACAGGCTCGGCTTTGGTAAAGAAAGACAAGAAAGTTAGAAACTATTTGGGATTTGCCCTGGTTCCTCAGGCAGGAGTAGCAATAGGCCTAGCCGCACTCGGCGCCCGTACTCTCGGTGGTACAATGGGAGATTCGCTTGAAACAATCATTTTGGCGTCCAGCGTCCTATACGAATTGATTGGACCTGCATGCGGCAAATTTGCGCTGTATAAATCCAAATCGTATTCAAATGATATAGATGAAATTGTTCCTGTTCCGGAAGAGGAAAAGAAAGAAAAGTCTCAGGTAGAAATACTCATAGACCAAATCAACGAGATTCAAAAGAAATTGCCTGAACATCCACAGACAACATCTGAAGAAGAACAGGCATTCACAGAAGCAGCTGAAGAACAGTATGAGAACTTCAACTACAAACGAAAAAGACACTTCGGGAGGAAATAAAATTGAAAGATCCGATTTTACAATTATTGAATATTTCATTTGACGGACTTACCATCTATTCGGCACTGATTCGTCTTGCATTGTCACTTGTAATAGGAGCAGTTGTTGGATGCGAGAGAGCCAAAAAGCGTCATTCAGCAGGATTGAGAACCTTTTTGCTTGTAACTTTCTCGGGTACTACGGCTATGTTGCTCGACTTGTTCATTATGGAAAACACGGCTGTCAATCTGCCAATTCTCTCTGGAGTTGCAGTTATTTCTTCAGCAATGTTAAGCGGCAACTCAATTCTTTACAGTTCAAGAAGCCAGATAAAGGGCTTAACAACTTCGGCTGCTCTTTGGGTTTGTAGTCTGCTCGGGGTTTTGTGCGGCACAGGACTGTACACAATAACCATTATTTGTTCAATCATCCTTTATGTCGTTTTGGCTTCAATACCGAGAGCCGAAAAGTATTTAAAAGATCGCTCTAACCATTTTGAAGTTCACCTTGAACTTAAAAACAAATCCAATCTGCAGGACTTTGTTGCTACAATCAGAAATCTGGGATTGAGAATCGATGATATTGAATCAAACCCAGCATATGTAGGCTCAGGACTCAGTGTTTACACAATAACAATTACCATAAGCAGCAAAGAACTCAAGAAATATAAGTCGCATTCAGAAATCATCGAAGCATTAAAAACTCTTGAATATGTAAGTCACATAGAAGAGATGCAGTAAATCATTAATATGACAGAAAACGGCCTTGACTCAAATTCAGTCAAGGCCGCTGTTATTAATTATACAAATATTTATCTATCCACCTTTGAAATACTTCATTACATCTTTTTGTATCAACCAAATAGCTCATTCCATGCGTTGCACCGGGTACCGTTATTAATTCTTTGTCTGATTTAATTGCATTGTAAATATCTTTGCACATATAAAATGGAACAAACGTATCTTCTTCTCCATGTATTGTCAATATTGGCAATTTTGATTTAGCTGCTTCATCCACAGGTCTAACTTTCTTTATATCGATTCCTTCTGTTATCTTATAAAATAGCCTTCCAATTGGTGTAAATAGGATGGGAATATAATGCATAAATTTTGCGGCCGCATTGAATTCTTCGTATGTGTCAGAATATCCGCAATCATTAACGATAAATTTAACATTCTCTGGCAAATCCAGACTTGAAGCAAGTAAAACAGTAGCTCCACCCATAGAAATACCACTTAAAAACATAGGCATTCCTTTTGGAATTATTGAGCTTACATACTCACACCATTTTTGAACGTCAAATCTTTCTTTGATTCCAAAACACAATCTCTTGCCCTCGCTGTGAACATGAGCTCTTTGTCTTATGATCACCACGTCAATATTCTGTTCGAGCAAAAACTTTGCAAATATCGGATAGCAAGTTTCTCCGTCGCCTTGATATCCGTGAACAAGTATTGCCACTGCTCTTGGCGTTTTACTGTGATAAAACTTTGCATAAAGTTTTAAATTATCGTAACTTGTTACATATATGTCATCATAAGGAACTTTATCAAGCCAACTCCTGGCACTTCTCAGTTCATCAAGATATGGTCTGACACCTCTTGACTGATGTTCATCAAATAGATTGTCTTCGGTTTGTCTTCCCTTTGTTGACTTATTGAATAAGATAACTGACATTATAAAATATGTAATCACAATAACAAGAATAATTGATACCGCTATAATCATGATAGACACCACCTTCAACTCTATTTTACAGCAACTGAATAGCATTAACAAACAATTTTTCAAAAAAAACCAAAACTTGAAATTGTTTGGTTGACATCTGAATTGTTTATTGATAAAATACTATCTACTTGTGGGACATAGCCAAGTTGGTAAGGCACAAGACTTTGACTCTTGCATTTCGTCGGTTCAAGTCCGGCTGTCCCAGCCATTAAAGAAATACAGGCTTGGCACAGTGTTGTTTCAGGCCTCTTTTCTTTTTATTGACCAAAAGAAAAGATTTGACCATTTTCAAATTGATAATAGCCGGAGGCATCCATGGATTTTTCAAAAAAAGTGTTATTTGAACTTCAACCAGAGGAAGGAAACCCACGCAACAGCGAAGGGGATTTTATTCGTTTACCCGATGGCAAAATAATGTTTGCTTACACTCGCTACGTAGGAAATAGCTGGGACGACCACGAAGATAGCTCAATTTGCGCCATTCTCTCAGATGATGGTGAACATTTTGACACAAACAATATCATTACTCTAATAAAACCCGAAAAATTTGGTGGCACAAACGCAATGTCAGTAACACTAAGACCGGGCCCAAATGGCGGTGTTTCGTTATATTGCATTATCAAAATCGACACAAAAGACGTTACAAAAGCTCCTGTTCGAGATGAAATCTGGAGAATCGACTCTCCAGATGGGTACGACTATTCCGGCGATGGTGTTCTTTGTTTTCCACATAACCACAAAGGTTACTATTGCATTAATAATTGCCGTGTTGAGACAACATCAAGCGGACGTATTATTATTCCTATGTCAGAGCACAAATTTCTCTTCAAAGAAGGAAAATATCGCTTTGATGGGGTAGGAAAAGCCAGATTTGTTTATTCTGATGATAATGGAAAAACCTGGAATGAAGATGTCCAAGTTCTTGAATTTCCCGATTCCGAAAATAAGAATGGGCTTCAGGAGCCAGGTGTAATTGAATTGCCTGACGGAAGGCTATATGGATATTTCCGCACCGATGCAGATTACCAGTACGAGAGCTATTCATCAGATGACGGCATCACTTGGACACAACCTCAGAAATCAGGATTTGAGTCCCCATTATCACCAATGTTGATATCAAAAAATCCATACAGCAATAAATTCTATGCCATATGGAATCCATATAAAGACGATCCCGAAAGTACCATTCATCCAAGGTTCAGAAATACATGGGGACGTACTCCACTCGCAATTGCAGAGAGTGAAGACGGGGTACATTTTTCAGATTTTGTTCTTCTTGAAGACGATATTCATCGCGGTTATTGTTATCCGGCGATATATTTCCTTTCCGAAAAAGAAGCACTGGTCTCATATTGCAGCGGAGGGGGCGACATAGTTCCGCTTCAACGCACAACTGTTTCAAAAATAACGTTTAAATAAATAAGCGGGTTGTTAAGAGATTCATCTTTCTCGTAACAACCCTATTTTTCATATTGCAATTGCTTTAAAGCCATCATCAGTAAGAATATACTTTTCTTTATACCCACCTTCAATTAGCAAATCGCGCGCAACATCAAAATAAGAATCCAAATCTTTTGCATTATGGCAATCAGATGCAATAATAGCTCCGTATCCCAATCTTTTCATTTCTTTAACCAAAGAAAGCATCGGATATGGTGTGGATTTGTACCCTCTTGCAATGACTCCCGTGTTGACCTCAAAAAAGTCAACATCTTTTTTTAACGCTTCTAAAGACTCTATTGCTGCATTTAAATACTCTTTTGAATTATAATCAAAGAAATTTGCCCTCTCAACGTTCTTGGTTATTAAATCAAAGTGAGCCAAAATATCTATTTTTGCGTATTTGGGATATTCTGCCACTTGTCTGTAGTATTCTTTCACAAGTTTCATTCCATCTCCGCCAAAATACTCAGCTATGATTTTCTCATAGTGTTCTTTTGGCCTGTCAACCGCGACAAAATCATCACCAATCTTTATATAGTGGCATGCCCCTATCATGTACTCGTAGCCCTCTTGAGGAGTGTCGGAATACATGTCAAATTCAAGTCCCAAAAAAATCTTTATTCTGTCAGCATATTTTTCCCTCAATTGAAGAACCTGCTTTTTGTATTCTTCAGTTCCGGCTACTGACATTGAATATGGTTCAGAATAATACATATATGCATGCCCGGAAAAGCCCAGGGAATCAAATCCCTTTTCTATTGCTGAATTTATCATCTCTTCGAGAGTGTTTTTACCATCATCAAAGGTTGAATGCGTGTGAAGATTCTGTTTGTAATCCAAAATACTGACCTCCATGCTTTTTTTACATTTTATCACATATTTACAATTACTTGTAGTCTCACATGTTATAGTTTATCTCCGCGATATTTGGCTATTTTTACCATGTAAAGATTATAAATTAGATGTATAATATATACGTTATTATTCGGCTAAGCCGGACTAGAGAAAGGATCTTTTATTATGACTCCAAAGAAAATAGCGATTTTAGGCGGCGGAAACGGCGCGCACACAATGGCGGCAGAATTTGCATTGAAAGGCCACACTGTAACTCTTTACGAAATGCCTCAATTCAAAAACAACATGAAAAAAGTATTTGAAACAAAAACAATTTATCTTCAGGGAAACATCAAAGAATTACAGGGCCCTGTTACACTTCATGATGTAACAGATGATATAGACAAAGCGGTTAAGGGTTGCCACTATATTTGTATAGTTGCTCCTGCATTTGCTCACAGCGGTTATGCAAAACTCTTAAAAGGCCATGTTACAAAGGATCAGATAATCGTTACTTTCCCTGGTGCATTCTCAGCTCTTGTACTGAAAAAGGAACTTGATGGACCTGATTGTCCGACATTTGCTGATGCCAACAATCTGCCCTATGACGCACGTTTAGTTGCAAAAGGTTCAGACACTGTTAATGTTTTCGGAAGAAACCCTATAAACATTGCTTTCTTGCCGGCAGATAAAGGACCTTCTCTCATCGATGAAATGCGTGAAGATCTATTCCCATTCGAAAAAATATATACCGACGTTCTTGAATGCGGTTTGGCCATAGTTAACCCTGACTGGCACGCAGGACCTGTTCTCTTCAACATCTCAAGAATTGAAAGCCCGCAAATTAACTTCTTCCTTTATGAACACGGCTGGACTCCTTCTGCTTGCCGTTTAAACATCGCAATGGATAAAGAACGCAAGGCAATTGGAAATGTACTTGGATACAATCTACGTCCTATGGAAGATTTTGCAGGAAGACCTGATGACTATGAATGGACATGGCAGGATTTATATAAAGAAGGTCACGGCTCAATCGGTCTGACACCAATATGCGGACCAAATGATTTGAGCAGCCGTTATTTGACAGAAGATATACCATTCGGATTGGTACCTTGGGCTGCAATAGGCGAATTACTCGGTGTACCGATGCCGCTTACAAATGGTTTCATAGATATTATTAACGTAGTTCACGAAAGAGACTGGCGTAAAGAAGGACGCAGTCTTGAACAACTTGGAATAGCAGGAATGGATAAAGACACTCTGCTCAAATACGTTAGAACCGGAAAAAAATAAAGAACAATCCAGTAGTAAAAATGGTAACAAAACAGTATTTAGACAAGTTTATTAAAACATTTGAACATTGCAAAGATCTTGACTTTGAATGGAACGAAAAGTTATTCAAGAAAAGCAGTAAATCATCATGGGCGAAGTTGCTCATTCAAAGAAGTGAAGCATTGAGAAATTGCTTTGAAGTAAATGAGGAAAACACAAAATCCCTCATAGAACATTTGTCGCAACAACTGTCAGACAAAGAGTATTGCTTGTTGGCTGATGCTGCTTTGCAGATCTATCAGGATGGATATGATGACATATGTGTTCTTCCGCTCATGATGGAACCTTGCATTGAGTATTTTCAAAAGGCTCACAATCTCAACTACATTATTCCGCTTATTCACGCTTATTGTTTTGAGTATGAACAAGCAGATGTTGAAGATATAGGCACGCCCAAATATTCGTATGAAAGCGTTTTGGATTATAGAGGAGAATATTTGAATATCTCCTCAAGGTATGCACGCCTTTCTCTCTTCAAATCCTACTCAAATATAATAAGCCGTATTCTCAATCAGGACAGACCGGATTGCTTTTCAAAAATGTACAGTCTTTACACAGAAGCTTTATCAATATGGAACAAAGAAGAAGTGCAAAAACTGGACGGAGACGATGAAGAGTTCATATATTTTATTGACCGAATGCTCTTTACCATTACGCTCTATGAAAATATATCGATATTGTCTGATGAAGAAAAAATCATCTATGAAAGACTGATTGCTGAATGTAAAGAAAAGAACGGCGATGAAATAGATCCTATGGTCAATTGTATTGATCAAGCATTGAAAAATTATGAAGGAATAATAACAAACGAAGAACTGGTTGATTATTTAATTCAAAGTTTCAACGAAATGTTTGACAAGCTCGATCTGAATGGCGACCCCAATGAACAGGAAGACTATTTGGACAATTGCTACAATACGATAGGAACTATGTGCTACTATATGGAAGGGGAAAGAAATGTTCCTTCCAAGCGAGCAGATATCATCGATTGCATGAACAGATTGAGACTGTATGTCAAAACTATTCCCTACACATTCTTTACAAGCGAGATGAACAGATATGTGTATTTGCTGTATCAAAAAATCAAATCTTTCATCACGTACGAAGAAAAGAAGGATTACATTCTGGAAGTAATCATGTTCAGACAGCCCATCACATGCATTCACAGTCTGATGGTTGAAAACATTTCCCGTTGTCTGGGAGATTATTTGCTCAAACATAATCCGGAATTGTTTATTGGTGTTCTCGATTGCAGAACAGTAGACGAAGTAAATGAAAACAAAGATTCATTACTTCAATTCATCTGTGATTGTGCCCTTCTTCATGATGTGGGAAAAATATCAATGGTAGATATCATAAATACACAGAACAGACGTTTGACAGATATTGAATTCAAGAGAATCAAAACACATCCGAATAATGGTTTGACAATCCTTGATAACGACAAAGATTTTGCACAGTATTTCGACGTCATTCTGGGTCATCACAAGTGGTACGACGGATCTTTGGGATATCCCGACGATTTTGATAACACATCTTCAAATATCCGCATAATCATTGACATAGTAACAATAGCGGATTGTACGGATGCTGCTACAGATATCCTTGGAAGAAACTATACCAAAGGCAAAACTTTTTCACAGGTATTGGATGAATTCATTCAGGGAAAAGGAACAAGATATAATCCAATCATTGTGGATTGCATAAAAAAAGACAATTCACTGTTCGATGAATTGACCAGACTTACAACAGATAGCAGAATGGACATATATAAAGAAGTATATTCTCATTACATCCAATAATAACTTAATTATCTTTCGGAGGGTAATATGAAAAAAGCAATAGATGTTAAAATTAACATCAAACCCATTTTTTCGAACAGAACACACACAGCTTACTGGGAAGGTCCTTGCCGAGTTGGAAGACCAGAAGAGTTGTCTCCCGAATATGAGAGAAGAACAGGCCGCGAACAATGCAAAATCTGGTATAAACAATTGTGTGAAAACATAAATCCGGAATATGCCAATGTTTTGGAACCCGTGTATATTGAATTCGTAGAAAATTTCTACATTTCAGATGAACAATTTGATTTGTTAAAAAAAGATCTTGTTGACACAGACATTTTTTTAATGACTTACAGAGTTCCCGGACTTGAGAGGCTGGATAAGCCGATGTCCATGATCAACAGAGGCCCAACTCCGATAGATTTGGGAGCATATTATTCTTCTATTGGAAAAGAATTCTATTTTGGTTACGATTTTGAAGAATACAACCAGATACTAAAACTTCTTCAAGTCAAGAAAGCAATCAAAAACACCAAAATTCTTGTATTGACTACCGGAGAACAATCACCGGTATCAGTTGTTTCAAGCAATCCTGACATATATGGTCTGAATAAGATGTATGGCATCAGAGAAGCAAGAAGATCAATGAAAGATGTCTTCTCTGTTATGGATAAACTCAAAGTTGATGAAACAATAACAAAAAAAGCAGAAGAATTGATTAAAGGAGCCAAGGCTTCAAAATTGACTGCAAAAGCAATGCAACAGGATATTCTCTATTGTGAAGCGGTTAAGACCATGATGGAGGAACTTGGATGCAATGCATTCACAACAGCCTGCATGGAGCTCTGCGCATCAAGACTTCCGATGCAATATAAGTGCACCCCATGCCTTACGCATTCTTTGTTAAAAGATTGCGGAATCCCAACCGCTTGTGAAGAGGACATAAATGCATGGATGGCTGTTATGGTATTCATGTACTTATCCAAAAAATCTGTTTTCATGGGAAACGCTTCACTTGTGAAACCTCACAAACGTCCCGAAGAGGATCTGCATGTTTCAAGATTGGTATCAGGACCAGCTGAAGGATTTGATGAATACACGCTTGAGATTAGACATTCTGTTCCGGGCCTCAAGATGGAGGGCTTGAACAAGCCTGATATGCCATATGAGATAGGCCAGTTCACATTTGAAGGATGGGGAACCAAAATTCAGATAGACATGGCAAATGCAAGCACAAAAACCGTAACAATAGGACGTTTTTCCAGAGACGGAAAGAGTTTTATGATTACAAGAGGTGAAATACTCGGCTGCGCGTACCATTCATATGGATGTTCGCCTGATGTATATTATAAAGTTGAAGGCGGAGCTTATGAATTTGTTCATGCTCTAGCCGAACAAGGATTCGGTCATCATCTTGCTGTTGTTTACGGAGACTATGTCGAAGAAATAAAAGAACTGGGTAAGATGGTAGGCTTTAATGTAGTAGTTCACAAATAAAATCAGACATAAAAAACACAGCCACGGCAAAGTGGCTGTGTTTTTTATGTGATCTAGTCTATGTAGTTATTTAGGAACAACAATGAAGAAGACATTTGCAAGTGCATTCATTTCACTATCTGACAAAGCCGGGTTCCCTGCTTTTGCAATATTAAATGCTCTGTATGTCCAATTGTCCCACCATTTGTTTGTGACTTCTGTAATTGAATCGGCATTTGATGCAACCACATTTGCAGGTCTGTCAGAACCGGAGTTTTTGGTTCCAAGTGAAATCCAGCCTTCAGGTCTGTACTGGTATCCTTTAAGCACGATTATCAAAGAACCAACTGGAAGTTCTGTTTTTCCGAACATCTGTGTTGCTGCAAATTGATTCAGGTTTGTAGCTGTACTTCCGCCTTCTTTACTCTGTAAATTTGAACTTGATGTTGAATTGAAATAAGCATAATTTGTTAAAGATACAGGAGCCATTTTGTATTTTGAAACATCATAACCATTGTCAGATAATACTTTCTTTAAAGTATTATTTGTTATTTCATCTTCAGTATGGCTTGATGAGCCCTTTGGAACAAGGATGTAGAATACACTGAGCAAGCCCTGCATATCGCTGTCGTTTAAGCCCGGATTTCCTGCTTTAGCTACATTGAATGCTCTGTAATTCCATGAGCCCCACCAAGCCTGATCAACAACTGTTACCAAGTCATCACCATTTGTAACTACATTTGTAGGTCTTGTCGTTCCGCTGTTTTTGGAACTCAATGTTGTCCAGCCTTCTGGTCTGTATTGATATCCGCTAAATACTACAACAAGTGATCCGTCAGGAATATCATCCTTTGTGAATATCTTAGTAGCTGCAAACTGATTGATGTTAGAAGCTGTGCTTCCTCCAACTTTACTTACAAGGCTTGAATTTGAAGTAGAATTGAAATATGCATATGTAGTCATAGATAAATCAAGAACTACATAGTCAGAAAGGTTGTATCCTTTTCCATTCAATACTTCTTCAAGACTTTCATTGTTCACTTCTTTATCAAGATTCGGAAGCGGTGCATCTGGATCATTCGGAACATAGATTGCAAATTTCTTGTAGAATGAATTCATTACCGATTCTTTTATTGCAGGATTGTTCAAAACAGAAATGTTGAATCCTACAACATCCCAGTTAGCCCACCATTCTTCAGTCACGAGTACTGCTTCGGTTGCAACCATTCCGGGTCTTGAATAACCGCTCTTGCCGTCACCTGTGCCATTTTTGATTAAATTTCCGTCAACTGAAACAAATGCATCAGGTCTGTATTGATATCCGTCAACTATAATAATAATTGAACCTACAGGTATCTGTGTTTTATCAAGCAATTGTGTTGAAGCATATTGATTGAGGTTTGAAGCTGTGCTTCCATTTTCTGCACATACAAGATCTGTTTGTGTATTGGAATTCCAATATGAGAAATTGGTTAATGTGTAATTTAATTTAGTGTAGTCTTTAGGATCAAGTTTGTAAGAGGACAAAATCTCATCTGTTGAAACTGATTCGAATTCAGTGTGTTCAGATTCTGTTACTTCGTATGGATGCTTATATGCATTTTCTACAGATTCTTTTATAACTTCCATTATCTGATCGGTTATAACAGTTACACCGGGATTGTATGTTACATTAGCAACACTCATACCTGTAATCTGTTTTGCCCACATCATTGCAGCAAGATATCTGCCTATTATATTTGACAAGTGGAGATTATCTCTGTGGAGTTGACTTTCTGTCAGGAAACTTGTTCTTGCATTTTGTACTGCAGTGCCTGTTGGTATTACAAATGAGAACTCTTCTCTTGTTAAAATCAATGACTTAGTTGTGTTAAGAATTGCATCATACATGGTCTTCTGATTGTAAGAATAATTCTTGAAGCTTGAATAATCTGAGCCATCAGGATAAGCCCATGTCATATTCCACATCAATTGTGCATCAGGACATTTTTCCTTTATGTAGTTAACGACAATTGTAAGATATGGTTCAAATGTTTCCGGTCTTCCGCTGTCTCCACTAACCTGCTGGATTGAAATGTAATCCCAATCATATCTGTTTATTGTGTTAACGAGTGTCGGTTGAACTGGATTTGAAACCCATTTGCCGTTTGTATTCTCGTAATATGTGGTATAAAAACCTTTTTCTCTGTGCTCGATATTCTTGGCATGTTGAGCAAGTGAACATCCGCCTGTATACATATTTCCGAGTACAATTTCTTCATATCCGAGGTCTTTGAGGATTCCGTACAGATATTCGACACTGTCTTCTGAAAAACTATTTCCTATAGCAAAAATCTTTATTGATTTCTTTTCGGGAATAGTTGTACTCGTTGTAGTCTCTTCTGTGGTTTGTTCGGTTGTTTCTTCCGTTGTTTGTTCAGCTGTTGTAGTTTCAACAGTTGTTGTGTTCTCTGTTTTCTCTTCGGTTGTTTCTGTTGAATCGGCAACAGTGGTTGTTTGAGACTGGGTTCCAGAACAAGCAACCAAAACCAGAATCATAGATAAAACAATAACAATGGATAATAGCTTTTTCATTTTCTGTTTCTCCTTGCAATTATTTGCAGAATAATTATATCACAATGATTCCGCAAAAATGAATAGAATAATCAATAATAATACATGTAATTTTGTACAAAATTGATAGAAGTGGTTCTACATGTTGCCATTTGATGTTGACATTCCTCTGTTTCACTCTCATAATATACCCGACAATTATCTTTGGAGGTAGACACGTGAAAGGTATATCAAAAAAAGTATTGAATAGTTATGAATCAGCATTGAAATATACACCAAATTCAAACCTGGTTCGCAATGCGTTATATAAATCTTCTTTAGCCAATCTCGCAATGGTTGGCGAAGAAATGACAGAACAAAAATTCCTGTTCAACGTCGAAGTTAAGACAATGAAATGCGCAAATCAAAAAAGCTCAGGTCGTTGCTGGTTGTTTGCCGCAACAAACCTCATGAGAGAAAAATTTGGAAAAGAAAAGAATCTGACTGAATTTGAATTTTCTCAGAGCTGGCTCGCATTTTGGGACAAACTTGAAAAATGTAATTGGTACTACGAGAATATTATCGACACAGTTTCACTTGATGTAGATGACAGAGTTGTATCATATATTGTTTCAGAGGGCGTGTCTGACGGTGGTCAATGGGACATGTTTGTCAACATCATCAGAAAATACGGAATTGTTCCGAAATCCGTTTATCCTGAAACAGCTCAATCATCAAGCACCGGTGCGTTAAATGGACAAATTGTCGCATCGCTCAGAAAAGGTGCTGCTCTATTGAGAGACATGTATTCTCATGGCAAGACAAAAGAGCAATTGGAAGAGAAAAAAGATGAACTCATGGCATCTATTTATGTCTTTTTGACTGAATGTTATGGAATACCTCCGGAAAAATTTGATTTCGAATACAAGGATAAAGACGGCAAATATTTCTTGGAGAAGGATTACACTCCTCTTTCATTCTATGAGAAATATTTTGGAGATTACCTTGAACAATTCGGCTCTGTAATCAATGGTCCGACAAATGATAAACCTTATGATAAAGTTTACACAATTGACAGACTTGGAAACGTAGTCGGAGGCAATCCGATTCGTCATTTAAATCTAAAAATAGATGAACTGAAGAAAGCTGTTATAGCTCAGCTTAAAGATGACTCTATTGTTTGGTTTGGATGTGACTGCGGAAAATACGGCGAGCGCCAGGAAAAGAATCTCTGGGATGACAAACTGTATGACTATGATTCAGTAACGGGTCTTGACACCAAACTTACAAAAGCCGAAGCATTGGATTACAAAGCAAGCGCAATGAATCATGCAATGTGCATAACAGGCGTTCATCTCGATGAAAAAGGCAATCCTACACGCTGGAAAGTTGAAAACAGCTGGGGCAGCGATGGTGTTAATTCGGGTTATTACATGATGTCAGACAGTTGGTTTGACCTGTATGTATACCAAGTAGTTGTAGATAAGAAGTACCTTGGTGAGAAATCTAAACTTTATGATGGAGAGATCATTCATTTGAGACCTTGGGACCCTATGGGAACCTTGGCTGACTGAAAGGCGTAATATGTTAAGACATTCAGATAACGTTCCCCGATTACTTTCGAGCACATGTGAGTATATATTAAGACACATTAATAATGGAAATGACTCCGATTACTTTGGACTGGGTCACTTTATATATCCTTTCCATCAGTTCACTCCAGAATCAATAGTTGCAACTGCAAAAGAACTTTTGTTCGGATACTATTGTAAGGGTACAAAGTATTATCTTGATTCCAGCGTACTCGAGACAGTACTGAAGCTGATTAAATTTTTTGACAAAAGATATGTTCACGACGATGGCTCAATAGATCTTCAGAGTACTAATATCCATTGTCCGAATACAACCGGATTTTGTGTTTCGGATACTCTTTCAAAAATGGCATATGTATTGTGCGAATTATCTTCACACACTCAAATCGAGGAAGAAGTGTATACACAACTCATCTCCACTTTGAAAAAAAACAACGAAGCATTGAAACACCTTGGATTCCATACACCAAATCACAGATGGGCAATAGCTTCAGCTCTTTGTGCATGCCACAAACTCCTCGGAGACGAAGAATCGCTTGAAGTCATGAACAAGTACCTTTCAGAAGGAATTGACTGCTCAGAAGAAGGTGAATGGACAGAAAGATCAACTGGCTGTTACAACCTTATTTGTGACAGACAATATCTGCACTTGTATTTCCAGACAAAAGACAGAAAATTCCTTGATCCTGTCGTCAGAAATCTGAAACTCATGTTCAGCCTTACAGAGTCTGATGACACAGTTTGCACTATGTCAAGCACAAGAATTGACAATGGTACAAAATTTGACATTCTGCCATACTACTACCTCTTTTACGGTGCAGCTATCTTTTCCAAAGATCCCGAAATTGCTTGGTATGCAGATTATCTGCTGACAAAAATTGAGGCGATGGAAAAACTGAATATACCGGTTAATTCCGACAGATCTATCCTTGAATTCTGGTATCTTATGATGCCTGACTTAGGAAAACTTGAGGAGTCTATAGATACAGTAAAGCCTAATCTTCAAAAAAGTGTTTTTCTTTCAACAGGCATGGCAAGACATTATTATCAAAACAGATATAATGACTGTCTCACTGTTCTTACGACTTGGCACCCGGATTTTTTGAAACTGCATTATTCTGGAAATCTTGAAGTCAGATGCAGATTTGCAGCAGCATTTTTCGGGGATGAACACAGCATATTCAGGCCTAGCAAACTGGAAAAGAACGAAGATGGCTCATATGTTTTGTCATCAAAGGACAGGGCCGGATACAAGAGTACATTTGATACTCCGCCTGAGACATCAAACTGGTGGAAAATGGACCACTCAAAGAGAAAAGAAATAAACGTAAGAGAGCTCAACCGCACAGTCGTTGTAACACCGATCAAGAATGGATTTACAATAGATTGCATGGCTGAAGGTGATGACGATATTTCTCTGAAGTTTGAGTTTATACTGAATCCGGGCGGACTTTATGAAAACGATTCAACAATGCTGTACGCCGACAAAGGGACATATACAATTCAGTTGAACGGAACAGGTAGAATCAATTATCCCGGAAGACCCGAAGTATTCATAAAAGGATCTGGCGTTAAAGATTCCTTTGGCAGAGATATGAGAGGCTCCGGTCCGTATGATTCAAACTCTTTCACGGTTGCGTTCTTCGGAAAATCAAATCACAAATACCACTACGAATTTACATATTTCCCACATTTTGAGTAAAAATAAGCCATACCTTTTTTTCTGGTATGGCTTGCTTTTTTATTACACTTCTCCGACTATAATGTCTTCACTCTTTCTGTCCCATGAATCGACAGCTCGAATCCTGAATCCGTATCTCTTTCCTTCTTCTTTGTCAGCAAATCTGAATGTGAAACTGTCAACCATTTCTGATGGATTCTTGTGTTTGTAATAATCTGACAAAACTTTTCTCTGCTTGACAAATACACCATTTTCATAACTGTCTATTTCATAGTGGTGAACAAAATCATCGTCTTTTCCGGCATCAAAAGTGAGTCTCATTATAATCTTGCCGTAGTCGCCTTCTTCGTTAATGTATCCCTTGCACCCTTCCATGGAAGGCGCTTTGTTGTTTTTATCACTGCCTCTGTCAATAGAATATTTTTTCAAATGCTCTTTGCCTGATTTTGGTGCGCTGAGATCCCAAGGCTCCTTTATTTCCCACTTGTTGAATGCATCAAGTCTTCGTATTCTGAGATTACCATGTTCATCGAGTTCACAGAGCAAATTTTGAGAGAATAAAAGCATGTCTCTCATAGTAGTTCTTCCGCTCATGAATTCATATCCGCCGTTTTCGCATGCCATGTATGTGACACAACCTGCTCCGACAGATGTGAAATCTGTCTGCATAATTGTTCTTTCGTCATTGAGAGGAAAATGCAGATGACCTCCGAAGATTACAACATTCGGATACTTTTTCAATACTTTTTCAAGTTGAGTATTGTTCCACAAACTGTCCGGTCCATCAAGATCACTTCCGTAACATGTTCCGTAACACATGCTGTGATTGAACATGAATATGTATTTTCCCGGATTGTTTTTGCACTCTTCTGACAGTTTTTGGTCTATGTATGAAAGAGTGTCGTCATTGAATTTCACAGGAGCATCATAGTCATCTGACTGTATTGCAAAAAACAGATGACCGCCAAGATGTGCCGTTCTGAATCCTTTAATGAATTCTTCTTCGGATTCTTCATCTATTTCGTAGTATTTTTCGCCCAAGTATTTTCTGATCGAAAGAATCGCTGCTTTTTCATCGTGATTCAATCTCTCGTGATTTCCCATGCAATAAAAAATCTTCTGATCGTTGTCTATATTATTAAGCATTACATCAGCAAACATCTTTGCTTGATAATCCAGACCCCTGTCAAGAGTATCTCCGACAAAACAAAAAGCATCAACTTTTCTTCCATCTCTCTCGGATATCTTGTTGGTATAATCCAGAGCATTTTTGAGTTTGAATCTTGAATCAAAACCCATCGAGTCACACATATGTACATCTGTCATAACTGCAAATGAATACTTTATATTTTTTTCATCAAATTTTGTCATATATCATACCATCCCAAAAAATCTGTTGTTAGTCTACCACTTTACTATACATTTCTCAACACCGGTTCAACAATTACTCTTGAAAAATGTGTGCACGGAATGTATATTGTTATTACATTAATAGGAGTAGAAGATATGGAAGAAAAGAAGCACAAAAGTCAACTACTCGGTGATTGAATCGCCGAGCATGGGATAAAAGCCATGCGAAGTGATTAAAGTGGTTGAGTAGGCTATGAGAAAGGTCTCTGTAAC
>JAEEKG010000110.1 GCA_016282315.1 Clostridiales bacterium | reverse complement strand
TTATATATTGTGTCCCAGTAATCAGCATAACTGCCGGGTCCCATACCCATAGCGTGGCCATATTCGCACATATAGTAGGGTCTTGGATCCTTTTCAGGGTTCTGGCCTCTCTCTTCAATTTCAGCTATTGAAGG
The DNA here is from genome assembly GCA_016282315.1 of Clostridiales bacterium. Lineage (GTDB taxonomy): Bacteria > Bacillota > Clostridia > Oscillospirales > CAG-272 > CAG-841. Next base: position 2,687 of record JAEEKG010000110.1, on the reverse strand, counting down.
ATACATAGAGCTGTCGACATCAACACATTTGTCGATAGTCTTATCGCTCTTGTCTTCTCTGAATCTGAGAACATATCTTGTTCCTTCGTAGTGAATGAGTCTTGTGTCATCTCTTTCTTTTGTGTACTTAGACATAAGTCTGTGATTTTCACCCAGAACACTTTCATTTCCCAATGACCAGAAAATGACACATGGACTGTTTTTGTCTCTTTCAACAGTTCTCTTCATTCTGTCTAGATATGTATCTCTCCACAATGGATTGTCTGCCATATCTGCACTTGGATCAAACCCCCATCCATGAGCAGCTTCACAGCCATGAGCTTCAAAGTCACACTCATCTATTACATAGAATCCATATTCATCACAAAGTTCAACAAATCTTGGAGGATTTGGATAATGAGATGTTCTGACGCAGTTGATGTTGTTATATTTCATGAGCATGAGATCATTTTTCATGTCTTCTTCAGTCACTGTGTAACCTGTCTCAGCACTGGTATCATGTCTGTTGACGCCCTTAAGTTTTACAGCTACCCCGTTTATAAGCAGCACACTGTTTTTAACAGAAACTGTTCTGAATCCGAATTTCTTTGCTATGTATTCACCATTGAACTTTATTACAAGAGTGTACAAAACAGGTGTTTCAGCTGTCCATAGTTTGGGATTTGGCACATCTTTAGCTGGAATTTCTTTTCCGTCAGGCGTTATTATCTTTGTTTCTGCTTTGCCCTGTCCTTCAATGTCTATTTCAAGGCTGAATTTACCATCACAAGAAGCCTTTATAAAGAAATCCCTGACATGGTCTTTAGGTCTTTGCAGCAAATATACATCGCGGAAAATACCATTGAATCTGAAACAATCCTGATCTTCGCAATATGTTGCATCGCTGTATGTGTATACTACTACCGTTAAGCTATTCTCACCTTTTTCAACGTAATCAGATATATCAAACTCAGACGGAAGTCTAGAGCCTTTAGACATGCCGACAAATTTGTCATTGACATATACTTCAAACATAGAGCACACGCCATCAAAGAACAAATAATTCTTCTTGTCGCAGTCTTCGATTTCAAACTTTCTAGAATATACACCTACAGGTGTTGAATCCGGAACTCTTGGCGGGTCATAAGGAATCGGAAAATTTACATTAGTATATTGAAACTTGCCATATCCGTAAAATTGCCAACAAGCAGGTACGGGTATTTTGTCATCAAAGTCCACCTGTGCTATTTCATCTGGCAGATCGAGCATGGTTTCAAAATATCTGAAATCCCATTCTCCGTTAAGGCAAGTATATTCTCCTCCGTTTTTGCCGCCTTTCAATGCTTCGCTTTCAGACAGCGACGGAATAAAATATGCTCTTGGTTCCAACTTGCCTATCCCCGGTGTTTTGGGGTCAAAAACTACTTTTCTCATCCTATTTTTTCTCCTTAAAATGTAATTGTTTCCGGATCTATTGCTTCCGTTTTTGTTTCTTGTTTTTTCGGTCTCAATTCATTTAATATATCTGACATCTTCTTGCCCTGAGTAACAGCGTCCAAAGCCCCGAGATATGACCTCATTATTTCTCTGGGAGTCATCATTTCTTTAGCACCGGCTCTACTGAGCATCACATATAGAAAATCTTTCATTTCATCTAGAGTCACTTGCACTTCACCGAATTTTTGTGAATACAATACGGTTATTCTCTTTATGAGCGCGAGCAATTCGTCATCTGTCAGTCTTACTAGTCTGATAACAGGGTTGAATTGAGATATTTTTCCTGTCTTTAATTGAACTTCTGTATCAATTAGTCTTGATCTCAACGCTTCGTAACCGAATAGTCCTCTTCTTGTGTCTTCAAGAAATTGAGGAGTTCCTGCAAATATTACTCCGAGTCCCTCGGCCTTTCCCTGCATTGTGTCGTTATATATTCCGAGTATCTTTTCGTAATTGTTTTCTCTGGATATTCTATTCGGTATCTTATACAGATTTACGCATTCATCTATGAACACGATCAGTCCTTTATACCCAATCTTTCTTACAAAACTAGCCCAGAGTTTTAAATACTCATACCAGTTGGTATCATCTATTATTGCGGCTACCCCAAGCTGTGTTCTTGCTTCCATCTTAGTTCTGTATTCGCCTCTGAGCCACCTGAGACAATATGACATCATCTCATCGTCGCCCTCTTCATAAGCTACGTCATATTTAGAAATGACCCTGGAAAAATCAAAAGCACCTATGCCTGTCTCAATCTCTTTTAGAGTTGAATATATCTTTTTTGACACTTCTGTTCTGAATTCTTCGCTTGTTGGTTCAAAGCCAGACGATGCGATTTCGCTTCTCACATTGCTCAGCCATCTTGCCAATATCTGAGTCACCGCTCCTCCATCGGAAGAAGACTTAGTTGACATATTCTTTATAAGCTCTCTGTATGTCGCAACTCCTGCTCCTCCGCTTGAAGCAGACAGTCTTCTTTCAGGAGACAAATCTGCATCTGCACAGACAAAATCATTGTCACAGGCGTATCCTCGCATGAGCTGAATCAAAAAGCTCTTACCGCTTCCGTATCTTCCTATGATGAATCTTGTGAATGCTCCGCCTTCTTCTACTGTTTTTAAATTCTCGCAAATCGATTCAATTTCAAGAGTTCTGCCTATGGCAATATACGGAGCACCGGTTCTCGGAACAACACCGGCAGACAAGGA
>JAEEKG010000109.1 GCA_016282315.1 Clostridiales bacterium | reverse complement strand
TTATTCATGACTATCCTTAACCATTCAGTAGTGTAGTCCTGAACTTCGTCTACAAATATGGCAGAATATCGTTTGTAAGATGATGCATTGTCAAAAAAGGTCAATTCGTCATAAGATCCGAATTCTACATGGAAATGACATTCTGAAGCACGTATTCTAAAGAATTGATGGTAGGGATAGATATCTATTTTCTCCCATGAGAAATCCTCACGCAATTCAGAAAGTCTGTATTTTAGATAGTTTGCAAGAGTGATATTGTATGTCAAAATAAGCACATCTCCACCTGTTCGTTTCAATGCATTGACCGCGCGTGCTGCAAGAACATGTGTTTTTCCTGAACCAGCGACGCCACTGATTTTCTGTTGCGTACTTCTGCTTACTACAAGATCCCTTTGTGCACCCTTCGGTTCAATGCCTGGTTTCCCTTCTTGATATGAATGCCACGATGGAGATATAATTGATGCCAATTTGCGCTTTACCACGTCATCAAACGAAGCTGAATTCTGTAAGAGCCCTATCTTTTCATAAAGTTTCTTGGATACTTCTTTATCGCTAATCAACTCGCTTCCATACAAGTATGTATAGTTAATATGCTCCTTTTGTGCATTAAAGAATGTTTTGACTTCATCGGAGCTGTTCTCTGTAAAAATAACAACCTTTTTAATTAGTCCAAAGTTCTTAGTACTTTTAATCGTACTTATAAGCAACTCTTCAATGCCATCCTTAATACTTGTTTGACAGAGACTAATCAGGTCTATCGGTGATTGATACGTTATTTTGCCACTATCGTGTTGGGGTATTTCCAAGGTTATCTCTTTCCCATCTTCAGATAATGAGCAGTCATTCAGATTATGTTCAAACAGATTAACCAAGAGAACACCTTTGTTTGGCCTAACAATAATAAAATCAACAGCAACCTCATTCACCACTGGGTCTATATACATTATGTCATCAACAGATAATATATTTTGCAGACGAAATGCAACTCTACCTTTTTGAGGAGAGAATACATTATTCTGAATCTGTAGCCGAAGGTCATAATCATTATAACTTCCCTGGCCGGAATCCTTGAACAACGACAAACGACTGAAGTCCAAAGGTGAACCACTATATACAAAACAACGAGTAAAACAGGTGTATGGATGACCTGTTCTTGTAGTGCGACCATAACGGACACTGTCAATCTGGCTAAAATACTCCTGTTCACCGAAGATAGAACAGAATTGCTCTATTCTATATACAGCACCATTCTTAGGCCCCAGACATAATATAAAGTGATTTCCATGTGATGAAGCCACCATGCGAGCCACAGCAGCTAAATCGATAGCTTTTACATCTAAGATATTTGAGAATACATGGATGACATTTGTGTATCTATAGCCAACTGATGAAATGGTATTGTCATCTGATTGCTCAGCTGGCATGAATTTGTTGATAATCTCTATTTCAATATTGTTGCCAACAATCTTTGAAATATTAGCTTCAGCCCGCATCAATGCATGTGCAGAAGGCTCTATTAACGTAATACGTTTTACCCAAATCAAAAGATTGTGTTGTTGGAGAACATCTACAACAGTTGCAGAACCTATTCCTTGCCCACATCCCCAGTCAACGATTTCAACAGACCCTTTTAATCGTTCGAAAGGAAAACTCATCATTGCAGCCCTGCACTTACTCGAATGCATTTCTCCATATGCTGACATGTAGCAATTTAGTGCTTCGTCACTTGCAAGTAGATCAACGCCATGGTTTAGCTCTGGATGTCTCCATGGATATGCCTTCCATTCCGATGGCAATGCTTCGTGGCACCATTCAATGATATCGTAAATAGTTCTGCACGATGAACGTCTTATTTCTTCTGCGTATTCAGACATACTATTTTCCTGTTATCGTTTCACCCCAAGGGGTATTTTTATGACAATTAAAATTAGACATTGCTGCCTGCTTACTAGTGTTCGCATAACAATACTTGCACAAGTGAGGACAGGTATTGTATTCACCAATATCCTTTGAGGCCATACACTCACAAAACTGGCGCTGACCTGGATCTTTTTTATGGGTGCTAATAAAATAATGATTATGTGGTAAAAGAATTGCTCCATCTGGCAACTCTGTTTCACCAAACAGTGTAGGTGAAGGAATATCCAGTATCTTAACCTTCATAAAGTTCATTAGTTCCTTATCATCCCATGCCAAGCGAGTTATTAGGTCTGCATCTACGCAACGATTACGCAATATGCCATATTTCGAAATATCAATTTTTTCACCACAAGTAGCAAGTGTATATCCCCACTTCTTGTTGAGTTCTGCCAATCGTTTTGCAAATTCAATCATCAATGGTTCTGTCCATTCATGGTAGGCTATTTTGTTTTTCTCAAGATTGTTCTTTACCTTTCTATAAGTAGATATGTCTGCATAACTGAAAACCAACTTCTCTGTATAACCCTTCAATTGATCACCAATCCCCTCGATTTTAAATAGTAATTTATTTATACTTATTTCATCAGTGAGCACCAAAGGATCAAACCTCCATATGACATGCCCTATGCCTAATTTGTCAACAAGACGCTTAAAAGTATCTATACGATATTGAATTGATGGCACCTTCAATTCCAATTTTTCTTCTTCATAGTCGTTGAGAGAATATTGAATATAGCAACCTATATTCTTTTGTTTCAAATAATCCAAATGTTTGAGTAAAGGCTGTGGATTCTTGGACCAGAAGACAATAAAACGGGTATTTTTATATGATACATAAATTTTAGTCCCATTAAATGGGTTTGTCCAAGCAGAATAACCAACTTTCAGTCGATGGAAAAACCAGTCTGCATAAAAGGCAGGAATATCTGTACTCCTACTTGCAGATATTATTTCAGGAGTTTGCATTGGTACGATTTCCCCGTTTTCCCTTGGAAGATTCTCAGGATGCCAATTCGCCATATATCTAATAGTTAAACATCTTTTTTTATTGATAATGCAAAGATACAACTTTTTTTCTATAAGAGAAAAAATTCTATAAAAAAATGTTTTTCGCAAGGCTTGTGGGAAAGGAAATTATTGACGAAGTACCTTCGTCGATGTTTCTTTCGCTCGACAGAGTTCAAACAAGTTTGTCTTTGTCCTCGCTTAATCGAAACATTCATATATTCAAGTATTCAAATAGGACATTTAGGTTTTTGAGTCATCAAAGCCAGAGGGATTCTTGTTGCTTTCGATATATTTCTGCTATTCTGTTGGTTTTTCTCAAAATTTATCCGTATTTTTGCACGCAAGAATAAGAGTAGGTAATGAAAAAGACAATGATAATTATATGGATGCTCGT
>JAEEKG010000108.1 GCA_016282315.1 Clostridiales bacterium | reverse complement strand
GTTACAGGTACAAAGAAATCCATTTATAAAATTATGCAGCATGCCGATGGATACAATTATAAATATGAAAAAGCAGAATGAAAAAAGAGGGCAATTCCTCTCGGCAGTTGAACAACCGAGGATCCTTGCCTATTATCCTGACAGGGTGTGAATATAGGGGTGTTGAATTGTCTGTATACAAAATGAAATAAAATTTTGGCGACAAAGTTATTGTAAATAATACAATTCCTTTGTCGCCCCATCTTTTATTGCATTAATTTTGCTGTTATGTCATAACTATTCAATATCAAAGACAAGTTGTCCGTTTCCGGATTCTGCTTTTGCATATTCGTTTTTGAGTTCACCATATGCATATTCACTTGATATTTTATCAATTATTGTAAATACGACTTTTTCCAGTGGGGAACCAAGTGAATAATCTGAACGGCAAGCAAAATCGCATCTGTTGTATTCCATGAGTTTGTCGACGGTGTACATGTTTTTCTCATCTTCATCATTATATATTGCAATGCTGTATCCGCCGCCGAGCTTTACAGATTTCATGCTGGGAACATCAGTCATTCCATCTCCGAAATAGATCATGCGGTTGAATGGGACTTTTTTCTCTGATTCGTCCATGTGTTCGTTCAGATTCTTGTCATCTGTTTCGCTCTCTACACCCTTGTTGATTCTGTATATGTACTGAGTCTTTTGAGTATAGTTTATGGAAACAGCCGGCCAGATTGCTTCGCCGTTTTCCCCGTAGAGGAATCTCGCAGCATATACCTGGTCAAAGCACTTATATATCTTACTGCCTGCGATTATTTCTTTCAAACCACTGGAAATAATATAGTGCTTAATATCAAATCCTTTTGCGTCACCATATTTATTTACTCTGTCAAACCAGCTCTCAACTCCTTTGAAAAACATGATGTTCTTTCCCATTTCGTTGAGATTTTCTTCAGTAATTCGGATGTTTCTCTTTTTTGCCTCGTCGACCATGAAATACATATATGCAAGAATTTGATCCATCGCATATTTGTCTTTAAATTCATTACATTTTTGCCAAAATGTATTCGAGTCATAGCCCAGTGACGGAATAAAGGAATAATCTTGCATATTCTTTACGGATAAAGTGTTATCAAAATCATACATTAATGCTATTATAGGCTTATCCATATTTAAATCCTTTCAGTCTTTTTTCCAAAGAGATTTTGGCTCGTACAGAATCTCTTCATTTTTGCTCTGAATTGTTATTGTTTCAACAATTCGTCCTGTCAGTTCATTTGATCTCTTGTCAGGCTGAGTTGTTCCTACATATACTTTAAATTTGCCTTTTTTTAGTATTTTCTTTGGTTCTTCATCATATACTCCAAATGAGTCGTCACTTAGAACGATTGAAAAAATCTTGGTTTCGTTTTTCTTCAAGAATACTTTCTTCAGACCTTTCAATTGGTATTTCGGAGCACCTTTGATACCAGATTCTACGTATACCTGAATGGTTTCGGCGCCATCAAAACTTCCTATATTTGCTATGGTACCTGTGATCTTGATTTTTCCGCCTTTTTCAATTTGATCTTTGTCTGCATGTACATCCAAAAGTTTAAAAGATGTGTACGACAGTCCGTATCCAAAAGGATAAAGAGCGGGTTTTGAAGAATATCTGTATGTTCTGTTCTTCATTGAGTAGTCAGTAAAAGATGGTACATCTTCTAGACTCATCGGGAAAGTAATCGGAAGTTTTCCTGATGGTGAATATTTTCCGAAAATGAGGTCAGATATTGCATATCCTCCCTGGGATCCCGGATACCATGCCTGGATTATGGCAGAGCAGTGCTCGTGTGCATAATTCATTGTGACTGGGCTTCCACACATGGAGACAAGTATTACAGGTTTTCCGCTTTCAACTGCAGCTTTGAGTATAACGTTCTGTCTTCCGGGAAAATCTAGTGTTATTCTGTCTCCGCCATCGCAGTAATTGCTTCTGTCTCCGCCTTCTCCTTCTATATTATAGTCTAGACCAAGGCATAAGACAACTACGTCGCTTTCTTCACAAACTGCTTTGACTTCTGCAAGTCTGTCATCAGTTTCAGCAAGTCCTTCCACTTTGTCTTTGTAAAGGCCGCAGCCTTCAGAGTAGCGTATTTTTATTTTACCTTTAGTTCTGTCCTGGATTCCCTCAAGTACCGTAACATATCTTGAAGCGGTTCCGAAATAGTTTCCGATCAGAGCATTTCTGCTGTTTGCATTTGGCCCAATTACGCCAATTGTCTTTATTTTGCTAACATCAAGAGGCAGCAGTCCGTCATTTTTAAGTAAGACAAGGGAGTCCCTTGAAACTTTTAGATTGAACAATTCAGATTTTTTAGTATCCACTTCTGAATAGTCCAGTTTAGAATACGGATTATCTTTTTCGTCATCAAACATGCCGAGTTTCATTCTCGTAGTGAAAAGATTGATTGCTGCTTCATCTAGTCTATTTCTGCTTATTCTTCCTTCATCAAGAGCTTCCGTGAGAACGGCAAATAATTCACCACAGTTAAGATCACAACCATTGTTAAGCGCCAAACTTGCACTTTCAACAGGAGAGTTTGTCACTTTGTGGTTCTTGTGGAAATCTCCTATAGCCCAACAGTCACTTGTTACATGTCCTTTGAATTTCCATTCTTCTCTCAAGATATGTTTTAAAAGAGTTTTGCTTCCGCAGCAAGGCTCGCCATTTACTCTGTTGTATGCTCCCATGACTGCTTCAACATTTGCTTTTTGAACGCATGCTTTAAAAGCGGGCAAATATGTTTCATACATATCCTGAAGAGACACTTCTGCGTTGAAACTGTGTCTCAATGTTTCAGGTCCTGAGTGAACTGCAAAATGTTTTGCGCACGCAGCAGCCTTCATATACTTTTTGTCTTTTCCCTGGATACCTTTGACAAATGCAACACCAAGTTTTGATGTCAAAAAAGGATCTTCTCCATATGTCTCCTGGCCCCTGCCCCATCTTGGATCTCTGAAAATATTAACATTGGGGGACCAGAATGTTAGGCCTTTATATATGCCTCTGTCCCCATATTTTTGCTGCATGTTGTACTTGGCTCGGCCTTCGGTGGATATTATATCTGCAACTTTGTATATGAGTTCTTCATCAAATGTTGATCCCAAGCCTATTGACTGAGGAAACATTGTGGCAACTCCTGCCCTTGCAACTCCGTGCAGAGCTTCGTTCCACCAGTTGTATTGAGGAATACCCAGTCGGTCAATTGCCTTAGCTTTGAATATGAGCTGAGATATCTTCTCTTCATCAGTCATTTTGCTGACAAGTTCTTTGGCTCTTTTTCTGTATTCTTTTTCTTTGCTTACATATCCTGCTTTTTCCATTGCTTGTTCACCATTTCTTAAATATATAATCTACAAGATTATTTATATATCTACCCCGAATTTTTGTCAACATTTTTGTATTATCTGCGTGTGATTACCTTTACCTGTATTAGTCACAATTCCTTTCAATAGAATTAAAAAGATGGGTGATGAAACACTGAATATACATTTTCTTTAAAAAACTCAAGATTTGTAACAATTTGTACACATATTTTTCTGAAAAAAGTGATATACTTGTCACATAATTAATTTCAAGGAGCATTTTCAATGAGAATTGCTATCGGTTGTGATCCAAATGCGCAGCAGGCAAAGATTGAAATAATTGAATATATCAAAAAGAACAATCTGGGTGAAATCGCGGATTTCGGCAGCGAAGATGTAGTGTATGCTAATGTTGCCTTTGCAGTTGCAAAAGCTGTTGCAAATGGTGAATTTGACAGGGGAATACTGATTTGCGGTACCGGAATAGGAATGAGTATTTCTGCAAACAAAGTAAAAGGCGCATATGCAGCCCTAATATCCGATGTCTATTCAGCTCAAAGAGCAAGGTTAAGCAATGATGCCAACATTGCTTGTCTTGGTGCTTTTACAACTGGACAAAAAGTCAGAGAACTTCTTGTGAAAGAGTTTCTGACAAATGAATTTGTTCCCGGATGCAGTTCTCAGAAAAAAGTTGATGCTTACAAAGAATACGATAATAGAAAGTGAAAAAACATGCTTGTACTTAAAGATATTAAGAAAAAATATGTGACGGGTGAACTTGTCCAGCAAGCATTGGATGGCGTAAGTTTGTCTTTGAGAGACAATGAATTTGTCGCCATACTTGGCCCTTCAGGATCAGGCAAGACAACATTGCTCAATGTTATTGGTGGACTTGACAGGTATGACTCAGGCGACCTCATAATCAACAACAAGTCGACAAAAAAATATAAGGACAGAGACTGGGATTCATACAGAAACCATACAATAGGTTTTGTGTTCCAGTCATATAACCTTATTCCTCACCAGTCAATATTATCTAATGTAGAATTGGCTCTGACAATTTCAGGAGTTAAAAGAGCTGAGAGAAGAAAAAGAGCAAAAGAGGCTCTTGAAAAAGTTGGACTTGGCGATCAGCTACATAAAAAGCCTAACCAGATGTCTGGAGGCCAGATGCAAAGAGTTGCAATAGCAAGAGCATTGGTTAACAACCCGGATATCCTTCTGGCTGATGAGCCAACAGGAGCCTTGGACTCAAAGACAAGTGAACAGGTTATGGATCTGCTCAAAGAAGTGGCAAAAGATAAACTTGTTGTAATGGTCACTCACAATGAGGAGATAGCAAACAAGTATTCAAACAGAATAGTAAAGATACGTGACGGCAAGATAGTAGATGACTCAAACCCGTTTGAGCCGGAAATTAAAGAAGAAGCAAGAGTAGAAAAAACAAAAAAGATTTCCATGTCTTTCTTTACTTCACTTGCACTCAGTTTCAATAACCTTTTCACAAAAAAGGGCAGAACCGCTCTTATATCCTTTGCAGGTTCAATAGGAATCATAGGAATAGCGCTGATCATGTCACTTTCCAATGGTGTTGATGTGTATATAAACAACATGCAGAGAAACACAATGCTGAGTTATCCTATACAAATTGACTCAAATGCAATAGATATAGCAAGTATTATAACGACTGCTCAGGATATGACAGGCGAATCGAAAGCAACTCATGACATGAACTCTGTTTATTCAAATGTAAGTGATTTGAAAGTTCAGAGTGTTACAATGAGCAGCTATGTTTCAAATAACTTAAAAGAATTCAAGAAGTATCTGGACAATGAATCCAGTGAAATAAGGAAATATATCGGTGAAAACGGAATAGTTTATTCTTACGATACAGAATATGACGTATTCGCATACGATAATGAAGACTTTTTAGTTAATACCGATGGTTCGAACTTGCTCGAAAAACAGCAGGAAAACCAATTCAGCATGATGAGAAGAAAATTATTCACTCAGTTGCTTCAGGGACAGAATGGAGAATTGGTTTCCAACGCAGTAAAAGATAATTACATTTTATTATATGGTTCTTGGCCGTCTTCTTATGACGAAGTTGTGATTATTGTGAATTCAAACAACGAGATTTCAGCCACTACAATGTATAAGCTCGGTTTGCTTCCCGTATCAGAATACAGGGAAATAATGGATAAGATTCAGAATGGCAAAAGTGTAGATCTTAAGTCTACAAGTTTAGACTACGAACAAATCTGTGCGCACAGTTTTTATTTGTTGACTGAATCGGATTATTACTATAAGAATGATTCGGAAATGTATGAGAAAAACGAAGAAGCAGAAGATTTAATAGATAAAGCATTGCATCTAAAGGTCAGCGGAATAATAAAACTCAACGACGACGCAATGTACAGCGGTATCGGATCAACTGTCGCATATACAAAAGCTCTTACAGACTGGATGATTAATCACACAGAAGAAAGCGAAGTCGTAAAAGCTCAAAAAAGCGATCCTGAAACAAACGTTCTGACCGGACTTAAATTTGCTCCGGCTGATGACGAGAGCAAAATTCAGGACACCAAATTGTATTTCTCATTAATGGGTCTTTCTGAAAAGGCTAAAGCTTATGAGAAAATAATGAAGGCATATACTTCACAATTTGGCATAGATATGACTGAGACTCTTTCAAAAATGAGCGAACTTGAAAAGGCAGGAGCCTTGGACATGCTCATGATGACAGCAAAAGACGAGCAACTCATTTCAGTTTATGACACTTTCATTTCAACAGGTTCATACGAAGACAACATGGAATTGTTCGGTGTTATAGACCTGGAAAAACCAAGTTCCATAGCTATTTATGCTGACACATTTGAAAATAAGGACAGAATTACAAGTTGTATTGAAAAATACAATGACTCTAAAGATGAAGAATTCAAAATAACCTATACAGATTATGTGGGTCTTCTCATGAGCAGCATTACAACAATAGTAAATGTAATCTCATATGTACTCATGGCATTTGTCGGTGTATCGCTCATTGTTTCATCAATTATGATTGGTATAATCACATATATTTCTGTTCTTGAGAGAACAAAAGAAATAGGTATATTGAGAAGTATCGGCGCTTCAAAAGCCAACATCTCTCAAGTATTCAATGCCGAAACGTTTATTATAGGTTTACTGTCAGGAGCATTCGGAATAGGTATATCTTTGCTCTTGCTTATACCGGGTAACGCAATTCTTCATGCAGTTACAAGATATAAGGATATCAGTGCAATATTGCCAGTGGGAGGCGCAATCGGACTCATAATTTTGAGTGTAGTATTGACGCTTATTGGAGGTATTATTCCATCGAGAATTGCAGCTAAAAAAGATCCCGTAATTGCATTGAGGTCTGAATGACATAAAGAATAAATAGCGGAACCGAGTTTTTTACCCGATTCCGCTATTATTATTTTCTGCGTTTGTATTAACTATTCTGAGACTTTTTTCTTTTTTGAAATTTTAACCATTACAACGATGAAAACAATTGAGATAATTGCTATTGCTGCAATTATTAATATCCAAACCACAGGAGACGTGGATTCGGTTTTTAATTTGAAACCATATGCCATTTCTCCGGAAGATAAAGTAATTGTTGCAAAGTCATTTTCCCCTATTCTTGCTTTTCCAATAACATAACTGTCGGGAAGCACAATATTGCTCAATTGTATCTTTTTTCCGAATATTCCTGTTGTGGAATCCGAATTTATTGATTTGGCTCCGTTTATATTTCCGCTGACCCTGTTAAGAGAAATATTGCCGTTCCAGCAAACAAGTGAACCTACATCAAGAGTACTGTTCTGAATGCTTATATCTCCTATATTGCATTTCAGATAAGCATCCACTTCAATATTACAATAAGCGATTGTAATATTCCCGTTGCCTGTCTCTATGTTGCTTCTTCTCTTATTGTCCGGTCTGTTAAGTGAAACTTTAATGGTGGAATCCAGTGCTTTAAAATCTCCGTTGTCGCAATTGATGTAATAGAAGATATCTAGGTTTGACTTTTTTATCAATGCGCCGAGAGGAGCGGTTATATATCCACCATTTGAATATTTGCTTGGCAATGTAACCGTTGAGTTTTCTATTGTTAATGAACCATATGTGTTTATGTTATAGTCAGCTAGTACAGTTGAGTTTCTTATGTAAATGTTTCCGCCAGCAAATATATACCCTTGCATTTTTGAAATGCCTGCAATTGTAATACTTGAGTTTTCTATATCAATTTTTCCTGTTTCAGTGACAATGAAATAATCGACTTCAACACTACTGTTTGTTATTTCTATATCTCCGTTACAAATAATCTTCGAACCCAGTTTATCCGGGTTAGTTGCAATACTTGCATCAACTATTTTTAGAGTTGAACTTCCGAATGTCTTTTCGGCCTTTATTTGGTAAATCTGAGTTTTACCTAAGGTCTTTACAGTCAGATCGTTGTCGCAGTTTATTTCTCCATATGTTCCGGGAGCTAGAGTTAAAACTCTGTTTTCCGGGTCATATGTACTGTTTTCATTTAAATCTGAACAAGAGTTTTTGGATATGTTTATGTCTAATAATTCCGTTTCTTCTGCATTTATATGAATCATGCAAATAAGCATAATCAAGACTACTATAACGGCAATTGTTTTTTTCAAGGTTTGTTCTCCTTTTTGTAACAATCAGATAATTAGTGCTTTATTTGGCACTTTCAATTTCAGACTTTCTTTTGCCTGACAGGATTTCATTCCAAGTGACTGACATGGATCTGAGTTTGTTTACGCTTTCAATAATGGCTTTGGCTATTTCATCAATTTCTTCTTCGGTATTTTCTTCAGATAAAGACAATCTGAGATTGCCATGGGTCAATCCGTCGGGTAGGCCTATCGCTTTTAATACATGGCTTGGGTCAAGTGAGCCTGACGTGCAAGCTGAGCCTGAAGAAGCGGAAATACCGCGAGAATCGAGCATCAATAACAACGCTTCTCCCTCTATTCCTTCAAACACAAAATTCATTATTCCCGGGACTCTTTTTGTCTCATCGCCATTCAATAATACATTTGGCAATGTCAGAATCTGTTGTGTCAGTTTTTTCCTCAGAGATGAAACATATTCCATGTTCTGTTTCATGTTAAGTACTGAATCTTTCAGCGCTGCTGCCATACCTGCTATGGCAGGGAGGTTTTCCGTGCCGGGTCTGGAATCGTTTTCCTGGTGACCTCCGTATATAATCTTAGACGGCTGAATCCCCGCTTTGACATATAGAATTCCGACTCCTCTCGGGCCATGGAATTTGTGAGCGGATGCAGACATCAAGTCCACATTCATTTCTTTTGCGCTGAAGGGAATGTGACCTATTGCCTGAACAGCATCTGTGTGAAACAAAGCACTGTGTTTGTGAGCAACTGCACACAATTCCTTTATGGGCTGAATTGTCCCTATTTCGTTATTTGCTGTCATTATTGAGACCAAAGCAGTGTTTTCATCTATGACTTGTTCCAGTTTTTCAGGTTTTACTATGCCGTCTCTGTCAGGGTCTATAAGAACTACTTCAAATCCTTTTGTTTTAACATGCTTTAAAGCATTGAGCACAGCAGGGTGCTCAAAAGATGAAGATATTATTTTGTTCTTTCCGTATTTTTCTCCATAGGCAACACCTGTCATGATGGCTTGTGTGTCCGATTCGCTTCCACCTGAAGTGAAAACGACTTCCTGGGCAACATTAGCACCAATCAGTGTTCCTATTACATTTCTGGCACTGTAGAGGGCACTGAAAGCTTTTTGGCCATGAGCGTGTGGAGAAGATGGATTTCCAAAGCAGTTTTCTGCGCACTTGTTCATTGTTTCAAGTGCGTTTTTGCTTATCTTTGTTGTAGCAGCATTATCTGCATATATGCTCATTTTTCTAATCCCTTTTTATATTTGGTAAAGAATTGATTGAGTCTGTTATTGTTTCTGTAGTCGCTTGTTTTCCGTAATTGTCTGTACAAGTTTTAAGCTTGTCATACGAGGGCATTCTTGTCAATATACCTGCTCCGCCAACGCATCCGCCATTGCACGCCATACCTTCAATGAAGTTGCCGTCTAGAAGGTTTTTGAGTTTTCTCATCAATGCAACCTTGCATTGGTCAATTCCATCGCAAACAACAGGTTTGAATTTGAAGTCCTGCGGCAAATCCTGTTCTTTTATTGCCTGTTCTATTGCATCTGTCAAGCCGTGGCTTCGAGCAAATATTCTGCCGAAATATGAGGCGTTGTCTATTTCGGTCTCTTCGAGATTTTCTAGCTCAATGTCCTTGCTGTCAAACAGTGCAAGCAGTTCTTCAAAAGTTATTACAGCGTCTACTAAACCTTTTAATGGTTTTTGCTGAATTTCGCTCTTTTTGGCTGTACAAGGTCCAATGAATACAATCCTGCAATCCGGATCCTGTTCTTTCATATATTTGGCCAATGCTCCCATAGGAGACAAATTGCTTGAAATGAACGGAGTGAGTTCAGGGAAAGATTTTCTTATATAGCTTACAAAAGCAGGGCAGCAGGAACTTGTGAGAAATCCTTTTTCAGACAATTCTTTTGTCTCGTTATACGCTACTATATCCGCTCCTTGAGCTACTTCAAATATCTGGTTGAATCCCAATTTCTTTATGGCTGTCAATACCTGGCCCGGTTTAACGTATGAAAATTGAGTTATGAGAGACGGAGCAATTATGGCATAAACAGGATATTTTGTGCCGTTGTTGCTCTTGTTTATCATATCTATGACATTAAGAATGAAAGACTTTTCACTTATAGCGCCAAACGGGCATTGATACATACAAGCGCCGCACTCAATGCATTTGTCTTTGTCTATGTGAGCTGCACCATTGTCTGTTATGCTAATGGCTTTGACTTTGCAGGCAAGCATACATGGTCTTTGTCTGCTTATGATGGCAGTATAAGGGCAAACGCTTGCGCATTTTCCGCACTCAATGCACTTGGTTTTGTCTATTCGACACCTTCTGTCATTGTCTATATATATGGCGTCTTTAGGGCAAACTTCCATGCAGTGGTGAGCTAGACATCCTCTGCATGAGTCTGTTATCTGGTATCCGGCAGCCGGGCACTCATCGCATGCTATGTCTATTACTTCTATAATATTCGGGTTCTTCTTGTTTCCGCCCATGGCAAGTCTTACTCTCTCAGAGAGGATTGCACGTTCTTTGTAGACGCAGCAGCGCATGGTGGGAACTTTTCCCGGCACTATTTCTTTTGGTATATTCAAAACATTTTCAAGAAGGTCATCTTTCCATGCATGAATAGCAACTTGCTTTACGGCCTTGTATTTTAAGTACTGTATTTTGGTATCAAACTTGTGCATAACATTTCTCCATCAAAAAGGCTTTACTCTGTATACTGGACCACATTGACCCAAGACATAAGAAAGTCTCGCTCATCTTCGTGGTGTTTAACGGACTGGCTCGCTGCAACTATAGGCATCCAGCTCTGGACATATGACTTATCTGTATTCGACTTTTTGCAGAATAGATCAAGATATTTTTCGGCTCTTTCATCCTGCTTTTTCAGTTTGAACAATAAGTATGTTCTTGCAACGTCAGCTGACGCATTTCCCTGAGTAGCATGTGACCAGTCGAGTACGTACATTGTTCCATCACTTTTCACAATTACGTTTGATGGGTTGTAGTCTCCGTGGCACAATTTCTTGTGTCTTGGCATGCTTTCTATTCTTGCGTGAAGGTCAAATCTTAAAGTGGCTTCAAGATCTGTTTCGCGTATTTTTCTGTTCATCTTATCTACGAGTTTAGTTAACAACGGACATCTTTTGGTGTGGATTTCCATTTGAAGATCCACAAATTTTTCTAGATATTCGTCTTCTTTTTCGGGGTGCTCATCAAACAATTTGTCCAGAGGCGTACCCTCTATGTAATCTGAGATAATAGCCCACTTACCGTCAATCTGAGTGACGGCGCGAATATTCGGTATATTGATGCCCGTCTCCTGGACACGCGCCTGGTTGAGGGCTTCATTTAATATTTCTGCAACAGAGAAGTCCTTGTCGAACAATTTAATGCAATTGTCGCCGTCTAAATATACCTTTTTGTTTTTTCTAGTTGCAATTACTTTATCCAGATTCATGTTTGCGCCTCCGAAAATGCTTTTATTAATTATAGCAAATATTTTATTAATGTTCTACATTTTGTATTGCGTTGAATATATTAAATAATTTTGTGTTGAATCTTATTCTTGTCAATGATACAATTTTATCGGCAAATAACAAACTTTTTAGAGGAGTTTTTATGAAGAAATTTTTAGCAATATTTTTGACAAGCATAATGATTGTTTCTCTTATTTCTTCTGTTTTTTCTGCTTACGCAGTTGAAAAAGTGGAAGACCAGAACAATTCATTTAATGTTACAAAACCTAAATATAACGGAGTGAGAAACATCCCTATTTTGGGAATCGTAGCAAGTTTTGATGCTGATGGAGATGGGGTAGATGACTACGATCCCAACGAAACAGACAAACTGTATAAAGACACAAAACAGAAATATTACGGTGAGCAATGGGCCATAACAAAGCCGAGCGATCACTATGATATGTTCTTTAAAGAGGGACATTCAGTCAGGGATTATTATCTCGAACTCACAGGCGGAATAATCAATTTCATTCCATGCGCTTTTGAAAAAGTTGACCCGAGCTGGGGAACAACAGACGGAATTTGCGCTGTTACCGTACCAATAAAGCACCCGACTGCTTCAAATGACGCTACCGGTACAATCACTAAAATTGTTAAAGCGGCTGATGAGTTTGTTAATTTTGCTCAGTATGACGCAAACGGCGACGGAATGCTGTCAACAGATGAGATTATTATAGTCATATTCAACGCTGGCGTTGACCATGCATATACAAATAGTTACTACAACACAGGCTCGCCCAGAGCATATTTTGCAGTTCACAGCACATCCCAGAGCTTCCAGACTTTCTGCGATGATGTAATGCTCACATCAAGCGGCCACGGAAACGTTTCTAACGTTGGCGAATATGCTAAAATGGGAACATATATAACTTTGGGTGTTCTGACTCACGAAATCGCTCACAACTTCGGCGCAGAAGACTTGTATGACAGAAACAACGGAGGCGGCGGAAGCACAGTCTCAGGTTGGCCTAGAGCCGGATATTTCTCACTTCAATGCATGGGAAACAACAACGGAAGCGGCAACTATCCTTGTTATGAAGACCCATACCACAGAGTTTATCTAGGATGGGCAGATGAAGTCACTGTAAACGGTGATGGCAAAACAGAAGTTAAAGACCTTGAAGTTACACTGAATTCTACACTTTCAGGCGGATACCAGGTTGTAAGGGTTAATACTCCTGATCCAAACGAATACTTCTACGTAGAAATAAGACTAAGAGAAGGATATGACCAAAAGCTGCCAACTCAGACAAACGGCGGTATTCTTGTTTGGCATATAGATGACTCAATCAACAATAAATATTTCAAGAGCGGCATGGCCAGCTCATCATATATTTCAAGCGGTGACAGGGACAGACATGATTCGGGCATTGTGCCATTGTTCAGACTTGACGCATGGAACTCTATTGGTACCCTTATAACTTCACAGTCGCCAAGTGACCCATATTACTATCTCAGCGAAGACGAGAGCACAAGCGTATTCGATTCATATTATTATCACAGCTTCATGACAGGCTCGACTTCTCTGAACTCTTATCCGCTCAATTATGATCATGACGGCGTGTTCAATTTGCATATAGAAGTTGTAAGTGTGCCTTCTGACAGCATGAAGATAAAGATAACAACTGAGTTTGACAAAAAGCTTTTGCCTTTATCAACAGTAGCTTCAAGCGCAACTACTTATGACTCAATCACACTGGTCGGAAAAGTTGTTACAACAAATCGTCAGGATATTGAAGAATCCGGATTCTATTTCTCAACAAGTGAAGATATGAGCAATCCGACAGTTGTTAAAGCAGATATGGTTGACAACGAAATGACAGTCAAAATGGATGGCTTAAAAGAAGATTCAAAATATTACGTTCAGTCATATATTAAGACAAAAGTCGGTCTGGGTGTAAGCCAAGTAGCTTCAGTATACACAGATAAAAAGCCAGCGGTTAAGACATATGCTCTATACAAGCTGTATAAGAACAATGGTTCCTCTAGACCATCAGAAGCAAAAATAGATTTAGGTGACACATTGCACTACTCATTCCCGATGACTTACGCCGGACACGAATTTGGCGGATGGTTCTGGGACAACAAATTCATTGAGCCATATGACATGAATTATACTTCAAGCGAATATGAAGAAATTACACTTTATGCCAGATGGATCAAAACTGAAGAAGCGTGCAAATTGAAAGTTGTCGGAGCCGAAGTTAAAAACGAGATATATCCTGTTGCAGTGGGCAATACATTCTATGAGCCAATTCCTGTTGAAAAAGAAGGATATACATTTGAAGGCTGGTATAAGGATTCCGGTTTTACTGAAAAGTTTGATTTCACAGTTCCGGCTGACAAGAGCGGTACAACTACAATTTATGCAAAGTTTGTCTCGGGAACTGTCGATACAACAGAAACACAAAAGCAGACTGAAACAGAAAAACAAACTGAAGCAGCTACAACCGAAACAAATAAGCCTAGTGAAGGCAATAAACAATCTTCAGCTTGGATCTGGATTGTTATAGCAGTAGTTGCTGTAGCGGCAGTTGCTGTCGTTGTAGTAATCGTAATCAAAAAGAAGAAATAAGACATAGCAAAATAAAAATGAGAGAGGCTTAATTGAGCCTCTCTTTTCATATATTTTTACAGCAAGTGAATCGGTATGAATTCTTCTTCACCGGGTGTTTCAGTGAATGTATTTAGACTTGATTCTACAACGTTTTCAGTCATGACAAATTCTGATTGAGACAGGAACTTTTCTGCAGAAATGATTGGAATATTGTCTATGACACCGGTCTGGTTTTCACTGAGCGTGATAGCAAATCTGTTTGCGGATTTGTCGGGAATTCTCTTTAGGAGTTCAAGGTCTGTGTCTGTGAGATTATCTGAACATTGAATGTATGTTGTACTGTCTTTTGTTTTAGCAACAAACTTAATTTCTCCATCCGGATATTTACCTACATATACAGTATATCCTCTTCTCAGAAGCTCAGTGTAAACAGCACATTCTAGTTCCGTTTTTGTCGACTCAGTCTCATAAGTGACCGTCTTTTTCAGTCCCAGATCTACAGGGTAATACTTTTCCTGGGTCTTCAGGATTTCATAATTGGTCATATCAAATCTTGGACATCTGTAAACCAGGGAAGAATCGGTTAGTTTATCTAGATACCCTCCAACAGTCTCATTGTCCGGTTTTTTGCCTCCGAATTTGAGTGAGCACGAAACAGAATACGCTGAAGCGGGAATGCCTACGTTTTTGAGAAGGTAATTGAAGACTTTATCAAGTTGATCTGCTTTTCGTATCTGATGCCTTTTGACAATGTCCAGATATATGCATGAGGAGGAGATATCTTTAATAACATTCAATTCTTCATCGTCATCCAGGTTACCAGAGTAAAGAGAAGGGAACCCGCCATGCTTTAAATAGCCATATACATCTTCTTCTCTCTGTGTGAAAGTTTTATATTCGCTGTATGACAAAGGATAGACATGAATAATAGTGTGAGCGAATGGAAGTCTAGTTGGCATTTCAATGGATGAAGCATTAAAGCCTGAACAAGCAGCGAATATTTCACAGTTGTCTGTTTGGTGCAGCTTAAGCAGTAACGTCTTCCAGGAACTTATGCTTTGCACTTCATCTAGAAAAACGTAATTCTTCTCGTTTTTGACCATCATTTCACAGATGTCTGAATAAACCTGTGAATATGACAAATCTTCATTACCGTTGTAATCAAAAGAGATGAAGATTATATTGTCTTCAGATATGCCTCTTTCTCTTTGGAGCTTTTCGATTACAAGTTTAAGTAAACTTGTCTTGCCTACCCGTCTAACTCCGGTCAGAATTTTTACTGAACCATTGTCAATGCAACTCATTATTCTATCTGTGTAAAACGATCTGTCAATTAACATGCTCACTCCTCCGTTTCGATGAAATATTACCACAATTACAACGCTTAGTCAACAACATGCGAATATAATCGCAAAAAAATGTGAAGCTGAATTATCTATTGATCAATCCATCTGAAATCAAGAGATGGCACAAATAAACAATCTCATGGCTCGGATGATAGCTGCCAACTGATGTGAAATATTTTGAACATTAATCCATGAAGCAAAAACAGCAAAATGTAGAGCAGAAATTGGGAGATGTCAACAGAAATTTTTCGTTATTCGTGAGAAAATATTTTTGAATTTTTGTACAACTCTTACAAAAAATATATTTGAATAAATTTTTCATAGACAAATATTTAGTCAGTATGTACAATATGCATATAAATATATATAGGGGGGGATATTATGTTAGGCATAACTAAAGCAAGTGTGTGGAAACGAATATCCGCCTTTTTGCTAGATTTCATTATTCTGAGTATTATCGCAGCAGGAGCTGCTTTTCTTGTCTCGACGATAACCGGATACAATGAAAAGTCTGAGCAACTTCAAAAATACTATACTTATTACGAAGATACTTACGCCGTTAAGTTTGATATATCCCTGGATGATTACAACGCATTAAGTGATGAAGAAAAAGCCAATTACGATGAAGCGTATGAAGCGCTGGTAGAAGATAAAGATGTAACAAAAACATTTAACCTCGTCATTATGCTTACAATACTCATTACGAGTATAGGGATACTGATAGCGGTAATTGTTACTGAGTTTGTCATTCCTCTTATACTGAAGAATGGACAAACAGTCGGTAAGAAGGTATTCGGTCTGTGCTTGTGCACAACGGATGCAGTAAAGATATCTTCGGTTTCCTTATTTATACGGAGCATTTTGGGCAAGTATACAATTGAAATAATGATTCCGGTGCTATTAATCATTATGATCTACTTCAACACGATAGGAATTGTCGGAATAATTGTATTGAGTCTCATAGTTGTAATAGAAGTCGTATTATACATTGTTAAAAAGGGACAGCTGCTGCACGACTTAATGGCAAACACTTTGGTTGTAGACATGGCATCAACAAGGATGTTTGACACGCAGCAGGACATGATTGATTTTGTAAAGAAAAAAGCAGCTGAAGAAGCTGAGAGGGAAAAATATATTTAACCAATTGGGAGAGAGTTTAATATGAAAGTAGAACTACAGAATATTACAAAAATATTCCCGAGTAGAAACAAAAAGTCCAATGAGATGGTCGTGGCAGTAAATGACTTCACATTTACAGTTCCGGACGGCAAGCTCATAGGATTGTTGGGACCTTCAGGTTGTGGAAAGAGTACAACTCTTTACATGATAAGCGGTCTTCAGAAACCAACATCCGGAAAGATATTCTTCGGAGAAGATGATGTTACTGAACTGCCGCCTGAAAAGAGAGGAATTGGTCTTGTTTTCCAAAACTACGCCCTCTATCCTCACATGACAGTAAAGCAAAACATTCTGTTCCCGCTTCAGAACCTTAAAGGTGTGGACAAGCTGTCAAAAGAACAGATGCTTGACCGTGTTGATGAAGTATCTAAACTCGTTCAGCTCGAGCAGTACCTCGACAGAAAACCAAGCGAGATGTCAGGCGGTCAGCAGCAGAGAGTTGCTATCGCAAGAGCACTTGTTAAAATGCCAAGAGTTTTGCTTTTGGATGAGCCGCTTTCTAACCTCGATGCGCGTCTGAGACTTCAGACAAGAGAAGAAATCCGCAGAATTCAAAGAGAAACAGGAATTACTACAATCTTCGTAACACATGACCAGGAAGAAGCAATGAGCATTTCCGACATGATAGTTGTTATGAAGCTCGGTGTAATTCAGCAAGTTGGTGAACCTCAGGAAGTTTACGACAACCCGGTCAACCTGTTTGTTTCAAAATTCCTCGGCACACCTCCTATCAACGTATTCAACGGTCACATAAGAAGCGGAAAACTTTACATAGGCGAAGAAGTTATTGCTGATGCTAAAGACGTAAGCGATAAAGAAGTATATGTAGGCATCAGACCTGAAGGATTCATTGTTGATCCGAACGGCAAGCTCACATGTAACCTTGAATCAAGGGAAGTAATGGGAAGAGACGTAAGCATCGTATCTAATCATCCTGAATCAGCTAACCCAATCGTTCGTTCAATAGTTGACTCAGAAAGCCCAATTGACGTAGATGCCCAGACAATTAAGTACAATATCAAGAAAACCAAGATGTTTGTATTTGACAAGGAAACAGAAGAGAGAATATTCCTTGAAGGAGACAAACTCCCATATCACTTGACACAATATGTTCAAGAAAAAGAAAGCGTAAACAGCAAATCATCCGAAGAGAGTACTCAGGAGGAAAATAGCTAATGGTAGACTCAAAGAACAGCTGGAAAGCCTGGCTTTACCTTGCTCCTGCGCTTGTTCTTCTGTTGGTCTTTACAGTTTGGCCTATTGTCAATACATTGAGAATGGCCTTTTTGGAAGACTACAGCGGACTTATGGAGAAAGGCGGTGCCGTGTTTAATTTCGGCATTGGAAACTTCTTGAAGGTTATCCAATATCAGAGATTCCTTAACTGTCTTAAGACAACGGCTCTTCTCTGTGTGCTCACGGTACCTGTTTCAACAGTTCTTGCGCTGCTCATCTCAGTTGCATTGAACTCAATTAAGGGATTGCAGAAAGTTTTGCAGACCATATTCTTCCTTCCATATGTTACAAACTCAATTGCTATAGGCATGGTATTTGCCGCAATGTTTAACATCGTAGGAAGCTTTTTGGGCAGTGAAAACGAACTAATTGTCACTGCCGGAATTATTAACAACGTCATAGAGTTCTTTGGCGGATCACATGTAAACTGGATTAACGTAGGCTCAACATATGCAGCAAACATTTTCGTAATGGTTGTATATATTGTATGGAAAGCACTGCCGTTTAAAATCCTCATACTTTTAGGAGGACTCCAGAGCATCAATAAGCAGTACTATGACGCAGCAAAAGTAGACGGAACATCAAAATCCAGAATTCTAACCAGAATTACAGTTCCGCTCCTTTCCCCAATGATAGCTTATGTTGTCATCACAAGCTTCATTAACGGATTTAAGGAATATACGAGTATCGTAGGTATTTTCGGCGAGAACATGGGTCCTGCCGATGATAAGGGCAGACTTAATACAATGGTCGGATTTATCTATGATGCATTGTCATCGAACAATCAGGGCAGAGCGAGCGCCGCAGCTTTGATCTTGTTCGCAATCATTCTTGTAGTCACTTTGATTAACCTCCAAGTGAGCAAGAAGAGAGTCCATTATTAAAGAGGTGCAGTATGGCTGAAACTAACAGAGTTATAATGCACGAAAAGGATATGAGCAAAGTCAAATCCAACTCAAAAGTTGGAGGAGTGTTCGGAAAGATATTCACATATGTTTTCCTGTCCATAATGGCTCTTATCATTTTGTTCCCGTTCTATTGGATGATCATTTCATCACTCAAGACACTCGAAGAATACAGATTGAGTGTTCCTACATTCTGGCCTAAAGTTGTTATGTTCGGCAACTACGCCGAAGCATTTACAGCAGGTAATTTGGGCAGATTGTTCATAAACACTGTGCTTGTCGGTGTTGTATCAACAATTTTGTCACTTGTAATCACAGTCATCTCAGCGTTTGCTTTTGCTCGACTTGAGTTCAAGGGCAAAAACATATTGTTTGCAGGACTTCTTGCAACAATGATGATTCCCGGTGAATTGTTCACAATCACAAACTACGGCACAGTAACAAATCTTGGATGGATGAACACATATACAGTTCTTATCGTTCCATTCCTAGTCAGTGTCTTCTACATCTATTTGTTAAGACAGAACTTTTTGCAGATTCCTAACGAATTGTATCTGGCTGCAAAAGTCGATGGTACAAGCGATCTGAAGTATTTGTGGAAAGTAATGATTCCTTTGGCATTGCCCACTTTGATATCCATTACGATACTCAAGATGGCAGGCGCTTGGAACTCATACATCTGGCCGAGACTTGTGGCAAACGACGAAGCGCACAGACTTATAACAAACGGACTCAGAAACGCATTCACTGAAACTACGGGCGATGTCAATTACCCGATTCAGATGGCTGCAGTTGCTCTTGTATCAGCACCTTTGTTCATTGTATTTGTCTTCTTGAGAAAGTACATCATGAAGGGCGTAAGCAGGAGCGGTATAAAAGGATAAATGTTTGTTGGAGGCACAAACTTTATTATATATTTTTGGAGTAAAATTTTTGATTTAGGGAGAGAATCATGAAAAGAAGAATTTTGGCCTTACTCATGGCTATATGCATGTTGGTTGTTTTGACATTACTTCCTTCATGCACCACATCAAGCGGTAAAAAATCCGCAGCTTTGTTCGAAGTACCCGAAGGCGGTTACGACGGAAGCGAAGTAACAATTACTTTCTATCACACAATGGGTCAGAACCTCAGCACTGTTTTGGATGCATACATTGTAGAATTCAATAAATTGTATCCGAAGATCAAAGTTGAGTGGACTCAGGTAGGTGGCTACGACGATGTCAGAGATCAGATAAGCACTGAAATCTCAGTCGGAAACCAGCCTAACATCGCTTATTGTTATCCGGACCACGTAGCTATGTATAACCTTGCAGGAGCAGTTGTAGCACTTGACAACCTCATTGACAGCAAGATCACAGTTACAAGAGCAGATGACACAGCAGAAATTCTCGGTCTTACAGACGAACAGAAAAACGACTTCATTGCAGGTTACTACAATGAAGGAAGAGAATTCGGCGACAACCTTATGTACACAATGCCGTTCTCAAAATCCACAGAAGTTCTGTACTACAACAAGACATTCTTTGATGAGCACAACCTGAAGGTTCCTACAACTTGGGATGAGCTTGAACAAGTTTGCGCACAGATCAAGGCTATCGATCCTGAGAGCATTCCTCTCGGATACGACAGTGAATCAAACTGGTTCATCACAATGTGTGAACAGCTCAAATCTGATTACACAAGCGCAACAGGAAATCACTATCTCTTCAACAATGAGACAAACAGAAACTTCATCAAACAGTTCAGATCATGGTATCAGAAGGGTTATCTGACAACTCAGAAGATTTACGGCGCATATACATCAGGCCTCTTCACAGCTGAAACAGGCACAAGAAGCTATATGTCAATCGGTTCTTCTGCAGGTGCAACTCACCAAAGACCTGCTGCTGACGCTGAAGGCAACTACTTATTCGAAGTAGGCATCGCTACAATCCCTCAGTCAAGCAATTCCAACAGAAAAGTTATTTCTCAGGGACCTAGTGTTTGTATCTTCAACAAGAAGAATCCTCAGGAAGTTATCGCTTCTTGGCTCTTTGTTAAGTATCTTACAACTTGTGTTGAATTCCAGGCTGAATTCTCAACAGCTTCAGGATATGTTCCTGTTTTGAAATCTGTTGCCAACAACCCGACTTACGCAGCATTCATAGGCAGAGCTAACGGCGGTGCTTATGTATCAGCTCTTTCAGCTAAGGTTTGTCTTGAACAGCAAGATGCTTATTACACATCTCCTGCTTTCAACGGCTCATCAAAAGCTCGTGACCAGGTTGGTGCACTTCTCGTTAAGTGCCTTACAGGTGATGACGGCGGAGACGTAGATGCATTCATTAAGAAGGCATTTGATGACGCTATCGCTGAGTGCGAATATTAATCAATTATTATGACGAAAAAAACCACAATCAGGTTACTTTCATCGCTTATTGCAATCATTTTGCTCGCAGTCTGCTTTGCCGGCTGCGGCAAAAGTGAAGGCAATGATCAACCAAAAACTACAGATTTTTCAGCCTCAGTTAAATTGGACAAATCTGCAAGTACAAATAAGATTGAAGTAACCGTTAAAACATACGTAGACGGAGACACGACACATTTTAATGTACCGGAGTCTCTCGGAATGCCTGCCAACACTCTGAAAGCAAGATACCTTGCTGTCAACACACCTGAGTCGACAGGTAAAATAGAAGAATACGGAAAGAAAGCTTCTGCTTTTACAAGAGAAAAACTTTCTTCCGCAGTCTCAATTATGGTTGAATCAGATGACAGTCAATGGAATCTGGATTCAACAGGCGGCAGATACCTTGTTTGGGTTTGGTATAAACCAACTGAGGACAGTGAGTACAGAAATCTTAATATAGAGATTCTTCAAAATGGTCTTGCAATTGCATCAAACTCAGGCAATAACCGTTACGGCACCACATGTATTGCTGCAATCAGCTATGCAAAAGAACAAAAACTCAATGTTTATTCAGGCAAAAAAGATCCGGATTTCTTCTATGGATCGGCATATGAAGTTGACCTGAAAGAAATTAGGACAAACATTGAAGATTATGTTGGCAAAAAAGTTGCATTCAATGCTGTTGTGACTAAAAACTATTCAAATACTGTTTACGTTGAGTCATATGACGCTGAAACAGACATGTATTATGGTATGTCCGTTTATTACGGATTTAATCTTGCTGGCGAAGGCATTGAAATAATCAAGGTCGGAAACGAAGCAAGAATCGTAGGAACTGTTCAGTATTATGAAGCCGGAGGCACTTACCAGGTTTCCGGACTCCAATACAGAATAATGAAACCTGATGATCCGGACAATCTCCAGTTGATAAGCTCAGGACACACAGGCTCGTATGTTCTGACAGATCCCGACATGTTTAACAACGGAAAAGTTTCAATTGTCACAGAAGAGGAGACAAAAGAGTTTTCTTATGCCTCTCTTGCAATGAGCACAACCGTTGAAATGCATGATTTGGTTGTTAAAAAGATTTACACTACAACAAACGAAGATAGTTCATCATACGGCTCAATGACCCTCACTTGTGAAAAGGACGGTCAGACAATCGATGTGAGAACAATTCCTCTGTATGTTGACGGCGAACTTGTTACTGAAGAATATTTCGAGGACAAAACAATTGATGTAAGGGGAGTTGTAGATTTCTATGACGGAAAATACCAGATCAAGTTGTTCTCTTTATCCGATGTACAAGTTGATTAAGAACTAAAAGTGAAAACACACTATATTATTTAGGAGACACACATGAAAAGAATTATTGCTTTAATAATTGCTGTTGTTCTTGTAGTTATGGCACTTGCTTCTTGTCAAAGCAGCGATCAACCCAAGGATGGGTCAGATAGACTTCAAAAAGCATTTGACTATGTAGCAGCAATGTACAAAGACAAACCAGAAGAAACACCATCAGACTATGAAGTAATCGCAACCGCTATGGTTGAAGATGAAAAATTCCCAATTAAATGGGAAGTAGTAGTGACAGAGGGCAACCCTGAAGGTGTTAAAGTAATTCCGGCTAATGACGGAAAAACAGTTAAAATCGATGTAGATGAAAAGACAGCTACTGAAATAGTATACACACTTAAATTCACTGTCGAAAAAGACAGCAACAAAAAAGGTGCTGAATACAAACACAAAGTACCTGCATTCAAGGTTCTTTCATATGCTGAATACGTTGCAGCTGCAAAAGATGACACAGTAATAGTAAGAGGTGTTGTAACAGGTATTATCTCTAAGTCTTACGGAGACAGCTATAACTGCATTTATTTAAGCGATGCAGAAGGCGGTTACTATGTTTACGGCATGACAGATGACCCGGTTGAAACAGGCGTTAAACTCGGAGACGATGTTATAGTAACAGGTAAGAGAGACACTTACAGCGGCACATATGAAATTGTACAAGCATCTGTTGAAGTAGTAAGTTCAGGCCACACTGTAACTCCTACAGATTTAACAGAAACATTCAAAGCTGCTACATCCCTTAAAGATGAAAGCTTGGCTTCAAAACAGAGCGCACTTGTAACAGTTAAAGGCGTTGAAATTTCAGGTCAGGACACAGGAAGCGGTTATTACAAATTCAAACTCGGCAGTCTTGAGTCATACGTAAGAATTTCAGGCTCTGTTTGTCCGTTGAACGCAGACGAAACACAGGAATTCATTAAACAGCACACAGAACACTTTGGATATTTAGCTGATATTACAGGCGTAGCTTGTGTTTATGACGGCGCATTCTATATCACTCCTGTTGATGTCGGTGCTATTCAGTACAAAGGACTTCCTGAAAAATCTGATGAAGAAAAAGTTGCTATTGAATCTGAACTCATTAAGTTCCCTTCAACAATCACAGAAGAAACAAAATTCAATCTTCCAGATAATGGTTCAACATACACAGATGTTGAAATTACTTGGTTAGTTAACGGAACAAAAATTGATATTACAGAAAACGTACTTACAATTTCAATTCCGGATCAGGATGAAGTAGTAACAGTTAAAGCTACTCTCGTATGCGGAAACGCAACTAAAGAACTCGACTTCTCAATCAACGTTATTGCTACAGAGCTTACATATCAGCAGATAGTTGAAGCTGCATATAAACTCGGCGCAGGCGAATTCCTTCCGGGAACAGTAAGACTGTTCGGAACAATCACATCTATCGATACTCCTTACAGCGAACAATATGGTAACGTAACAGTTACAATCGTTGTTGCAGGTATGGCAGATTATCCGATCATGTGCTACAGAATGAAGGGTGAACTTGCTGACAAGCTCGAAGTTGGCATGGATATTACTGTTGAAGGCAAGATTAAGAACTATGTCAAAGGCGATGCTTCAACAATCGAGTTTGACGCAGGATGCGTAGTACTCGGTGATATAGAAGTCCATGATCAGTCAAAAGTTCTCACAGCTGCATATGCTCTCGGCGCAGGCGAATTCCTCCCAGGAACTGCTGTTTTGACAGGTACTATCAAAACCATTGACACTGCTTATAGTGAACAATATGGAAACATTACAGTTACAATAGTATGCCCGGGATATGATGATTATCCGATTATGTGCTACAGATTGAAAGGTGAAGACGTTTCAACTCTCAGTGAGGGCGATACTATTACAGTTATGGGCAAAATCAAGAACTATGTGAAGGGCGAAACTTCAACAATCGAGTTTGACGCAGGATGCGTAGGTTGCATTGGTGATTACTACAATGAGGCTAAGATTCTCCTTGAAGCATACAGACTTGAAGGCGGAGCTAAGATGAATCGTGAAGTAACTCTTTCCGGTAAGATTATTTCAGTCGACACTCCTTACAGCGAACAATATAAGAATGTTACAGTTACTATTGTTGTAAGAGGATTCACTGAATATCCAATTCAGTGCTTCAGACTCACAATTGATACTGAAGTATTCGATGGTGCAGCACTCAAAGTTGATGATGAAATCATAGTTAGAGGAACAATCAAGAACTATGTAAAAGGTGAAACTTCAACAATCGAATTTGATGCAGGCTGTCAATTGATTGGCTTGTTGATCGCAGAATAATTTAAACGACGATGTGTCCACGATTTTTTCGTGGACACATTTACTCAGAGGGTGGGTTATGAAGAAATTTGTTTCGGTTTTTTTATCCATTATTTTATGCATTACTATTTTACTCGGTCTGATGCTTGAAGGATTCCATATTGGAATTAAGAACGCTGTGGTAAACTCTGTGAGAAATTCTTCTTACAAAAATGAGACAGACAGCAGTGCTAAAGACAAAAAGGAAAACAGCGGTTACGCTCAATCTATGTCTTTGATGCTGGCTGACCGAAAAGAAAAAGAATCATCGGACAAACACGGCATTAAAATAGACGATTCCACACTTACGTTAATAGGTGATGTAATATGCCAGATTCTTGATTCTTGTGATGCAGAATATAGTCGTGCGACAATAATGAACATCATGAGCGATGTAAAACAATCAGAAGTAATGGATAATTTCTTTTATGCATTGCTTACAGAACTTGCAGACAAACAATCAGACAGAGATGGCGGTTTTTTTACAACTGATGATGTCATATACATAGTTGAAGAGTACAAAGACGGAATAGAAAGCTTTTTCAGAAACGAATTCAAAAAATATAATACAGAGATAACAGAAGAGCTGCTTTCAAAAATCGAAAAAGCATATGCTGACAAAATGAAACAAAGAATCGAATTGAAAATTGATGATGAATATCTTTTTGTTCATTTGATAGAGGCGATTCTGAGAGCGTTCAGGAGTTCCATAGACAAAGCGCTTTCAGATTACTTGAACAGTGTTCAGAGAATTCTTGAAAATGGTATTAAAGATTTACTTGATGAAGGTGGAATTGAATACGATCCAAATGATATAAACGGAATAGTATATGATTTGCTGAATTCAAAAGAAATGACAGATATCATGTATGACGGAATGTCTAAATTCATTCAACTTGTTCTGTCTGGAAAAGATGATATAGATTTCGTTTCGGAAATAGAAAAATTGGTGGATAAACATTCAAAGACCATTGAAAAGTTTATTAAAGAAGAACTTGAAAAATATGATTTGCCTTTTACTGAAGAAGTTGCTGACAAGTTCGAGCAATTGTATGAAGATAGAACAGGTAAAAAGATTAATATAGATCCAAAGAGCGACACAGTGTTTACAGATCTAATTAAGTCAACTCTGAGCGCCAATAAAGATGAAATTAACAGTCAACTGAGTGGTAGTAGGGAAGTATTTGACAAACTTACAGAATATGTTCCTGAATTCTTACTCAAGGTGTTTGCTTACGTACTTCCTGACGAGAATATGACAACTGTAAGAATCGGTTATGTGTCAACTTCAGTAGTTTCATCAGTTCTGGTAACACTTCTTGTTACCCCGAAGTTCGGTGTACTTAAATCCATAGGTACATCCGGAGTAATAAGCGGCATTATTATGTCAGTTGTCGGAGCGGTCGGACTTATTGCTAAACTATTATTAACCAATCCTGATTTGTCTATTGTACAAAGTCTTGTCGGAGGCGTGGGATCAAGTGAATTGACAATGGGCCTCATTACGACTGGAGTCGGTGTAGTTTCTTTGATTGCTTTTTCAATAGCAGGACACGCTACTGCGGGTGCTGCTACTGCAGGCGCAGCAGCTTCAACAGCCGGAGCTGGAGCTGCAACAGCACAAGCCCCAGTTCAGTCTAATGTTGAACCAACCCAAGCACCTGAACCGACAGAATCGACTGAACCAACAGAAAACACAGAAGACTCACAATCATCGCAAGAGGAGTCGGAAAACAAATAACCCCAAATAAATAATATGAACTGCTTATTCAGATTGTCTCTGTTAAGCAGTTCTTTTTTAGTCATTTTTTGTTTTGTTATTCACTATATTGCATATTGCTTCATAAGCGTCTTCTATATGCCTCTTTACAGTAAGAGGCGTGATTGAAATATATCCGTTCACCGTAGCTTGGTTATCATAAATGTTTTCATCAGACTCAATTCTAGTCCATGTGCCTACGGCTTTATACATATTGTTTCCGATGTGCTCAAAGTGGTCTTTGTATGTATGTCCGCCCTGTTTTGTTATCTTTATTCCTTTAACCGTAAATGGTATGTTGACGTTATATATATCTGCATAATCGAACAAGTTGTTGTCTATTATAAACTGATATACTTTGTCTAAATTTGCAAACGCAGAATCAAATGGTCCGAAGTCAGTGGAGAATGCTATAGATTTTGTTTTGTGATAAGCAGCTTCAAAAGCAGCTCCATTTGTTCCGGAATAAGCAATATCATTGCCAAGATTCATGCCTTGATTGACTCCGGAAAGTACAAGATCAAAATCTTTTTTCAATCCAAGATAAGCGTATCTTATGCAATCAGCCGGAGTTGAATCAACTGAATAAGCTTCAATACCATCAAAAAAATCCACTTTTACAATTTCAAATGGTTTTCTGAGCATAATAGAATGGCTTTTTCCGGATTGCTCAACTTTTGGTGCAACAACTGTGACTTCGCCAAGTTTTTTTGCCCAACTGGCAAGCCCTTTTACACCTTCGGAATCTATTCCGTCATCGTTAGTAACCAGTATTCTCATATCCAGTTCTTATTTTTCTTTTTGTATTGTTTGAGAGTGTCATCTGCCATTTGTATAAGCTGATTCATCTCATCTTTGTTGTATACGGTTGCACCGCTTGCACGGGCATGACCGCCGCCTCTGAATTGTTCAGCGATCTGATTTACTGTCACAAATCTCGAACGCAGTCTGACTCTGGTGGTTTTTTCCTTGTCATTGTTGTCTATGAAGCCGAGCCAGATAAGACTTCCTTTGATATTTTCAAGATAACCGACACAATTGCTTGCCTGTTCATGGTTCAAGCCATATTTTTTCTGAGTGGCTGAACTTATATAAACATAAGCTACTCCGTTTTCTGTTATCTTCATGTTTTTGAGAACAAATGCCTTATATTTCAGTTCTTCAAAACTCTCTGTATAAAGGTTAGCATAAAGAGTTTCCGTGTCAATTCCTAGATCTATCAGTTTTCCGGCATATTCAAATGATGAAGAAGAAGAGATTCCGTATTTGAATCTTCCCGTATCGGTTATCATGCCTGTATATATTGCAGTTGCAGCCAGTTTATCTATTTTGAGTTCTTTTTCGTTGTCAAAATAGAATTTTGCTATCATCTCGCAGGCTGAAGCCCTGTCTTCTTCAACCCAGTAAATATCTCCATATGGGTTATTGTCTATATGGTGATCTATTTTGATTAATTCCTTACAAAGATTAAACTTTTTATTTGAAATTCTGTCAGGAGTGGCTGTATCGATTACAATGCCCAAAGATTTCTTATATATATTATCTGAAACATCTTTGTCTTCATCTTCCAAAAAAGCAACATAATCAGAATAGTCACTATTGATTAAACGGATTTTCTTTTCGGGAAAAGAGAGCCTCAATATTTGTCTCAAACCCATGGTTGAACCGACAGCATCGCCATCGGGTCTGGAGTGTCTCATGATTATTATGCTGTCGTATTCTTTAATCTTGTCCAATATGAGTTTTGTGAATTTTTTGCTCATATATTTCCATTCTCCTCTGCGAGTTTGTCTAAATCTGCAAGCATTGCCATCGCAGTTTCTCTATCTTTTAATGTTGCACCGCTTGCTTTTTCGTGACCGCCACCGCCATATTTAACTGCTATTTTATTGATGTTGTATTTCGACGATCTCAATTCCACTATAACGCCTTTTTCATTTTCCGTGAAATTGACCCATATATCTACTCCTTTAATGTCTGCCATAACACTTACCATCCCTCTTGAAATGGAGAAAAAGTCTCTGTTGTATGAAATAACATCTTCCTTTGTGGAATAAATATATGCAACGTTGTGAGATGTGAACTTTATTTTCAATATAAACTGTGCCCTGAATAAAACATCTTCAAAACTTTGGGAATAAAGGTTTCTGTATATTGAATCGGTGTCAAAAGGAACCTGCATCAGATAGGAGCATAGATCGAAAGTTCTACTGGTTGTGGCGTCATATCTGAATCTTCCCGAATCAGTAACAATTCCGGTGAAAAGAGATTTTGCAACAAGAGGGGTAAGTTTTAGATTTTGTTCTTTAGCAAAAGCTGTTATAAGACCACAGCAGCTTTCATAACTTGTGTCGTCAACTTCATAATCAGTTATGGATTCGCTTTGAATGTGATGATCTATTCTGAAAGTTTCTCTTGCTGTTTTGTACCTTTGATCACTGATCAATTCAGCAGATGAAGTATCAAGTACTATAGCCAATGCGTCATTGTAAAAACTATCCGGAACTTCTTGAGGAGTTGATTCATCCATGAAAGAATATCTGACGGGATTGTCTCCAACTATATACACATTTTTGTCTGGGAAATTTTCCAGAATAAGGTATTTTAATCCAACTTGGCTCCCTATAGCATCTCCATCGGGATTGATGTGTCTATGTATAACTATATTGTCATATTTATTTATTAATTCTAAGCATTTTTCAAACATTTCTAGCTCCATGATCGGTCAGTAGAACTATATTACCATTTTTTAATCATTTTGACAACAAAAATAGTGGGCTGTAAATAGCTCGCATCGGATGATACATTAATACTGCGAAATTGCAGGAAATCGGATACAAACGATTTTCTATGAAAAAAGCGAGACAAGTGAAATTAGAACACTTTTTGGGTGAAACCGTTGTAAAAAGAGGCAATATCTTGTTCAAAGGAATAATATATGATTTTTTTCATGGAAAAATGAGTGTTCAAGAAAGAGAATAGTCAAAAAAACACTTCAAGTATTTGAAGTTATTCACATTTCAGTATTGACAATGTAATTACAAATAAGTATAATATAATTACAAAAGTGTTGGAGGATTTGAATATGGCTTTATTGCAAATAAGGGTAGATGAAGAACTTAAGAATCAAGCTAATGCTATCTATAATGAACTTGGAATCGATTTGTCGACAGCAGTCAGAATGTTTTTGAAAAAAAGTGTATTAGAGGGTGGTATCCCCTTTGAAACCAAAGTTGATCAATTGACACTAAACGCAATTTTGTCTGTAGATAAGATGAGGACTATTTCCGAAAACAATGGTAATTCTGAACTGAATCTTAATAAAATAAATGAAGAAATAAGGAAAGCAAGGAAGGAAAGAAAAAACAAAAAATGAATAGAACCAAAAGAAATACCCGCCACATCGTTCAATCACATGTGGCGGGTATTACAAACAAATAATTATGCTTTCCAGAGACCGTGAAGATTGCAATATGCATAAACTGCAACTACTTCATCGTCGGACTCAATTGGGAAAGTAACAACTGGTTCCTGACCGGCCTTGAGAGTTCTTCTCATATTACCTTTCTTTGTTTCAACAGCAACCCAGCTGATCAGATGAGCTTCTGTCATCGGATGTGGAGCTGAACCGATTTTTACTGTTAAAGTGTTTCCTTCTACTGAATAAACAGGAACATGTTTTTCGTGAGCAGCATCTGTTGTATTAGCAACAAGCTCTACCATTTCCTGTCCGCAACATTTAACGTTGCAACCCTTTTTCTCTGCATATGCGATAATATTACCGCATCCTTTACAAATATAAAATGTCATAATAATACCTCCGAAGATATCTATGATTATCATAACATAACAAAATCAAATTAACAATAGAAATGATGTGCTTTATGTGGTAAAATATTGGCATCAAAAACAAGAGGAATTACTATGATTGAGAAAATAAAAAAGAGAGAAGTTATTTTCCTGATTTTGGTCATATTTTTCTGCTTAGTAGGTACAATTGTCGAGTTGCTGAACTTCATTAAGAGTCTGAATTCGTTCAATGTATATACTATTCTTTATGGTGTCACTCTCATCGAATACCTTTCCATAGACTTGTATGTGGGACTGTATTATAAAAAAGGTGAGTCATATCATGTGACACTTCACATAATCACTGGAATTGTAAGCCTTGTTATATTTATCACCGAATTTGTGGTTCATAAGAACATGACAATTGCTCCATTTATGGCTCTGGTTGATGCTGTTTGTTCTGCAAATGCAGTCATATTCTTCAAAAGAGCAAAAGTTGTTATTATATCTTTGTCAGTCTCAATAGCTGCAGGAATTGTTGACGCAGTCATGTTTTTGTTAAATTTAAAACAAGCAGCGGATGCTGTAGATGTGGCAGAAGCTGTCCATCAGGCAGTCATAGGTTTTGCTTTGCTTATAATATATATTCTTCACATAAAAGGTGAAAAATACGAAGCAATTAAACAAATATACAAAAAGGACTAGGTTTTTCGCCTAGTCTTTTTCAATGAATTCTCTTATAGCTTTTGAAAATGCTTTTGCCATATACATATACCCTAGGTCATTTGGATGGCAACCATCTACACTGCAGAATGGTGACACGTCCTTGGGGTATATTTTTTTGCCATCTACAAAAGAAACATTTTTGTCACCGAGTTTAAGAGCCTGTTCATATGACTTCATAATAATTCTTCTTCTGACTTTGTTAACGTCTTTATCATAGGTGAATATGTCATATGAATAATCAGGTTTACTTGCAAAAATTACGGGAGTATCGGGCTGTTTTTCTCTGAATCTGCAATAGCCTCTGAAATGAGTTTGTTCCAAATATTCAGGAGTAGGAGCGTTGTGATCATAGTCATAAACAAATACACTCATTTTCAGATTTTTCAAATAATCAATCATGCTGTCTTCTGCTTTGCATGCTCCTCCAAATCCGAGATTAATAAAATCCGTGTCTAGCATTCTTGATACCATAGCACAATATGTGTTGGATGGTTTAGAGGCGCATGCTCCGAAAGTTATGGATGACCCATAGAATACCACTGGATTTGTGTTCTTGTATTCTGTTGGTTCTTCAAGAACAGAACCTTCTCTTAACGCTATAGAAAGTGATTCAATTCTTGTTTCAATCGGGAAGTGCAACAATATCTCTTTCATTTTAAAAGATTTGTCAAATCTTGTCCTATATTCTATATAGTCTTTTCCGTCACCTTGAGAAGGAATACATGTTCCAGGAACAAACCAATCTTTTCCTGTTTTTGCGAGCATATCTATTCCGCATGCATCTGACTTAGCTTGCTGGAAATTCGGGCTTACATCCTTAATTTTTGCGTGAACAACAACATAATCTGAATCTGTTCTGAATCTCAATCTTCCGCCATTGCTCGTTTGAGAAGAATGTTCAACTGAAGGACTTACTCTTTTTGCAACATCAACAGGCATCCTTGCAAAGGTATCTTTATTAACTCCATATATTTTGAACGGAGCATTTTTGCAATCTATAAAAACAGGATTTCCAAGAGTAATAGTGGTGTCTTGGGGGACAAAGCCTATTTCTTTTTTTACTATCATGGCAGCCT
The DNA here is from genome assembly GCA_016282315.1 of Clostridiales bacterium. Lineage (GTDB taxonomy): Bacteria > Bacillota > Clostridia > Oscillospirales > CAG-272 > CAG-841. The sequence continues at coordinate 40,507 of JAEEKG010000108.1, read as the reverse complement.
CACAGATTTCTGAAATTCTTTATAGTATAGAATTTGCTGTAGTTACTGTTGTGAAATGTATCAGCATCATTCATGGCAGTTCTTGACAACAGCAATATGTCATCATTTTCAATAAACCAGTCGACATATTGAAATCCCACTTTAGCTTTGGGTGAGTTTTCGTAATTCCAAATGTCCTTTACAAGTGACCAATTGACTAAATCTTCGCTTTTTACCAGAGAACAAATGTTTCTTGCGTCTTTATTGTAATCGTCTTTTATTCGTGCAATTATTGAATAGTACGTGCCTGTTTTTTCATCTCTTTTAATTACGAATTTTGAATGATTTCCATCAAATTTCATTGCCCTTTTGTACTCTAGGGGTGCTTCAGGGTTATTTTCATCAACTTTGAACACAAGAGCAAGCCCGTAACTCGGCTCACAATTTCTTATCTCATATCTTGTTATTACATACAGCTTTCCATCTGGAGCTATTACAGGACATCCTTCCAGCAAACCGGCACTTCTTCCAACTGCAGTTCCTTCCCAATTCGGGTCATATTGAACAGGCTCTGAAAAAAGCCAATTGTGTGCATCTAAAAGATCAGAATCAACATCTGCTGACATGACCATTGGTGCATGTCCTCCTTTTTTCCAGCTGCCCCATTCCATGGTGTTCCAAATTCTGTGGTTGTAATAAACAACAGGTTGAGGATTTTTATGCACTCCGTTTTCATCTGTTTTGCAACCGCCTCTCAACAGAACTGTCGGTTGGCAGAATGTCTTTCCTCCATCAGTGCTCTTGCCGATGAGAAGATCTCCGTATTCAGTTGAAGTTGAGATCAGGTACAATTCATTTTTGTGAATGAATAGTTTTCCCCAAAAGCTCGGATAAATGTCTGAAACATGTTTCCATGTTGAGCCATTGTCATCGCTTCTGTACAAAAGTGTAAGATTCTGAGGTCTATTACCTGTGTGAAGATCCATTGAAGCAAGTAAATAACCATCAGGATGTCTGACAAGGGAAGGAGAGCACAGAAAATTGCCTGAAAAAGCATAATAGTTGTCTCTTGGATGCAGGTAATTGACTGTTATACCTTCACTGAATCCTGTCCTTACAAGTCTTTCTATGCTTTTTTTGCCGTTGTCGGCCTCAACCATAAACACATAGTCGGTGTTTTCGATTAGGCTACCTACAGTAGCATTTGTCTGTTCTCCCAAAGATGGTTTAACAACTATACTTGACCAAGGAGTTTCGGCCTCTTCTTTTTTGTATTTAATTATATATTCTTTGGCACCATCCACATTGTACCAATCAAGTGTGAAAGAATCTGGAGTTGGATCCAATCTGCAAACATATATGTCGCCTCTGTTGTATAACAGCGGTACGTATTCTTTATATGACCAAGTCAAATCTGCCTTCATTTTTTTCTCCTTAAAAATCTGTTGCCAGAGCTATATATCTTCTGTTATTTTTTGAGCATGCACAATAAAAATGGTATACATGACCCTGCCATGTAATGATCCAGGGCTTATGAGCAAATAAGTCCTGATCAGGATTGTTTTTGTCCGGTGCGATTGTGGGTTCACCTGTCCATTCAGTCCAGTTAAGTAAATCATAAGAACAGGCGAATGTGTCATGAGCTGAATGTTGTTTATCATACTTCATGAAATTCATTATATATAATCCGTCTTTGTCCTTTAATATCATAGGGTCTGCCGTTATATAACAATCAGGGTTATTTGTAACATCATCTATAACAGGCTTTTTTCCGAATCTTTTCCAATGAATCAAATCGTCTGACACAGCAGAGTAGATTCTCTCTTTGTTGTCAAATCCTTTTGCATTGTAAAACATCACAAATCTGTGTGAAGTCAATTTGTTATCATCAAAGATAATTGTACTCTTATACAGTGTTTTTGTCTCGTATTCTCTGGAATCTGGGTCACATGGCGATAATATTGGTTCATCTAACCTTATAAAAGATTTGCAGTCGGTAGGATTTTTGCTTTTGGCAATTCCTATTGAGAGTGGATCAGGCTCATATCCGTCTTTAAATCCGCCTAGATAGGAAACCCAATAGTTATCTTGATATCTGTTTAACCTGCATCCTTTTCCTAAACCTGTATCATACAAAGCAGCATATCCTGCAATTTGTTTTGAGTCCCAGCTCCTGTTTTTTTCTCTTTTCAGTATGGGGCCTAAATAACTCCAATTAAGCAGATCATCTGAAACAGCAATATGTGTCTCATATCCGGACACTTTTGTGTCTTTGCTGATGGCAAGAAAATACATGTACCACTTATTGTCTAGCCTGAAAACACTGGGACAATCTGTGAAATAATCTTTTAGTTCAACAACAACTCCTCTCAACACTTTAGTGTCGAGGGTATTGCGCACGTCTATCATTCTGTCTTGAGTCACGACAGTGTCTTTATCTTGATTTAATTCTAAGCAATCCTTCATGGGGTCCCTCAAATAACCAAGTGATTTCATTCATGAAATAATGTTAACACAAAAACGAAGTAAATAAAACAAAAAATATATAATAAAGTGGAATGTATATATAAAATTGGGGTATAATAACTGTAGTAAAAACAAACGGAGGCCTTCATGGAAATATTGAACATTTTGTCAAGGAGCTGCAGCAATCCTGACAAGTACAGAATTCCTACAATTGCTTTTTTAGGAGACAGTGTAACTCAGGGTTGTTTTGAGTGCTTTATTAACGAAAAAGGTCAAATTGCAACTGAATTTGATTCTCAGAATGCTTATCACCATTATTTAGAGGATATTTTGGGATATCTTTTTAAAGAAACTCCTATAAGTATAATTAACGCGGGAATCAGCGGCACAACAGCCAGAAGAAGCGTGGAAAGACTGGATAGGGATGTGTTGTATCACCATCCGGATCTTACAATTGTTTGTTTTGGCTTGAATGACTGTAAGCAGAGAGAACAAGGGTTAAATCCTTACGCAGAATCACTCAGGAAGATATTCACACAATTGAAAGAGTCAGGAAGTGAAGTTATATTCATGACTCCAAACATGATGGCAACAAGGGTTTCATACAAGCTGAAAGACCAGGGTCTGATCAACGCTGCTAAACAATGCATTGACGCTCAGAACAATGGCGTTTTAGACATGTATCTTGAAAGAGGTAAACAAGTCGCCCGTGAATGCAATGTTCCTGTTTGTGATGTTTATGACAAGTGGAAGAAAATGTATGCTCACGGATGCAGTGTGACTAATTATCTAGTTAACAGCATAAATCATCCTTCTAAAGAAATGCATTGGCTGTTTGCATATTCTTTACTTGACACCATGATAAATAATTAACAAAAAAAATACGAACGGAGACAAGTACTATGATTAAGAACCTTAACGGAATGGAAGACAGCGGTCTGTTTGCTCCATACAAACCAAATGAAACAATTAACGAAGCGGATTTTGTCACTGCTTCATGCGTAAAGAAATATCCTACACCGGTTCTGACATATAAGGATGTTCCTTACAGAAGCGCCCTCACTTTCAACGCTGGTGTCATAAAGCAGGGCGACAGGTATGTCATGGTATTCAGAAATGATGTCGGGGATTTTGAAAAAGAAATTCTTGACGGCAAGACAAATCTCGGACTGGCTTATTCAAAGGACGGAATTAAGTGGGAAGTTGAACCCGAGCCATGTTTTGAACTCAGAACAAAAGAAATCATGAGAGCATATGACCCGAGAATAACATATATAGACGGAGAATATGTTTTCTGTTTTGCTGTTGACACTAGACACGGAGTCTGCGGCGGAATAGCTACAACAAAAGATTTCAAGGATTTTGAAATGAAATCCATTTCTGTTCCCGAAAACAGAAATATGGTTTTGTTCCCGGAAAAGATTAACGGCAATTACGTAAGACTGGAAAGACCGATGCCTGTTTATTCTAGAAACGGCAACTATTTTGATATCTGGCTTTCTGAGTCTCCGGACTTAGTTTATTGGGGCAAGTCAAGGCTTGTAATGGGAACTGAAAGTGTTCCGTTCTGCAATGACAAAATAGGCCCGGGAGCTCCACCGATTAAAACTGACAAAGGCTGGCTTATGCTCTTCCACTCAGTGGATGTAGATCCTAACAGAGGAAAGAACGGCTGGGAAAAGGCTTGGAGAAAGAGATATGTAATAGGAGTTGCGCTTCTTGACTTGGAAGATCCTTCAAAAGTTATAGGAATGTCAAAAAAGCCTCTTATAGTTCCGGATGACGATTTCGAAAAAACAAAAGGGTACAGATCAAACGCATTGTTCCCGTGCGGAGCACTGCTTGAAAACGGAATTGTAAGAATATATTACGGAGCATGCGACTGCTGCATCAGAATAGCAGAAGCAAAAGTTGAAGATTTAATAGCACTTTGTGATTCACAGCTTTAAGGAGTAATAATGAGAGTTTTAGGAATAGAATTGGGGTCTACCAGAATAAAAGCGGTTTTAACAGATGAGAATGCAAAAGTATTGGCTCAGGGCGGATACGATTGGGAGAATATTTTAGTTGATGGTTTGTGGTCATATGACTTGGATGAAGTCTGGGTCGGATTCCAGCAAAGCTACAAAAAACTTGTGGAAAATTATGGTCAACCGATTGAAAAACTCGACGCCATCGGTATATCTGCAATGATGCATGGATATATTGCAACAGACGATAAAGATAAACTTCTGGCTCCTTACAGAACGTGGAGAAATACAAACGCTCAGAAGGCAAGCGAAGAATTATCCGAATTGTTTAAGTTCCATGTTCCGATGAGATGGAGCGTATCTCAGTATTACCAGAGCGTATTGGAAGGCCTAGGACACGTCAAAGATGTTAAGCATCTAAATACTCTATCTGGCTATGTTCATTATTGTCTGACTGGAAAACGAGTTCTGGGCATCAATGATGCAAGCGGAATGTTCCCGATAGATGACAATAAGCAATATGACAAGACAATGCTCAATAAGTTCAATACCAGACTTAAAGATTTTGGCCTGAATGTCAATTTTGTTGATCTTTTGCCTGATGTTTTGGTTGCGGGTGAGAATGCTGGATATCTAACTGAACAAGGAGCAAAATTACTTGATCCGAGTGGAACTCTTCAGCCAGGCTGCCCGCTTTGTCCTCCTGAAGGGGATATGGGAACAGGCATGATTTGTACCAATTGCGTTGAGCCTAAAACAGCCAACATGTCACTTGGAACAAGCGCCAATCTCACTGTTGTTCTGGAAAAGAATATGAAGAATTATTATCCGGAAATAGATGTTATCCAAACACCATCCGGAGCTGCAGCTGCTTTAGTTCACACAAACACATGTACTTCTGTAATAGATAACTGGGTTAATCTGTTCTGTGAAGTAATTGAGTTGAGCGGAGCGAAAGCAGATAAAGGCAAATTGTTTCCTTTGCTATTCAATAAAGCTCTAGAGAGCGATGAAAATGTAGGTAATCTGTCCGGATATAACTTCCTAGCCGGAGAGCCTCTTGCCAAGACATACAAGGGAGCTCCTATGGTATTCAGCCTTCAGGATGGAAAAATGAATTTGTCAAACTTTATGCAAATGCAGATCTATTCCGCAATCGCATCCATTTCTCTCGGCATGGATATATTGCAAAGCGAAAATGTGAAAGTTGATTTAGTATACGGGCACGGAGGATATTTCAAAACGCCCGGAATTGGCCAAAAGGCAGTAAGTGCGCTTGTAAATGCACCCGTTACAGTCATGGACAACGCAGGAGAAGGCGGAGCCTGGGGAATAGCAATCTTAGCATTGTATATGCTGGATAATAACGAAACGCTTTCGGTTTATCTGAACAAACTGTTTTCTGATGTAAAAAGAACGACAGTCAATGCTGATGAAAAAGATAGAGTTAAATTCAATAATTTTATAAACAACTATAAAGCAGGACTTGAAGCAGAAAGAAAACTATCTAAAATTTAAGGATTGATTATATGGACAAAGCTTTTGATTGGCTGAAAGATGCCGTTTTTTATGAAATATATCCGCAGTCTTTTTATGACACAAACGGTGATGGTATAGGTGATCTAAACGGCATTATAGAAAAACTGGATTACATAAAGTGGCTCGGATGCAACGCAATATGGATTAATCCGTTTTACGACAGTCCCTTCGGCGACGCCGGTTATGACGTGACAAACCACAAAAAGGTTGCCAAGAGATACGGGACAAACGAAGATTTCATAAACCTTTGCAAAAAAGCTCACGATATGGGAATAAAGATAATATGTGATCTTATTCCATGTCACACATCAATTGAACACGAGTATTTCAAGTTATCTTCAAAAAAAGAAAAGAACGATTATTCTGACTTTTATATATGGTGTAATGACAATGAGTCAGATTATCCTCATCTAAATAAGAGAGCATATGAAAGAGACGATAGATACTTGTGCAGTTTCTATGCAATTCAACCAGCTATTAATTATGGCTTTTACAATGTAACTGAGCCATGGCAAATGAGCATGGACAGTGAAATATGTAAAAACAACAAGAAGAAACTTATTGAAGTGATGGACTTTTGGTTTGGTCTTGGATGTGACGGGTTCAGAGTAGATATGGCTAAAGATGTAATCAAATCTGACCCGAAAACAGAAGGCGCTCGAAAATTCTGGCGCGAAATCAGGGAATATATGGATAATAAATATCCTGGCAAAATCCTGATTTCAGAGTGGAGCAGACCTCTTGAGTCAATCCCGGCCGGATTTCATATGGACATGTTTTTGTCAGGCGGCTCGCTTTTCAGAAAAGAAATTCCCGAAGAAAACTTTTACAGTTATTTCAGAAAAGAGGGAAAAGGCGTATTATCCAGATTTTCTGAAGAGTATGTTAATATTCTGAACAAGACAAAAGGAACAGGATATTGGTCATTTGTTTCAGGAAACCATGATCAGCCGAGAATTTCAAAAGGCAGAAGTGTTGAAGAAATAAAGACAGTTATGGCATTCATTATGACTATGCCTTCTCCCCCTATAATCTACTACGGCGATGAGATAGGAATGAGATTTATAGAGGGAATAGACAAGGAAGGGTCTCAGGTCAGTCGTGGAGGATCAAGAACTCCAATGCAGTGGAACGAAGGCAAAAACAAAGGCTTTTCTCCTTCAGACACTCCGTATCTTCCGGTTGACAACTCTGAAGGCTCTCCATGTGTATCAAGCCAAAGAGGAAAAGAAGGTTCGTTGCTTGAATATACTAAAAACCTCATAGACATTAGACACAATCACAAAGCTTTGAATGCTGATGCGGGTTTTAAGTTCATCGACGAAAAGATGAATTACCCATTGTGGTACGAAAGAAAAAAAGATAATGAAACCATCAGGGTTATAATTAACCCAACTGAAAAGAAAATGACTGTCAGCGAAAAGGAAAAAATACAAGGTATCATTCTCAATACAAATACAGCATTGGAAGGAAACAGTATCATTTTAAACGGCTTTTCAGTTTTGATATACAACGTGTAAAAAGCATTGTAAATACCATTTTTCTACCACTTACATTCAATTTTCTACCACTTGATTCAAATTTGTTTACATTCTCAGAACGTTTGTTTACAATAGGCCTTGTCAAAAGGATGTTGGCAAGAAAACAATAATTGACTCGCAAATAGGTGAAACATGAAAATCAGTTTAGAGATAAAACCGAATAGCGAAGAAGAGATTGTTATAAGGGTCCCTAGTGTAACTGAAAACACATTGGCACTTCAGGACGCGATAACAAAACTTGTCAACAATCCAGGAGAAATATCTCTCGGAGATAAAGACAACGAGACATTTGTTGCAGTAAGAGAATTGCTGTTCTTCGAAACACTCGACGGACTTGTATTTGCTCATACAGCTACTGTGTGTCTGGAATGTCACAAAAAATTATACGAACTTGAAGAGGAATTGCCTCCGTATTTTGTCAGATCATCAAAAAACGGTATCGTCAATGTAATGAAAATAAGGAGTATTCAAAGATCCATTACAGGCGTAGGTGAGATATCTTTTTTGGCATCAGCTAAGAAGACAAATCTATCAAGAATGTATTATCAGAATGTCCGGGACAAGATTCAAGAAATGAGGTTAAAGTAAGATGAAAGTGAACAGAGAAGTAAGAAATGGTTCAATATTCTGGGGTGTAGCAATTATTCTGGCAGCAGTTTGCTTAATACTCAGTTCCCTTAATGTTTTTTCTTTTGAAGAGTATGGTCTGTCTCCATGGAAACTGTTTTTGGCGGTTTTGTGTGTAGGCTGGATAGCTAAAATATTTGTCGACAGAACATATGCAACAATATTCCTTCCAATAGCAGGATTATTCCTTTTGTTCCAGCAAACAATATCAATTTTGGTTGGTAAAGGCGGAGCAGATATTATCCCGGTTTGGATAGTAATTCTATCTGCGTTCTTACTCGTTGCCGGTGTTGGAATGGTAATTCCAAAAGATAAGAGAAGAATACTCGGTATTGATGTTAATCATCCAGGCAGAAGTGAGATTTATCTGAATGCTGAAAACGATCTGAGCGATGCTAGCATAGATGATATTGCAGGAAGCGTAAGAGTTTACATAACAAACAAAGACAAATATCCCGGCCATGGCAGAATCAAAGTATCTGACATTGCGGGAAGGGTTGTAATCCAGATCCCGAAGAATTGGCTTGTAATAAACACTGTTGAAGATTGTGTTGGCAGAGTTGTAATTCCTCACCAGGATGAAACCGTATGCGATCAGGTAATCAACATTGATTGTGAAGATATTGCAGGAACCGTTGAAGTAGAATTTGTGTAATTTAATGAGAAAAAATATTCGTGCCGCGACTACCATCGCGGCACTTTTCATGATATAATAGCCATATATTTTTTACCGCAAAACAATTTACAACGGGAGAAAAACAGATGGTATTCAGTGTTTCAGTAGTAAATTTAATAAACTTAATCATTATTGCCGTAGGTATAGGTGTCTGCGGATTATGCTTTTTGCATATTTCTTCATCAAGGCATTTGAGAAAAGAAGTAAGAAGATATTTTCAGATTTTCTTTGCATTTATAATCTTGTACATCACTTCACACCTAATTCGCCAATTGATGGATGGCATACCCGGTGACGGAGTCAAAACTGCATTATATGTAGTCACATTCATAGAAATGGTGACAGCAGGATTAATGGCCCAATTGATGTCGCTTCTTGTTCTTGTCGTATCAAAGCAGCAAAAGCATTATAAACTATTTGCAAATTTATTCTTTGCACTTTTGTTTGTACATGTTGTCATTTGTATTGTTGACAGATTTACTAACTTTATGTTCTATTTCGATGATGCAAATGTTTACCACAGAGGAAGCCTATACGTTTTGTCAAATCTCGTTCCTCTAACAATGCTTTTAATGGACATGTTCTTGCTCATTCGCAATCATAAAAACATCGATAAAAAGGTCGATATTGCGTTCTGGATCTATATGGTATCTCCGGTAGTTGCAATTGTTTTGCAGACCATATTGTTTGGTGTACAGTTTATTATATTCGCAACAGTAGGATCAGCTGTCATAATGTTCTCCGTTATAGTAAATAAACAAAATGAAGAATACCAGAAACAGGAAATGGACAGATCCAAGATAGAAACCGAACTGCATATGGCATCTTCCATTCAGTCAGATATGCTTCCGAGCATATATCCAGCTTTCCCTGAAAGAAAAGAGTTTGATATCTATGCTTCAATGGATCCTGCTAAAGCTGTTGGCGGAGACTTCTATGATTTCTTCCTCATTGATGATGACCACTTGTGCATGGTTATGGCCGATGTATCAGGAAAAGGCGTACCGGCTGCATTGTTCATGATGGCAACTAAGATCATTTTGTCCAACAACGCAATGATAGGAAAATCTCCTTCCCAGATTCTGACCGACACAAATGCTGCTATTTGTGCAAATAACAGAGAAGACATGTTTGTTACAGTATGGCTCGGAATTCTTGAAATATCTACAGGTAAACTTGTTGCTTCCAATGCAGGACACGAGTATCCAGTTTTGTGCAAGCGCGATGTCGGATTTGAACTTGTCCATGACAAACACGGATTGGTAGTCGGAAGCATGGAAGGTATTAAATATAAAGAATATGAGCTACAAATGAATCCGGGTGACAAGCTGTTCTTGTACACAGACGGCGTTCCTGAAGCTACAAACAATAATGAACAATTGTTTGGTCTTGATCGTATGATTTCTTCACTCAACAAAGATACTACAGTTTCTCCGGAAGGTATTCTTAAGCAAGTCAGAACGTCTGTTGACTCATTTGTGGATAAAGCAGAACAATTTGATGATTTGACGATGCTTTGTCTTGAATACAAAGGACCAGATGCAAAATAACAAAAATAATACGTGCCCAAATTAACGGACACGTATTTTTTTACATTTAGATACTTTTTGCTAATTGCTGTAAATACAATGAAGCATTGTTTTTTGAATCTGTTTTATCTTTTGCAATATCCATGGTCGAATAAATTTTCTTTATTGAAGGATATTTGCTATAGATTTCATCCGGATTTTCACATCTACCCGAAAAAACAATTACAGGTTTATTCTTCTTTTGCGCCAGTTCACACAAAACATCTATTGTTTTTCCATATGTGCTCTGAACGTCGACTGAGCCTTCACCTGTTATGAGGACATCTGTTTCGTCTAGTAATTGTTCTATCCCTTGATACTCTATTACAGCTCTGGCTCCTGACACAATGTTGACATTGTCAAAAAAAGTCAGTGAATAGACAATTCCGCCACCTGCTCCTGTTCCCGGGATATGTCTGTTTGTCTTTTTTGTCTGTTTTTCAAGTACATCAGCATAGTGGCCTAAGCTCTTTTCCAGACGCAGTATCATATCTTCATCTGCGCCTTTTTGTTTGGCAAACACTTTGCTTGCTCCTTGCTCGCCGAGAAGTTCGTTTCTGACATCCGTTATTATTGTAATTTGAGTATCAGCCAGTGTCTCTTTGACTCGGGACAAATCCGCCTTTTCTATGAGAGTTAAGTCTTTAGCTCGAATATCGTGAATCTCATTGCCGTTTTTGTTATAGAAAATAGCGCCTAGTTCACTGAGCATCCCGGCTCCTGCGTCATTTGTTCCGCTTCCGCCTACGCAAAGATAGATATGCTTTATTCCTTTCTTCAAAGCAGAATCTATCATCATGCCGACTCCGAAAGTGGTGGACAATTCGGGATTTCTCTCATCAGGTTCAACACTGTCCAGGCCCACAGATTGTGCCATTTCAATTATGGCGTTGTCTTCTCTTATGCCTATAAGTCCGTATTTTCTTTTTCCGTTGCTTGCTTTAGTTAAAACGCTGAATCTTTCGTATTCTTCAGTCAAAGCAAACAGAGTTCCTTCTCCGCCGTCTGCCATGGGGCAAATTCTAACGATGGATTCTGGATCTTTTTCTATTAGTCCTTTTTTAATTGCTTCAGCAGCTTGCACCGAAGACAGACATCCTTTGAAAGAATCTATTGCAATAAGGTAGTGCATGTATTCACCTATTCTTTTGGATTTATATTTGAAATTATACACAAAATATTAGTGCTGTTCAATTGAAACTGATGCTACAAAACAGCAAGTTGTTATGGTAAAATATTAGAGTAATATTTGATAATACGGAGGAAGTATGAAGAAAAGAAAAGATTCATTTTTCGGAATGCATTTTGATTTTCATGCACATAATGACCAAACTGGTATTGGCGAGTTTTGCGATTACGACACAATAGATGAATTGCTTACAAAAGTAAAACCCGATTATATTCAATGTGACACAAAAGGACATCAAGGCATTTCAAGCTATCCAACGAATGTTGGCTACAGGGCTCCTGAAATGAAGGGAGATATCTTGAAAATGTGGAGAGAAGTGACACAAAAGCACGATGTCGCATTGTATTCACACTTTTCAGGTGTCTGGGATTTTGAAGCAATTATTCGTCATCCGGACTGGGCTGCAGTAAAGATAGATGGCACTCCTGAAACAAGAGCCACATCTGTTTTCTGTCCATATGTTGATGAATTGATGATTCCGCAGCTGATAGAATTAGCTAAAGATTGGCATATTAACGGAGTCTGGGTCGATGGCGACTGTTGGGGAGCAATAGTAGACTTTAGCCATTGGGCAAAAGAAAAATACAAAAAAGAAACAGGGTTAGATGCTCCTTCAGAAGATGATGAAACAGGACTGAAAGAATACAGGGATTTTTGCAGAAGAGAATTTTTTGAATACGTAAAGCATTATTGTGATGAAGTGCATAAAGTGTGTCCGGATTTCCAAGTCGCGAGCAATTGGCTCTATTCTTCGTATTCTCCGGGAGATGAAACAATTGGTGTGGATTTCATCTCAGGTGACTATGCTCCTACAAACAGTATCAATTCAGCAATATTTGAAGGACGAGCAATGCAAAACAGCACAAAGGCCTGGGATCTTATGTGCTGGGGTTTTACAACTAATCCTTATGTGAGCAAAGAATATGAACAATTGTGCGCTGAAGCAGGCGAAGTCATAGCCTTAGGCGGAGGATTTGAAGTATATAACCCTCAAGTAGCAGGTACAATTGAAAAGCATCACATAGACAAATGGGCTAAACTAGCTGAATTCTGCCGGGCTAGAGAAACAACATGTCACAAAGCCAGTCCCGTTCACGAAGGTGCCGTAATATTGTCCCAAAAAGCTGTGTACAATCACAAAACGGATTTGTTCAGATGGAATTCAAAAAATAACTATGGTGAAGACACACACGGGCTGCTCTTTGCTATTCTGGATGCAGGTTATTCATCAGAATTACTTTTGTCTCATCAAGTTATGTCCATGAGCAAAGAAGAATTATCCCAATACAAATTCATTGCTATAGGAAATCTTGATATAATCGAAGATGAGATAAAAGAGAAGCTGATTAATTATGTAAAACAAGGCGGAGAAGTAATAATTTGCGGACCCGATTCAACCAAATATTTTGAAAAAGAATTAGGTGTCAGGGTAGAAGTAAACGATGACAAATTTGAAGCTAAGATTAAAATAAAAGATAAGTCGGGAGTTTTGACAACCAAGACTGCCAAAGTGACAGCTGAGAGTGCTGAAATCTTAGATTATTACTATACTGACAGATACGAAAGAGAAAGTGACAGAAAGGTTTTAGCTACATATAACAAATATGGAAAAGGCACTTTTGTAGGCATTTATCCTAGTTACGGTTCTTATCAGGACGCTAAAACTACAGGAGCCAGGGACTACATTGAAAAAGCTATAAGTGTTCAATACAAGACTAAAAAAGTGATTGTTGAAAACACTCATTATGCTCAAGTTGTTCTGACAACAAAAAATGGAGTATTAAATGTTAATCTGCTAAATCATTCTACTCCTCACTCTAACAGCAGAGTTTCTAATTTTGATGAAATACTGCCTATTATGGATTTGAAAGTATCAATTGAGTATCCACTAAAACCCCGTAGAGTAATTGAGATGCCATCAGGAAAAGAATTGGAATATGAATATAAAGATGGCAGAGTAGTGACAAAACTGGATAAGCTTGAAGTGCACTCTATAATTACAATTGAGTAAATAGTCAAGGCCACTCAAGTCCTTGAGTTACAACTATACTTTATGTTACAATAACTACGGAAAAAACTTATACGGACGAGGTGCAATTATGATTTTTTTGAACGGAACAGAAGTTAAACTCAATCATTTCAATGACAAAACTCTTGATCTGAAATTAGATATAAATATTCTGCAGTTTGGCCAATGCAACACAATAAAGTGGCTCTTTGATTCTAATGAAGAGCTTGTCGCTTTGTGTTTTCTTGTTAAACATATGCGTACAAAAAATATACAAGACATAAAACTCGTCATGCCGTATATTCCTAACGCAAGACGCGACAGAGTCAAAGATGACAACAATGTGTTTACACTAAAATACTTTGCTGATATCATCAACAGTTTGAATTTTACATGTGTTGAAGTTCTTGACCCCCACTCATATGTCAGCGAAGCTCTATTAGATAGAATCAGAATTGCGACTCCAAAAGATATAATCATGAAAGTGCTTGATGAAATTGGTGATGATGTTGTGATGTTCTATCCGGATGAGGGTGCAGTGAAAAGGTACTCCAGTTTGTTTTTAAATGACTACGTTTTCGGAATGAAACACAGAGACAAAAAAACAAGAAAGATAGACAGTTTCAGCATTAACGGAGATACTGATTCAGTCAAAGGCAAAAACATCCTGATGATTGATGACATTTGCGCAACGGGTACGACTTTATCTATGGCGTGTGCTGAACTTAAGAAAATAGGTGCAAAAGAATTGTATGTATTCGTATCTCATTGTGAAGAGACGGTGCTCGAAGGCAATCTGCTGAATGAAATTACAATGTTGTATACTACTGACAGCATTTTCAGAAATAATCATCCAAAGATAACGATTCTTGAAACATAAAAAAATCGGGACTGTTTAAGCAGTCCCGTTGTTGTCTTCTGAAGTTGTTTGAACTTTTTGTTCTTTTTTCTTTTCTATTTTTTGTTTGATCTTTTTGAAAGGTAACCCGCACAATTTAAACAGGTAAATTCTTCCGATTGCAATTATATCCCACACTATAAAGAGTAATATGGATACGCCTATTACGGCCAAAAGCAATTTCCACCATTCAAAACTTCCGAAATCTTTGTATCTTCCTTTGAGCCAGTGTACCCAGATCATGTCTCCGACATGGAACAGATAAACACCGAATGTAGCTCTTCCCATGATAGGCAATATTTTGCGCAATGGCTTAGCATTGATTTTCATTTGTGCAAACAGGCACAAAAAGCTGATTGCCATGATTACCATAAATGGTGAGATATATGACAAAGCCCTGTCAAGAGATCTATACAGTAAGTCTGAGCTCTCAACTTTTCCGCTTCTTGCCAATTCCAATCTGAGTAGATCGAGCGCCCATGAGGCTCCGGCAGACAAGAAGAACGCAGGTAGAGTGACATACCATTTGGCAAATTTGGGTATTCCGTGCAGTCTGAAATATGCTCCGAATACGAATAGTATAATTAGCCATATGCCGCTGTAACCGCTGCTTGTAACAAACAAATCGCTTCCGCCTATAAAAGGCATGCATGTCACTGTGACAAACAGGAAAATCATGATGTATCTGTGCTGTTTTTCAGTTAAAGCTTCAAGTCCTCTGTTCAATATGGGCATCAGAGCAAACAGGAGAATATATGCGTTAAAATACCAATAAGCTTTTGTGGAAACAGGCATGAAAGCTTCTATCCACTTATCCTGAGTTACTGTGACCGATGGTATGAAAAAGTGACAAATTATGGCAGGAATTGCAAGCCAGAATACTACTTCAAGCCACATTGAAAAAATCTTTGTTACTCTGAAATTCTTTCCCGAATTTACATAACCTGAAATTACAGCGTAGCAGTCAACAGCGCAATAACCTATGACTTTCAAAAAGTATGCAGCAAAATATGAGGGGCTTTGAGAATCAGTTGCACCTAAAACCCCGCCCTGATTTGTCACATGCAATATGATAATCATAATCATGGAAACGCATCTGAACAATTCGATTCCGGGATTGCGCTCTTTCTTAATCAACGACTCCATAGTATAGACCTTTCTGAATATTTACAATTTGGTATTTACCACACAAAAAGAAAAAAGTCAAGAATAATGAACATCTAGGTTTTGTGAGTTTTTTTGTGGATTTGTGCGGATATATAATATATAATTATTGCATGACACTTAGATAAAATCGACACTAGGGGTAAAAATGAAAAGCAATCGAATCAAATCATATTTTTTCTATTGTGGATTGGAAAGAGAAGAATACGATTTAATAAAATCCAAAGTCTGGACAAGAAACACTCATATTTTGAGCGTGACTTCTATTCTTGCAGCAGTAATGGGACTAGGATTCTTTGTTTTCAACACACTGACTCATTCATCAGTGCTATTTCCGTACCTTTTCTTGTTTATAGGCAGCTCAGTAGTATTCATTTTGAACAGAATAACACTGGACCGCAAAATGAATGATATTTTCAGGATTATTTTGTGTTATTCGCAAATGATTCTTGTATGCGTGTACGCCGGAATTCTGAGCACACAACCGACCAACTATGCAATTCCTGCGACAAGTATTATAGTCTTTATTGCAATATTGCCATTGAGTATAGACGACAGACCCGCAAGAATGTACAGTGTGATGATTCTGGAGTCCGGATTATACCTTGTTTCTTCATATTTTTTCAAATCAAGAGAAATTTTTTCATTAGATGTTATGAACACAGCAACATTCTGTGTTGTAGGTATGATTCTTTACTCAGTAATCTGCTCAAGAAACATTCGTGAGATTTACCAGGGCATGAGAGTGGAGTCTATTCAGCAAAGCGTAATCACTTCACTTGCAACCGTTGTCGAAGAGCGAGATGAAAACACAGGTGGTCACATCACTAGGACGGAAGATTATGTAAAAAATCTCATTCTTCAGATGAAAAAACAGGAGAAATATACAAATTTGACTGATGAATACTACAAAAATGTAGTTTTGGCTGCACCGATGCATGATATCGGAAAGATTAAAATACCTGATGCAATTCTTAATAAACCGGGAAGATTGACCGGTGAAGAATATGAAGTGATGAAAAAACACGCCGAATATGGAACGGAAATCATAAAAAAGACAATGCAGGATGTTGAAAAAGAAGAGTACTTTAACATAGCTTGCAACATTGCAAAATATCACCACGAAAGATTTGACGGCACAGGTTATCCAAGCGGACTCAAAGGTGAAGAAATACCTGTTGAAGCAAGAATTATGGCATTGGCCGATGTTTATGATGCTCTTGTCTCCGAAAGGGTATACAAAAGAGCATTTTCAAAAGAAGAAGCCAGAAAAATAATCGAAGAAGGGGTTGGAACACAATTTGATCCCGACTTGGCTTCGCTGTTTTTGAGCACAATTGGTTAAAAGGCATGTTGTCAAATATAGGGAAGAAAATTCGGTAATATAATCAATAGATTTGTTGATTGAGCACGTATATAATTTCAATGTATTTTTCACTCAACAATTATCGCAAAAGGCAGAAAAGATAATGGATAAAAATTCAACTAGAAAAATAAATGGAGTATCACTTAAAACTCTGTATATTCCAACTGCTATCATATTGGCAATACTGCACATAGCAATTATTGCTTCTATATGGTCGATTAACAACCGTACCACCACTTTGGCAGAAACTAACGCCAAAAACGGTCAGAGATCAAGCATATTGACATCTTTGATTTCAGGATCTAGTGTACTTTCAGCTTCTGCTACTACTTATGTTGTAATGCCAAATGATGAAGCCGGACATATAAATATATCTGCTTTGATGGCATATGCCAAAGAAATGGCAGAACCCAGTCACAGAGGAGATAGCATCAAACAAGCTGTTAAGCAATTTGATATCTCACCTAGGGCTCAAGAGTTATTAGATCAGGCAGTTGAGAGTTCAAGCAGGATGCTTGAAACCCAAAACAAAGCGATAGCCCTGGTTGCATCCGTATATCCTTTTCCTGAAGGCTTTGCAGAACTCAAAACGATAGTATTACCTGAACTCAGTGAGTCCGAGAAAGCAATGACAGATGAAGAAAAGCTGGAAACTGCTAAAAAAATGCTGTTTTCAAATGAGTTTTCCGAAGATAAAGGTATAGTTTCAAGAAACATAGGACAATGTAACGGAATTCTACAGGAAGAGAGCAACAAATTTACTCAGTCACTTGGCAATTCTGTCAATCTGATAAGAATATTGTTGTGGGTATTGACATTGTCGGTTGTAGTTGTTATTTCAGTTGTTTCTACTATTTCGTATAGAGTACTTATCAAGCCATTAATTTTGTACAGTGAACTAATCAAACATGACAATTACTTGAATGACAAGAAAGGACCAAGAGAAACAAGGCTTTTGGCAAGGTCATACAACAATGCCATAAAGCGCAGAAATTCACTTGAAAACATTTTGAGGTTTGCAGCTGAAACAGATACTTTGACAACTACCGCTAACCGCTATGCTTGGGAAAGAGACATGGTTGACATGGAATCCCATACAGGATCTGCTGCTTTATTATTCTTTGATCTTAATTTGCTTAAAGTTACAAATGACAAAAAGGGACACGAAGAAGGAGATAAACTGATTGTTAAAACAGCAGATGTAATAACTGAGTGTTTCTGCAATAACAACAGAAAGAAATGCTACAGATTCGGAGGAGACGAATTTGTGGTAGTTATAGAAAACGTTTCAATTGAAACTGTTCAGGATATGATCGTTCGCTTTGTAAAAATGCAGGAAGAAAAAGACATCAGCGTATCTTACGGATTTGCTTATTCTGAAGATTTAACAGTCAGAACAATTCCCGAATTGATGAAAGATGCTGACAGGCAAATGTATATCAAAAAAGAGGAAATGCACACTTTGGCAAAAGCTAACTATTAAAAAGGCATTATTAATTGGAGAACCATTATGACAAATGCTGAACTTAAAACAAAATTGGATAATAAACAGCAAGTAAACGGAACTCTTATATGTATTGGCGACACTGCTGTGACTGAAGCTGTGGGACAATCAGGATTTGATGTGTTGTGGATTGATTGCGAACACTCACCAATCTCAGGCACAGTTTTGCAGAACAATCTAATTGCATCTAGAGCAGCAGGAGTACCTGCTTGGGTCAGAATTCCGTGGAATGATCCGGTGCTTGCTAAACCCGTACTTGACATGGGAGCTGAAGGCATTATATTCCCGTACATAAGAAGTGCAGAAGACGCCAAAAAAGCAGTCGAAGCATGCGAATATCCTCCTAAAGGAGTAAGAGGATATGGACCTATGCGAGCTTCAGGTTATGGCAGAATTCCACAAATGGAGTATGTAACAAAAACGTATAGGAATTGTTTGAGAGTGCTTCAATTGGAGCATATAGACGCAATTGAAGACCTTGAAAATATTGTAAAAGTTGAAGGAGTCGACGCTTTTGTTTTCGGTCCAAATGATTTGTCAGGTTCTGTTGGTCTTATCGGTCAAGTCAAAGACGAAAAGCTCATTAAAATCTATGAAAAGGCTGCAGAAGTTTTGAGAAAAGCAAATAAGCCGTTTGGTGTTGCAACCTTCTATGATGAAGAGTGGCTGAAGATGTGGAAAAAACTAGGCGCAACAATATTCTTTGTCGGATGCGACTATGGATTTGTTCAAAGCGGAGCATCGGAATTGTCAAACAAGCTGAAAAAAATATAACAATTGAGGAGAGAAAAATGAGACATTACCTATTGCCTGAAAAAGGAAATTTTTACAAAGCAAATATGCATTGTCACAGTGTTTTATCTGATGGACATTATACTGTTGAACAATTAAAAGAAGTATACAAAAGATATGGTTATTCAATTGTCGCTTTTACGGATCACAATGTACTTATCGATCATTCAGATTTAAATGATGAGAATTTTATGGCCATTACGGGATATGAAATGGATGTAAATGATGAAAAAGGCGATAGAGCGTGGAATCACACTCCGTGTACACACATTTGTTTCTATTCTAAAGACCCTCACAATACTAAGATGCCGTGCTTTAATCCTAAGTATATTCCTGACAATCATGCAGACTTAAGAGAAAAGCAGCAATACACTGGAACACCGGATTATGAGAGAAACTATAAGAATGTAAATGATATCATTGAAAAAACTTGTGCTGAAGGCTTTCTAGCATGCTACAACCATCCGACATGGTCAGAGCAGGATCTTGATGATTACAGAAACATCAAGGGTGTATTCGCTATGGAAATATTTAACAATAGTAGTTTTGTAGCCGGATACCCTGAAATCAACCATCACGTTTATGATGATATGCTGAGAAGAGGCAACAAGATTGCTTGTATGGCAACAGACGACAACCATGACAGATTCCCGGAAGGACATCCCCGTTGGGATTCATGCGGCGGATTTATCATGATAAAATCCGAAAAACTTGAGTACAACTCAATCATGAAAGCCCTTGAAGATGGAGATTTTTATGCTTCAATGGGTCCTGAAATATATGAACTGTGGACCGAAGGGGAAGAAGTACATATAAAGTGCTCACCTGTAGAGAGAATTTGCTATACTACATATGGTCGCCACACTGTCGTTGCAACAGCTGAACATGTTGGAGAAAAGATTACCGAAGCTGTTTTAACCGTTTCTGGTCTTTATGACAGATATGGCAGAATAACATTGGATGACGGCAAAGGCAGATATGCCTGGACAAGAGGATATTTCGATTTCTGCAACATGGAAAACGGAAGGTACGACACTCAGGCATTCAGAAAATAAGACACAAAAAAACTGCTTACGAACAGATTAGAGTTTGTAAGCAGTTATCTTTTTTATTATTTGTTGTTGAAATCAGTTATCAGTTCTATTTCTTTAGGATTGTAAGGTCTTAAACTGGGCCTGAACAAATCGTGTTGCCATGATGTGAAATCAAAGTCTTTTGTGCCATTTGACAATTCATATTGATCCCACAATGAGTCCCACGGCTCATATGTCTGTGTTTTGCCTGCGACAAAACCCCAGCACCAGCAATTAATTCTTTCCAGATACAGAACAGGATATATTTCCCTCACATATTGTTTTTGTATTCTGTTAAGCCATTCTGTCAAAAGAATCGGGCGGCCGAGCTTTTTCAAATCCTCATAATCAACTACAAATCTTTCCAAGGGTTTGTAGCAATGCCATGATATGACATCAGAAAGATCCACACATACTTGTTCATTTGCCCTGAATGTTTTATATCCAGTCCAGTAGTATACATCTGCACAAAGAGGCTGAGAAGGATCCATTTTTCTTACTGTTTCAAACATAAGCTTTATCAGGGGGATTGAACGTTCTACACCAATTGTGATTCCGGGCTCGTTATATACATTCCAACAAATAATTCTTTTGTCTTCTCTGTATTTTCCGACTATTTCAGTTACCATTTCAAGATACTTGTCTTTTGTTTCTTTTCTTTCAAGTTCATGATAAGGCGTCAATGCTTTTTGTTCTTCTGTCAAAGGAAATCTTCCTTGGTGATAACCCAGGGCATATGTTTGTTCTCCGAGCGGTTTAGGAGAGTATTTATCTCCTCTGCAAAGCTGAGCTTCATTTGCCAAAACAATCATTACTTTTTGATTGTACTTGTCACAAAGGGATATGTATTTTTCAAGTATGTCTAAAAATGACTCTCTTTCCTGCAGCCATACATCAAACTCAACTATAAGCCTGACTGTGTTAAACCCTATTTTTTCGCATAAACAAAGTTCTTTTTCTGCAGTTTTCAAATGTTCTTCGCTCTTGTAGCTTTGCCACATATCTATTCTGCTGCAGCAGTCGCTTCCAATGAAATTACACCCTCTGAGCCAGCCAACTTCTTTTTGCCATGCCCAGGCTTCAGCTTCGGTCCATCTTGTTTTCATATGCATTCCCCAATCCATATTTTTCTTCTAAATTATATCTGCCCGAATAATTACTGTCAAACAAAAACAACATTTTGTTATTTGTTAAAAAAACTATGAATATTTCGGGCGCTATGGTAAAATATGTTTGCAGATAACTATTCAATAGAAAGGTGAATTAACTATGGCTATTCCAAGAAGTGAACACCCAAAGCCTCAATTCTTGCGCGACACTTGGCAAAATCTCAATGGAAAATGGCTTTTTTCAATTGACTCAGGCAAGAGCGGCGTTGAGCGAGGAATGCATCTTGAATCGGGAAAAAATGTATACGATAAAACCATAACAGTCCCATTCTCGCCGGAAAGTGAATTGTCCGGACTTGGCATCAAAGATTTTATGGAATGTGTATGGTATAGGAAAACATTTGATGTTGAAAAAATTAATGGGAGAACCATACTCCACTTTGGTGCTTGCGACTACAGAACTACAGTGTGGGTAAACTCAAAAGAAGTCGGATCTCACATAGGCGGATATATTTCCTTTTCATTCGATATCACTGATTACGTAAAAGAGGGAAGCAATCTTCTTGTTGTAAGAGCAGAAGACTATCAGAGAACTGGAACACAGCCAAGCGGAAAACAGTGCTATGCATATAAATCCGAGCGATGCAGCTACACAAGGACAACAGGTATATGGCAGACTGTATGGCTTGAATTTGTTCCGAATGAATATATAAAGAGTGTTAAGATGACTCCTGACTGCGGCCATTCATCTATTTTTATCGATGCTTATTGTTTTGGCGCTGACGGACTGACATTGAATGCTGAGGTAAAATACAAGGGCAAGTTAGTAGGACAGGACAGCGCTGTAGTTTGCGGTAGAAATGCAACAATCAACTTGAAATTGTCAAAACTTCATTTGTGGGATTTTGACCATCCGAATCTATATGACATCGTATTCACATTGAAAGACGATACAGTCAAAAGCTATTTTGGCATGAGAGAAGTATCGTATGAGAACGGAAGATTCAGGTTGAACGGCAAATCCGTATTCCAGAGATTGGTTCTGGATCAAGGTTTTTATCCGGATGGAATTATTACAGCTCCGTCAGATAAAGCTATGATAAACGATATAAAGCTGTCTAAGTCCTTTGGATTTAACGGAGCCAGACTCCATCAAAAGATTTTTGAAGAAAGATTCTTGTATCACTGCGACAGATTGGGATATCTAGTCTGGGGAGAGCATGCAAGTTGGGGACTGAACACTTCTTTACCAACGGCTTGGCAGGGGTTTATCCCGGAGTGGACTGAAGAGATTAATCGAGACTACAATCACCCGTCTATAATTGGTTGGTGTCCTTTAAACGAATCAAGCAAACTTCAAAATAAAGATTTCGTACACTATCTTGTCCAGCTCACACATTCTCTTGACAGAACGCGTCCATGCATAGACGCATCCGGCTGGTGGCACGAAGGAACGTCAGATATTTTTGATTATCACGAAACAGAAAGAGATTTAAAGGCCCTTCACGAAAGATATGACCCATTAATGCGGGGAGAAGATATTGATCTGCCGAAATCATTCCCGGGTAAGCCGGTCTTCATAAGTGAAATGGGTGCTATTTGGCTCATTGAACCGGGTGGTCCTGAGTGGTGCATCCGAGAGAAAATGGCAAAAGATGAAGATGATCTTGTAAGACAAATAAAGAATACTTGCGAGACATTTATGTTTAACAATACAATTTGGGGATTCTGCTTTACTCAGTTTACCGATGTTGAGCAAGAGAAGAACGGCATTTGCAGGTACAATAGAGTACCCAAAGTAAATCCCGAAAGAATAAAGGCGATTTTGTCACAAAAAGCAGCTGTAGAAGAATAGAACAGAACAGGCTCCGAGTTAGTTCGGAGCCTATTGAATATAATCAAATATTATTCGTGAACGTAAACCAGTTTTCCATGATTGATTCTTGATTCTTCACTTGCTATACCCATCAGATGACTTTCAATAGATTCTTTAAGAGAAGTACCTTTTGAAAAATCTCCATCAAGCATACTGTGAAGTTTGCCTATAAGTCCGTCATCTCCTCCGCCATGGCCTGAGCCTTGGTCGACTAGTGACGAAATCTCAATGTTTTCAGTTGGAGCACCGAATTTCTTGACTTTGATTAGTCCTTCTTCTTCGTTTAATATCAGTTGGCCGTATGTACAATAGAATGTAATTATTCTTCCGCCTCTCTGAGTGAACGCTGTCATGAGAAGATTGGCTTTGACTCCGTTTTGGAAAGCCATCTGAGTGAATTGGTGATCAACAACATCGTTGTCGCATCTGAAAACGCATCTGCCGTAAGGATTTGTCTTTAATTCTTTCAGGATGTTTTCTTCAGTTCTTTCTTTGCATCTCATCATGACACTTGTAATCCATGTGTTTTCATGATTTTTCCAGTTTGTGTAGTACAAAGTTTTAGCACTGTAAACGCATGTGTCCTGATACTTACAATCAATGCACATCTTTGTGCTTCCTTCGGGAGCATTTTCTTCTTTGAAGAATGTCAAATCGCCTACAGAAGATACGGTTTCGCACTTAGAACCTGCAAAATATTGTAAATAGTCTAAATCATGGCAGCATTTTGCCAAAATCATCGGAACACATTCTTTACTATTTCTCCAGTTTCCTCTTACAAAGCTGTGAGCCTGATGCCAATATGCAACTTGTTCAACTGCATCGATAGCTACTAGTCTTCCGAGTACACCTGAGTCGAGAATTTCTTTGGATTTCAAGAATGCTGGTGAATATCTCAATACATGGCAAACAAATACTTTTCTTTTTGTTTTTTCTTGCATTTCAAGCAATTTATAGCATTCTTCCTTGCTTGAAGTTATGGGTTTTTCAAGAAGAACATCGTAACCCAATTCAAGAGCTTTCAGACACTGTCTGACATGGTCTTTATCCTGGGTACAAATGAATATAACATCAGCTCTTTTGCACTTGAAGAATTCGTTTTCATCAACAAATGCATGGTCTGAGTCTATATTGAATCTATTCTGAACTTCCTGTAATCTATCCGGATTGCATTCACATAAATCTGTTATCTTGAACTCATTTGGTTTATCAAACACTCTTTTCCCATAAGTATCGCTTCCCCTGGAGCCGCATCCAAGTATTGCAACAGTGTAAATTTTGTTTGACATATTCATTCTCCTCATGTTTTTGTTCACATAATTCTACCACTCATATAGAATCCAATTCAACATCAGAATGACAATTTTTGATTGACTTTACTTTTTTCTTATATTATTATAAACTTGAGTAAGTATTTATACTTGAAATAAAATAAGTGGCATATCGATAATATTTCGACAAAGAAAGCCTATACATACATAGGAGGCAAAGCTCTGTTCATATTACTTTTTACGTGTGTTTGAGCTGTATTATTTATGAAGAATATTCTTGAAAATGAACAATTAACTATTTATTTAGAGGGAGAAGTTAACTCCGCTAATGCTGAAGAAGTAGAAAAAGAAATCAGAAGTGTCATGAGTGGTTGCAAGTTCAATTCACTTATTCTTGACATGGAAAAACTCTGGTATATTTCATCAGCAGGTCTTCGAATCATTGTGAGATTAAAGCAACAATACGAAGAAATGAAACTTGTTAAAGTATCTGAAGAAGTATATGACATTTTCGACATGGTGGGATTTCAGAACGTAATTAACATCGAAAGAATTTGACGCATTTTATGAAAAAGAAAGTTTATGTAGAATCGTTTCTTGACAATGAAGCTGATGCTAACAAGCAGATGATTTATGTAAATGCTGCAGCAGCTGTCTTTGCCTTAGTTTTGTGGGTTTTATATATTCTGAGAATCTTTTCGGTTCCGGATTATTTTCTCCCAATGGTTTTGGTAATGTTCCCGTTAGCGGCCGTTATCCTTCTGATACCATTGTTTTTTATCAAGACCGACAAAATCAGAAAACCGGCATTTAAATATTTTATTTTGTTTTCGCTTCTTGCCGTCATGATGGCAGTTAACATTACTGTTCCAAAACACGGAATTTTGCTTTGGCCTATCGCCATATTGATGGCAAATCATTATTACAATCCGAGAATCGGAAGAATAATGTATTTTTCTACAATAGTTGCCATGCTTGTCTGTATGTATCTCGGAATGTTTTTCGGAGAATACGATCAGAACCTGCTTGGAGGCGGTATCGTAGAAAACGGCAAGGTTGTTACAGTCGATGGTTTTGAAGAGAGATACGAAATGCTCAGAACCCTTTATCTGAGGGGAAATAACAGGTATTTCAAATCGTTTATTTATTACTACCTTCCAAGAGCAGCAATAGTATCGATGTTGTTTATGATATCTAACCTGTTGAACAAGAGAACATACAGCCTCTTCAGCAAGTCTTTGAAGGATCATGATGCTCAGGAAAAAGTTAAAACCGAGCTTGGAGTTGCAAAAGATATTCAAGTAAGCACGTTGCCATCTGAAAACCTTTTTTCCGATTCATTGCAAATAATTGGAGAACTGAAAGAAGCCAGAGCCGTGGGCGGTGACCTTTACGATTATGTTGAACTTGACGACGACCACGTAGCGGTTATTATCGGTGATGTCTCAGACAAAGGTGTGCCTGCAGCAATGTTTATGATGAAGACGATTACGTCTTTCAGGGATTTTGCTTCGGCTGACAAAACTCCATCTCAGATTTTGAAGGAAATAAACACATCCATTTCAAAAGGCAATACGGCTTGCATGTTTGTCACATGCTTTCTTGCTATCATAGATAAGAGAAATGGAAAGGTAATCTATTCAAATGCAGGACACAATCCTCCGATTATTGGTTCAAATCAAAACCACAAGAAGTTGAATTGTAAACCCGGAATCTTATTGGGATGCTTTCCAAATGCAGTTTTGAGAGATGAAGAATTAGTAATGAACCCGGGAGATACAATGACTCTCTATACTGACGGTGTCACTGAAGCAAGGAATGAAAATGGCGATTTCTTTGGTGAAGAACGGTTTATTCAGACAATGGATCAACAGGATTATACAAGCATAGAAGATTTGCACAATGCAATAAATGGTGCAATATCCGACTTTGTCAAAGAAACTCCTCAGAGTGACGATATCACGTTTTTAACGGTCAAATATCTCGGTAACAACAATTAACAGGAAAAAGCAACTCAGAAGGGTTGCTTTTTTAAAGAAAAAAGCAAAGTCACATTCGTGCTAGACAAATACAGTTTTTGGGGAATGGATTATGAATCTTGGTCTTAATCTCTACTCGGTAAGAAATTTAATTAAAACCGATGAAGATCTTATAAAAACATCAATGGCACTGAAGGAAATGGGATATGAGTATCTTCAATATTCAGGTGCTCCATTCAATGCGAAAGCCATAAAGGAAGCCAGCGAAAAAGCAAATATTCCTTTCGCCCTGACACATGTTCCGATCGAAAGAATTCTTGATGACACAGATAATCTTATGGAAGAACATGCTTATTTTGGATGCAAAAACATAGGGCTGAGCACGATTCCATGGTCAAAAATCGTCGTTGAAGATGAGTTTAAAAGTGTAGTGGACAAACTCGAAATTGCCGGTGAAAAAATGAGTAAGAACGGATTTTCATTGTGCTACCACAACCACCATGTGGATTTTTTCAGACACGGCGACAAAACAGTTCTTGAATACATTTTCATTAATGCACCTCATGTCAATTTTACTTTGGACATTTATTGGGCTCAAAATGGTGGAGCAGATGTATTATCTCTTATAAGAAAAATGAAAGGCAGAATTGATTGCGTCCACATAAAAGATTACCTTATAGCTTATGAAAACGGAAAATTTGAACCTCGTTCAGCCGCCTTGGGTGACGGCAATTTAGACTTAAAAAGCATCATATCTGTCTTGAAAGAATGCGGAAGCAAATACTTTTTGGTTGAAGAAGAAAATGCTGCAGATTATCCGGACACATTGGCAGAGATAAAGCGCAGTATCGATTACGCTCGGACAAGTCTTCCGATGTTGTGCGATTGAGAATTACAGTTGAGAAAGGGAAAAGCAATGTATAGAATAAGTTGCTTTGCGGATGAAATATCTCCGGACA
The DNA here is from genome assembly GCA_016282315.1 of Clostridiales bacterium. GTDB lineage: Bacteria > Bacillota > Clostridia > Oscillospirales > CAG-272 > CAG-841. The sequence goes on along the minus strand of JAEEKG010000108.1, from coordinate 12,953 downwards.
TTAATGAACAAATAAGGGTGGTGAAATCACTCGGAATCAAATATGTCGAATTGCGTTCTGTGTGGGACAAAAATGTATTGGATTTATCTGATGAAGAAGTAAATAAGGTTAAAAGCCTTTTTGATGAAAACGGAATATCTGTCTCATCAATTGGCTCTCCGTTAGGTAAAGTAGATATTGATTGCGAATTTGAAACATATCTTGACAAGTTATATAGAGCAATTGAACTGGCTAAAGTATTCGGAGCAAAGTACATAAGAATATTCTCATTTTATCACGAAGGAAAAACACTTGACGAAATACGTGAAAAAGTGATGAACAGACTTGAAATAATGCTCGGAATAGCAAAGAGAAACGGCATAATACTCTGTCATGAAAACGAAGCAGATATATATGGGCAATTCAGCGATAGATGCAAAGATATTCTCGACACAATGCACGATGATTATTTCAGAGCCGTTTTAGATCCTTCAAACTATGTAATAGCAGGCGAGCACCCATTTGAGTCACTCAAAAAAGTTCACAAATATATTGAATATATTCACGTAAAAGACTCGGTTTCTGGCGGCGAGATAGTACCGGCTGGAAAAGGCGATGGTCAGGTGAGAGAAGTACTGGACTTTTTGAGATATCACGAAAAAATGTTCATCACGCTTGAGCCGCACCTTGTGTTGGCAGGAAGCATGAGGGGCTTTTCGGGAGAAGAACTATTCTGCATCGCTTATAAAGCTTTGATTAATCTGCTGAAAGAACTTGGAATCAGTTACACTTGACAGCGCTGGCTTTTGCAATTAAAGAGAATTCGCGCAATGCCAAAATTCATGATATAATAAAATGACTAGAATTTAGCAAAAAATGGGGGGGAAAAATGAAAAAGAATCAATTTGTTAAAGTGATTTCACTCGTCCTTTTGATAGCAATGCTGTTTACAATAATCAGCTCTTGCTCAGCAAAAGTAGTTGAAAAACTAAAAGTAACAGATATCAAGATTGAATCAACTCAAAATGGTTCAACCACATACATTGTCACATTTGAAGACGGTTCTACTTCAACTATAGTTTCAAAGTCTCAGGAAGAGAGCGGAGACAAAATAACTATAGGTGAAAATGGCAACTTTTTCATTAACGGAGTAGATACAGGAATAAGTTCAAAAAAAGGTGATGAAAAGGAACCTGATAAAAAAACATGGAAATCCATAACGGTACCTCTTTACAACATTTCATCACTTCCTTATGATTCCAATGATAGTCGTTATTACGATGAAGAAAAACCATTGAGCAATCTTAAAGTTGATGATTATTCCTTCATTGTTGCAGATGGTGAAAAAGAGATTCTTTATGCAACAGTGGATACTTTTGCAGCAATGCATAAAAGTGATATTGTAGAACAGTGCTCAAGTGAAGTTACTAAATCCGGATCTGTTTCGACTTGGACTCTGAAGGATAAAGATGGAAAAGAAGTATACAGATTCAGTGTTGATTTTGATAAGAAGACGATATCAAGCTGGGGTAACCCGGAAGAAGTCATAAAATCTTTCAGTTTAAAAACAACACTGCTGGAAAATGTAAAATTAACTGTAACAGAAGTTGAAAATGCTGGAAAGCCTGCCGTATATTCATTTGCAGATTACGACTTGGATGCTGTTGAGTATGAAGGCAACTATTATTTATCTCTCGGACTGCTCAGCGTTCATGTTCAGCATGATATTCAGCGCAAATTCTGTTACTCATCATTTGAAAATCTTATCATTGAATACCAAGAAGATGAACAAGTTGATTCTTCATTTACATTTGGTGAAACGTATGGCGTAGTTGCTACTCCTAAAAAAATGATGACAAAATCCATGGAACAATATACAGAAACCGTGGATAATGTGAGAATATACAACCCACCAAAATATATGCTTGAATATTCGAAAAACCTTGTTTTGTATGTAATGGATAATTACTATGGTCTTGCAAGTGTTCTCGGATATAAGAATATGAGGGAATACATAAACAACACAGTTTATGCAGACAAATTCCTGGCAAAATCTCCGGAAGAACGCGGCGCTGCATATGCAATATTAATGTCATTGCTAAATGATATGCATACTGGTTACACTGCTTCAGTGTACCTTGGAGAAAACTTGGGTATGTTTGGAACCAGATATGCTCAAACTCTTTTGGGAGACAGAATTGTTACAAATCAAATGCTCAATTCATTGAGACAAGCTGAACTTGATAAAAATGGAGAAGGTACAAAACCTAACACTGTCAGATACAGTCAAGATGGAAAAGTTGCATATTTTTCCTTTGACGAATTTCAAGTTGGAAAGTATTTTGAAGAGGGTGAACTTTCTGAAAATCAGTTGGGTGTTGACACTTTCAAAATGTTTGTCAAAAACTTGAATGAAATCAGAGATTACAAGAGAGCTGAAGGCGCAGAAAAGGGAACCGTTGAAACAGTCGTAATTGATGACTCCTTGAACGGCGGCGGATATGTTGCGGTAATGGGCAAATTATTGGCATTACTCTCAAAAAACAACTATGCAAAATTATATTTTAAAAACGACAACAGTGGATTGGTATACAAATACGAATACAGTGTAGATATCAACAATGACGGACAATATGATGACAAGGACTGTTTTGGTCAACACTTCAGATTTGTCATTATAACAACTCCTTATTCATTCTCATGCGGCAACGCATTCCCATATTATGCACAGTGGCTCGAACTTGCTACAATTGCAGGATATAAATCAGGCGGCGGAGAATGTACAGTTGACAGCATTGTTTTCCCATTCGGCAACGGAATGAATCATTCTTCTAACTTCCATATCGGATCATATGATGAAAATACAAAAGTGTTCGTAGGCGACGAAGGAGGAGCATCCCCAAAATTGCCGATGACATTCAATTTCTATGATATAGAAAAGGTTGCAGAAAGATTGGCTGAATACTTCAAACCAAAGAGCTGATTGCAATAGAGTTATGAAGGAATACGAAGTAAAGAATCACCGCCCAATGAATGAAGCCTTTGAGGCAGCTGAGTCAGGTGACACTTTTCTTGTTGATCATGTCAGGGTTTTCAGAATAAAGTAAGCTCAACATCAATGGGATAGCGTATTATCCAAAATAACAAAATGATAAGAATGGACATGGGATTTTTACAAGTCTTTATGTCCATTTTTGTTAATTGAAAGATACAGTTTTTTTATGGTTTTCTGATGAAAAAAGAGTATATTTATCAAAAAGAATATGCTATAATTGAGATGGTTGAAAAGGATATCTTCTATTATGTTGAGATCTTTTACAACAGAAAGCATCTGCATAGCAGTCTGGGCTATTTGAGTCCGGTTGCTTACAGGTTAAAGTATTTAAATCATACAATGGCGTAATGGCCGAAAATATGGTATGCATACGGGATCATTTCCCACTAATAAAAAGCATACCAGCCCAAATTCTAGGAGGATTAAAAAATGGGATTGTTCAGCAAAAAAGATAAAAAAACAGATAATAATTCAAGTGGCTCAAATCTGTTGAAGATTACTGTATTAAACAATGGAAATGAATACACTTTTAATCTTGAAGGCAGACTTGACACAAACACTTCTCCCGAGCTTGAAGCAAAGATAAACGAAGTTGTCGATAATGCCAATAAACTTATAATAGACCTCGAAAGTCTCGTATACATATCCAGCGCAGGACTTCGTGTCCTACTCGGAGCTGTTCAGCAGATGGAGGGCAAAGGCGAGATGGTTGTCCGCAATCTAAGTCAGGCGGTGAGGGAAGTATTTGATCTTACCGGTTTCAGCCGTCTGTTTACAATAGAATAAGATATTGCCCCATATAATGGGGCGGTATCATTATTACGGAGAAATACTATGCTAAAAAAACTTAAAGACATAAAAACATACGGTATGATTTATACTATCGCGTTGGCGCTTTTCAACATAGGAATGAGTACCTTTTTTTTCTATGAGGCCAGACTCTTGCCATTTCAGTATAATGTGGGAATAGATTCGCTCGGAGCACTTGTATGCGCCGCGCTGTACTACGGCTGTTTTAAGCAAAAGGGCGAAGGCTCAAGAACATTCAGAATACTGATATTACTAGTCTGCTCCTGCTTTATGGTAAATGAGGTTATGATCCTAACATCATATCTGCCGGATTATAGAATAGTATTCTTCATTATATGCATGTTAAGCAAACTAATTGACCTTGCAATGATCTTTCTCTTTTATCTGTATGTAAGAGAAACGCTCAACTTTGAGGGAAAATTTGCAAAAATAGTAGAAAGAATTCTACCGGTTCTGCTCGTGATTCAAACGCTTATACTGTTGTCGAATATTATATATCCGGTCACTTATGAAGTTACCTCCGAGGGCATGTATCAAAATGCATCTTTATACTATATTGAAGAGGTATTTCTTGCAATAACTTCAATTTTTACGACTATATTGGTGTTTATGTCCCATAACCCTTTCAGTCAAAAGGTAGCTGTACTGACGTTCATATTCTTACCGCTTATCGAATACGCGATAATCGGAGGCAGTTTCGGTGAAGCCAGCCAATATGGTATAGTTCTGATGTCTCTTGTCATCATGTACTGTGTCATATTCAACTTTAAAAGCAACAAGCTCGCTGCTACCGAAACGGAGCTGAATATGGCTACACAGATACAAACAAGTATGCTCCCGTCAACATTTCCCGCATTTCCAGAACGCACGGAATTTGATATTCACGCATCAATGGACCCGGCAAAAGAAGTCGGAGGAGATTTCTATGATTTCTTTATGATTGATGACGATCATCTTGCGCTTGTCATAGCGGATGTTTCAGGCAAGGGCGTTCCGGCTGCGTTGTTTATGATGTCATCTAAAATCTATATAAACGACCACGCCACAATGGGCGGCACACCGGCAGAGATTCTTGAGAGAGTAAACAAGTTGGTCTGCGCCAATAACAAAGCCCACATGTTCGTTACTGTGTGGCTTGGCATCCTTGAAATCAGCACGGGCAAACTCACTACTTCAAGCGCAGGACACGAATATCCGATTATCAACGTAAACGGGAAATACGAACTCTTTAAAGATAAGCATGGCCTGGCGATAGGTGCATTATCTCTTTCGAAGTACACGGACACTGAGATACAACTCAAAAAGGGAGATAGTCTTTTCGTTTATACCGATGGCGTTGCCGAAGCGACAAACGCAACCAATCAGCTTTTTGGTACGGAACGCACCCTGGAAGCACTCAATTCCATTCCATCTGGAAGTGCGCAGAAAGATGTGCTTTTGGGAGTACGTGCTGCAGTGGACGCCTTTGTGAAAGAAGCGCCGCAGTTTGACGATTTGACGATGCTTGGCCTTCGGTATAATGGCCCGATAGAGAATTACACCATGGAGGAACACCGGTGAAGGGTATTACAGTTGAAGCGAATAGAGAAAATCTTTTGCAAGTTCAGTCATTCATAGATAGAGAACTAGAGGCTGCAGACTGTCCGATGGCTACGCAGATCGCAATAGATGTAGCAGTTGAAGAATTGTTTGTAAACATAGCAAGTTATGCATATGGTGGCAAGAGTGGACCTGCGACGATTCAGGTGCATATTAATGAAAACCCAACATCAGCTGAAATCACTTTTATTGACCGCGGAAAGCAGTACGATCCCCTCGCAAAGCCTGATCCTGACGTAACTCTTGCGGCAAAGGATCGCAAAAAAGGTGGCTTGGGCATTTTCATGGTCAAGAACAGCATGGATGACATAAAGTATGAGTATAAAGATGGTAAAAATATACTTACTCTGATAAAGAATTTGTAAATCCGATGTGTATAATAATTCCCCCGCTTTTTGATGTGAAAAACGGGGGAATTATTATATACAAAAAAACTGCAGAAAACGTACGAGTGAATTGAAGTCTCGGGTGTTCCAGGCAATCATAAAAAAACGCTTATGATCGGTCGTCTCATCATTTTATTGATGAAGTAATGGCATTACGACGGTGATTGCGTATGGATTGCCGCGAAGACGGAAGAAGGGAGAGGTTATCCTTTCGCTTTTGCAATCGGTATGCTTACTTTCACTGAGGTCCCGCCCCCTTCGCGTGGGGAGATGGTGAGAGTGCCGCCGCACATCATACTCAGTCTGCCGCGGATGTTACTCAAAGCGATATGCGGCTCATTGTTGGGCTCGGATTGAATTCCCGGACCATCATCCTCAACGATAATCTCGTTTGCCGTTTCCGTCTGTCTTGTTACGATTGAAATATGAATCGGTTCGTTGCTTCCTCTCAATCCGTGAACGACTGCGTTTTCCACAATCGGCTGTAAAGTCAGAGGCGGTATTCGGAAGGAAGTATGAGGCGTGTCGAACAGAACGAACAGAGTCTCTTCAAATTGAGCCTGTTCAATGGAAAGGTACGCGCGGGTGTGTTCCAATTCTTCACTGAAGAGAATGACTTCTTCGCTTGCGATTGCGGCGAAACTTTTTCTGAGATAGGTAATAAAGTCCAATGTGACCTGCTTGGCTTTTTCCGAATTCTGATCGAAAAGATAGTAGATGCCCATCAAAGAATTGTAAATGAAATGCGGGCGCATTTGCAGCACCATAATGTTGGCGCGCTGGCTGGCGATCTCCCTTTGCTGGCGCGCGTATTGTTCCACATTATCCGAGAGGATTAAGATGAACATGATGAGTGCAAACAACGTTACGCAGAATACAAGAATGATTTCAATCTGGAAAAACATGTGGACGACTGTCGTGACAGTCATCGGCACCAAATAGGCCATCAATCCGATGAAATACTTTCTGGAAAATTTTTTGCGAAGTCTGATTGTGGCCGTGATATTGAAAATCAGACTGAAAGTTATCGGTATGAGGGTCAGTGCATACAAAGGACCGTAGAAAAACTGATTGTCAGGTGTCACGTAATAGAATATATTTGTAAACTGCGAGACGATCAGCATAACCACGTACAAAGACAGCATGGTCAGCACAGACGCCAACAGACCGAGCCCGTTGATTTTTTCATGCGCGCAGTGCAAAAGGAAGAGCGTGGGCATAAAGAACGGTACTGACAGTAGTAGGGAATTGAAAAAATAGAGTATTTTTTCTACTGTCGCTTTTGTTGGATCATCGATATAAATCAAAGACAAAAAAGCAGTGATGACGCACAGAAAAAGCAGGGAGAACAAGGTGATAAAGAATCGTTTGCTCCATCTGTCGAGTGAAGGAATCAGCAAAGAAAGCACAATTCCGAACGCCATCGTCATCAGAACGGATCCCGCGATTGTGTAATAAACGATAACTTGCCAGCTCACGCGTTGTTGCCTCCAGTCCAGAACGGATAACGCAGTTTTTCAAGTTGTTCCCGTACTCCGGCTGCGGTGATGGGTTTCAGCATAAATCCGCTTGCGCCTGTCTTCCAGGCATCAAGGGAATAGTCGGTATATGCGGTCAGAAAAACAACGTTGGTACGGGAATTGATTTGCAAGAGTTTACGGCAAAGATCCAGCCCGTTTGTATTGCGGAGTTCAATATCCAAAAAGGCCAGTGCAATCCGGTTTTCCTTGGCATATGAGACGACCTCGTCGGCATTGGTGAAGCCTGTGATGGTTGCGTTTGGCATCACTTCTTCCAAAACAGGCAATCCGCCTGTCAGGATCAGCTTGCGGTCGTCTACCAGAATGACATTGGGGTACTTGTCGCTTTCTGCCGCAGCAGAGAGCAACACCTGTACATTAACGTTCAAAACTTCGGCAAGCCTTGATATCATCACGGCGTCGGGAAGACGAATCCCGGTCTCCCACCTTGCCACCGTTGGACGTGTCACAAGCATGACATTTGCGAGCGCTTGCTGCGAAAGGCCTTTTTCGATTCTCATTTTTTTAAGAGTTTCAGCGAAAAATTGACTCATCCCTATGCTCCAAATCATCATTTTTTTACATTATACTTGTTTTCCTTATGCAAAACAAGGAATATCGAAAAAGAAGTCTTTGAAAATGACATGTTCCATTATGGAACAGCTCATTGCTTATATATTTCCAATAATGTAAAATCAACAATTAGTGAAGAATAATATTATACATTACGATTCGGAACACCGCATTGATAATTGCAGTACAATAAATGTGGGAATGTATACTTTAACATGATCACGTGAAACGATAAAGGAGACAACTTATATATGCACATGTATCTATCGCTTGCGATGACAATCTCGGCAGGGATTGGCTTCGGTTACGGACTATACAGGTTCTTTCGTGACGAATCTGCGCTTTATGTCCGTATGATCATTTTCAGCGTCGGGTGCGCGATGTTCGGACGCCTGTTTGAGACGCTTCAATATCTAGTGAACGGGGAACTGGGCAACGGATTCCATGTCGGTATGCTCGGCATCATCGGAAGTTTCCTGTTCCTGTTCAGTGCCAACTTCGGGCAGATGGACTCTGTCGTCGACGATGGCTCGCCGGTATTCCGCAAAACGAGGCTCATCTCCCTTGCGGCTCCGCTGGTCATCATTGCGATATGGTGTCTGATTGCCTTTACAAAAGGGCTTAACAAAACCACAATCCCGCTCGGCATTGAAACGCTGTTCATCGCTCAGGCTTCGTATTTTCATTTGAAACATCTGATCATCAAGGATGTGGAGTACGGTCTGATCAAAGCGATTCGGAATTATAATCTGTTCGCGCTTATCTATGCGCTTCTTTGCATGCTTGAAATGCTGGTCGAAAGTTTCAATCTCCCTGTATTCTGCATTGTGATCGTATATGTTCTTCAGTGCATCGTACTGATTCTGTTCGTGCCGGTTCTCGAAAGAGGTGTGAAAAAATGGACAACCTGACATATATAGCTTTTATTGCCCTGACAGTATCGCTTGCTTTGATGCTGCCTTTGATGGAGAAAAAGACACGCCGCGTCATGATATTCATGATCGTCGGTATTTTTGCCTGCCTGTTTATCTCGGAGATCAACGGGATCCTTCTCAAAACGTTTAACAAAAACATTTATTACGTCACAACAACGATCACTCCAGTGACTGAAGAGATCATTAAAATGCTTCCAATCCTCTACTGTGCTATCGTGATCACCGACGACCGCAGAACATTGATGGCAAACTCATTTGCCGTCGGCGTCGGATTTGCTCTGCTGGAAAATGTCGTCATTCTGACTCAGAATGTGGAGAGCGTCACGATTTTTTGGGCGCTGGTCCGAGGCTTCGGATCCGGTCTTGTCCATGGTATCTGCACAGTCATGGTCGGATTGGGCGTATCCTACGTCAAAAAACGCCGCAAACTGTTTTACTGCGGCACTTTTGCGCTGCTCAGTGTTGCAATCATCTATCATGCCACATATAACCTGCTTGTTCAGTCGAAGTTCCAATACGTCGGCATTCTGTTGCCGATCCTGACTTACATACCCCTGCTGTTTCTTACCGTCTTTAAAAAGTCTAAGACTTCAAAGACAGAAAAGCAATGACCGGGTCAGATTTGAAAACTGTCGAAAGGATAGATACAGACTCACAACACCGGTCGTGCCGGACTTTGCGAGCGATATTTTGTATCGAGGACTGATATGAAAAAACATTTCAAATGTCGGAGTCTGACCTCCGTACTGTTAACCATACTTTTACTGGCAACGCTCATCGTACCCATGACGCTGCCAGTCAACGCTGCAAGAAAACGCTTTATTACGGAACTCCGTGTGGAAGCGGGATTGGACGCTGTTGCAACGCTTGAGGGCGACGGCTGGTCCGTGATGCTGGTCGGGCTCAACGTGACGCCCGATCCTGCCTCTCAGGTATATCTTGCGTTCAAGCAAGACACCGGCGCACCGATTACGAATGTGATGGCCTCCCCGGATGTCGGAGACACTTTGACCGACTCGAAAGGAATCGTTTACACCTGCGTCAGCCACGTGGACCTGGATGAGGGAATCGACGGTACTGCAGGCTGTCTCTATGCGACAACGGATGAGCGCGCAGGCGCGCCGCTTGTCGGTCTGGACGTGATTCGCGGTGACTCTGAAAACGGAGACGTGCTTTATCCCATCACCAATGACGGGGCAGAGGTCGTTCGTACGCCGAGCGGCGCTCCGGCGGATCTTGAAAATACGGAAAACACCGGCGTGGTCTATCTCGCACAGATCCGCGACGGCATTGTTCGTCCCTACATCAGTGAAATCGGTGTTGTCACCGATACGGATAAGTGGAACGCCGTATATACCGCATGCGAACGCGGCTTTAATTATTACGTCGAGGGCGATATCGACAATTCGACGGATACATACACGATTATCGCTTATGATCGTACAGCGAATCCGGAAGATGCGCTCACAAGCGTGACAGCCGTTTCGGAAGCAACGATCCGTCAGCTGGAAGAAGAGCAGATTATTGACTCTTCGACGGAAAGCGGGAAACACTACACCGCGGCTGCGATCACCATCTCCGGAGCATCCTATATCCGGGTGTCCGGTCAACCCGTCAGTGCGGAAACTCCTTTCTATCTTTATATGACGAAAGACCGCTCCGCCGGAAACCCTGTCTCTATGATCTATGCGGAGACGCCCGAACAAACGCAGAATTTCATGTTCGGTATGTGGGCAAACTCCTATTTCTTCTCTCCGGGAAAGACGACCGCGTACATGTACTGTATGAACGAAGATCTGTACATGACACTCTGGGAAGACCAGACCGTTTGCACTAAGGTTCCCGTGCCGTATCTGGACGGATTTACCAGACCGATCGCCATAGAAACGTCGGAAGAGAACGCAGCGGACCCTGAGACAGTTTCGGAAACAGCGGAAGAATCTTCAGGGCAACCCTCCGATTCTGGCAAAGAAACGACGGACCCGGCAAAACCCGAGGCGGATGGCAAAAGTGATCATGTCAAATACATTAACCTCACCATGCTCACGCCGCGAAACGGGCTGCCTGCGTCCGCAGGGCGCATCACGGGAATGCAGGACCCTGATAATATCGCGTTCGTTGAGCGGACTCAGCGCAGCGACCGCGTGAATAAATTCCAGGCTTCCGTTTTCAGCGGCAATTTAGGAATCGCACTGATCGCAGGCGGTGTTGTGATCGCCGGTGCGGCAGTTTTTGTGATCATCAGAAAGCGCTCCGGGAAGAAAGTTCCCGCAGCAACCGGCAAAACCAAGAAATGAGGTGACGGCATGAAAAAACGTATTTTTGCGTTAGCGCTTTCGCTTGTTCTCGCGCTGTTTTGTCTGCCAGTCGCTGCATTTGCGGAAGGTGACGGAAAAGCAACGCAAAACGCTTTCGAAACAACATATGAATTTGATGACTTCGCCCGCTACGGCGAGGGCGAAGAATACGCGATCGTCCCGTGCAGTGCGGGAAGCAGCTGCGTCGAGCTTGACAGCGGCGCAGGCACAAGACTGCAACTTTGGACTTCGAGACGTAAAAATAACATGATCTGGACGCTCGTCAAAGTCGGAAACTACTATGCCGTCAAGAATAAATGGAACGGCAAGGTCGTTGATGTACCGGGCGGCAATGCGAAAGCGGGCACTGAACTGCAGGGCAATGACTATAACGGCACTGACAGTCAGCTTTGGCTTCTTGAGAGTTTGGGTGACGGAACCTATGCCATCCACTCTAAAATCAATCATTCGCTCATTTGGGACGTAAAGGGCGGCGAAATACAGGACAACGGTGCGGCCATCAATCTGTACACTCCTCACGGCAAGCCTAATCAGCGCTTCCGTCTCGTCCACGTCTCCACCATCGAACCGATGTCCGAATGGGGTTCCTCCCGTCAGGACTGCAACGGTTCGAACTGGTCCGTCTGGGACGGGTCAGTGTCATACGACTGGTATGCTAAACATACAAGTCAAAGAGATCTCTATATCAACAGCGCAGCCGACCTGTTCGGTCTTGTCTCGTATGTGGCAAACGGATATGAAATGGCCGGCAAAACGATTCACCTGACGCGGGACATCAACCTCGCCGGCATCCAGTGGACGCCCATCGGAGCCAACGGACATTGGTTCAGAGGCAGTTTTAACGGTCATAACCACACGATCATCGGTCTTACATGCACGGGTTCCGACGACTATCGCGGGTTGTTCGGAATGGTGGCGGGCGGAACGATATGTAATCTTGCGGTGAAGGGAACCGTGAGCGGCGACGACCACGTCGGCGGAATCGTGGGAATCCTTCAGTACGGACATCTTTGCAATATCTACAGTGAAGTCGCTATCAACAACTGTACCGATGTCAGAGAAGGCGGAATCTGCGGAGCCGTCGCATTCGGCGGCATGGTGGATCACTGCACGCAGAACGCAACTGTTTTTTCAACAGACTATGATTCTCAAAGAGGCGGCATCGCCGGTTACAGCGATGGTACGATCCGCTACTCGGTCAACAACGCCTTGGTCAACCATAACTGGGATTGCGGCGGCGGAATTGCCGGAGAGAGCGGAGGCGGCGTCTTTGAATTTTGTGCCAACCACGGAGCCATCAGCGGTGGCTCAAATACGAAATATAACGGCGGAATCGTCGGACGGATGAACGGAGGCGGAATCATCTTCGGATGCTACAATGACGGCTCCGTGTTTACCAATGACAATGACTACGTAGGCGGTATCGTCGGTAAAATGGCTTACGACTGGCTCGTAATCTGCTGTATCAACGAAGGAAGAGTATACGGCGACGATCAGATCGGCGGCATCTGCGGCGAAGGCAGGCCCATCAAGTGCCTGAACACCGGCGTCGTGACCGGAGACGATGAGGTCGGCGCGATCAGCGGAAACGCGAAATCGGATACTCCGTACTGTTACGCATTGTCATACTCGGCCGCAAACCTGAGCGGCAAACAGGGTTCTCGTGCCGAATGGGTCTCATCGGCCGATTTCCTCTCCGGCAGGATCTGTTATCAGTTGAATATGGACAGTGTAACTTCCGAATCTTACGGAATCACGGCTCCTTTTACGCAGAATAT
>JAEEKG010000012.1 GCA_016282315.1 Clostridiales bacterium | reverse complement strand
CTATGGCAGATTCTTTAGCTGATCTTGAATACATGCGCAGCAGCTTCATGGCAAATGTTTCTCACGATTTAAGATCTCCGATGACAAGTATATCCGGATTTATTGATGGTATTTTGGATGGAGCCATACCTCCTGAAAAACATGCTTATTATCTAGGATTAATTCAACAAGAAGTTAAACGTTTATCCAGACTTGTTTCAGACTTGCTCGACATTTCAAGACTCGAGTCGGGAACAAAGAAGTTTGATTGTTCACCATTTGATATAACCGAGACAACAAGATTGATTCTTTTGACATTCGAATCAAGGATTGATGATAAGAATCTTGATGTTGAATTTGTTGCTCCGGAAGATAAACTGTTTATCAATTCAGATAAAGATGCAATCTATAGAGTCCTCTACAACCTTTGTGACAATGCAGTAAAGTTCTCAAAAGAAAAAGGGAAACTTTCAATCACTTTAGTTGACCACAAAGATACTGATACTGTTTCTGTATCAGTATTCAATGAAGGTGTGGGAATAACTAAGGAAGATCTTCCACATATATTCGATAGGTTTTACAAGAGCGATAAGAGCCGTGGATTGGACAAACAAGGAACGGGTCTTGGATTATACATAGCGAAGACGACAGTTGAAGCACTTGGAGGAAATATCTCCGTTGAAAGTGAGTATGGTAAGAATTGTTGTTTCACTATCGAAATGAAAAAGCAAATCAATAGGGGGAAAAATGAAGTATAAAGTTGCACCTTCGTTATTAGCTGCAGACTTTTCCTGCATAAACGAAGAAATATCAAAGGTTGAAAAAGCCGGTGCAGACTTATTGCATCTGGATGTCATGGACGGAGTGTTTGTAAATAACATTTCTTTTGGCATTCCTGTAATTAAGACAATCAGAAAATGCACCAAACTTCCTTTTGATGTACATCTCATGATAATTGACCCAATTAAATACATTGACCAGTTTGTGGATGCAGGAGCTGATTCAATCTCTTTTCATTACGAAGCTTGTTCAAATCACGAAGAAGTTATTGATAGAATTAAATCACATGGCAAGAAAGCTTGTTTGGCAATAAGCCCTGAGACATCGGCTGAAGTGGCAAGAAAATTTAAAGATAAACTGGACATGTTGCTCATTATGACAGTCAGACCAGGTTTTGGAGGTCAGAAACTGATAGAGAGTACATTGGAAAACATAAAAATAGCAAAAGATATTTCAAGAGAAACAGGTTATAGAATCCCTGTTCAAGTTGACGGAGGAATAAACCGAGAAACTTTGCATTTGGTAACTGAAGCTGGAGCAGAAATAATCGTCGTTGGAAATGCAATCTTCTCATCAGATAATCCAAAAGAAGTTATCGATTACTTGAAAGAAGGAAAATAATTCAAACATGGAAAACAACGGAAATGATTTGATTTTCAACATCTCATCTAAGCTAAAAGAGAATTGTTGTTCTCAGGATTTGTTTGAAATTAATTGTAAACACAACTATCCGTCCAGAGACGTAATTATCAAACTGATAAAAGATTTAAGGCGTCTTCTTTTTCCTGGTTATTTCGGAAAAGAAACATTATCGGTTTTTGATGATTATTCAATTCCTCTTTTGCAAGAGATCAGAGAAGAATTACGTGAGCAAATTATAGTTGCTTTAAGATTTGACAAGTGCTCGGAGATTAGCGAAGAAGAGATAAATGCTAAGGCAGAAAGCACATGTGATCACTTTATAAGTTCTTTGCCCCAGATTCAAAAAGTTTTATTCACCGATGTTGAGGCAATATATCAAGGAGATCCTGCTGCGCAATCAAAAGCTGAGGTCATAACATCGTATCCTGGCACTTTGGCTATATTTGTATACAGATTGGCTCACGTTCTATATCTTGAAAAAATACCTGCCATACCAAGACTAATGAATGAATATGCTCACAGCAGAACCGGAATAGATATTCACGCCGGCGCTGAAATAGGCAGTTATTTCTTCATAGACCATGGAACAGGAATAGTTATAGGCGAGACCACTGTAATAGGTGATCACGTCAAGATATATCAAGGAGTAACACTTGGAGCTCTTTCAACGAGAAGAGGTCAGGAACTTGCGGGAATAAAAAGACATCCTACAATTGGTAATTACGTTACTATTTATTCCGGTGCTTCCATACTTGGTGGAGAGACAATTATTGGCGACAACGTAGTTATAGGAGGAAATAGTTTTATCACGAAATCTATTTCTTCTGATTCAAAGGTTTCAATGAAATCATCTGAATTGCTAGTTAAATCACAAGAGTCATCTAAGAAAAAGATAGATACAATCATATTTGATCTTGATGGGACGCTACTTGATACAGCAGATGATTTGATGAATAGTTTGAATAGAGTACTTTTTGAGTATAATTATCCACAGATTGATGCAGATAGAACAAAGAAATGCCTGGGGAATGGAATAAAAAAGTTTGTTGAACTTAATGTTCCCGGAGGCACCGAGAATCCAAATTATGAAACAATAGTGGATTTGTTTAAGAAGGATTACTTAAACAATTGCGCTGTTTTCACAAAACCTTATGAAGGAATTATTCATGTATTGCATGAAATAAAAAAGCTAGGTTTAAAAACTGCAATTGTATCTAACAAAGCAGATTTTGCAGTACAAGAACTGACAAAGCATTATTTTGACAACTTAATTGATGTGTCTGTAGGAGAGAGCGAAAGCATTCCGAGAAAGCCTAATCCGCAGATGATAGAGAAGGCGCTTAAAGTGCTTGGCTCATCAAAAGAGAATGCTGTATATATCGGAGACTCTGAAGTAGATTTGAAAACTGCTGAAAATGCAAAACTTGATTGTATTTCAGTAGCATGGGGCTTCAGAAGCATGTCGTTTTTAAAAGATCAAGGGGCAAAGGTTATACTTTCCAGTCCCGAAGACTTACTCAATATACTTGGTTAACTTAAGGAGGAATTATTCATGGACAAACCGGCTTACAAAAGAGTATTGATTAAATTATCTGGTGAAGCTCTTGCTGCAAAGGACGGAATCATAGATTTCGATTATGTAGAAGAGGTATGCAAGGTGATTAAGAAGTGTGTCGACATAGGGACACAAGTCAGCATTGTTGTAGGAGGCGGAAATATCTGGAGAGGTAGACAAGGCAGCGGAATGGACAGAACAAGAGCTGACCACATGGGAATGCTCGCTACCGTCATCAATTGCCTAGCACTTCAGGATGTTTTTGAACACATGGGCGTTCCGACAAGAGTAATGACTGCTGTCGATATGGAAAGATTTGCCGAACCATACATCAGAAATCGTGCAATTTCTCATTTGGACAAAGGAATAGTTGTTATATTCGGATGCGGAATCGGTTCACCTTTCTTCTCAACAGATACTGCAGCTGTACTGAGAGCGGCTGAGATCAATGCCGATATAGCACTTTTGGCAAAGAATGTAGATGGTGTGTACACAGCAGATCCTAAGAAGGATCCTACAGCGAAAAAGATACCTCAAATCGAATACATAGATATCCTTAATAAGGGTCTTGCAGCACTTGACTTTACTGCAACATCTTTCTCAATGGAGAACCACATACCAATCTTGTTGTTTGGACTGGATAAACCAGAAAACATATATAAAGCAGTTTTAGGCGAAAAAATCGGAACTATTGTAGGAGGAAAATAATATGAAACTTGACACAACAATTTACGAAGAGAAAATGAAGAAATCAATTGCTTCATATAGCACATCTCTTGAAACAATCAGAGTAGGCAGAGCTAACGCAAACGTACTCAACCAAATCAAAATCGATTATTGGGGTGTTCCTACACCAATCAACCAAGTAGGAGATATTAAAACTCCTGATGCCAGAACTCTTCTCATTACTCCTTGGGACAAAAATCTGGTTAAGTCAGTTGAAAGAGCTATAAACGAAAGCAACCTCGGAATAAATCCACAGAGCGATGGAACAAGTATCAGGCTATCTTTTCCTTCATTGACAGAAGAAAGACGTAAAGAGCTTCAGAAACAGGTTTCCAAGATGGGTGAAGAAGCAAAAGTTGCTGTACGTAACATCAGAAGAGATGCTATGGACGAAATTAAAAACATGAAGAAAAACTCAACAATTACTGAGGACGAACAAAAGATCTCTGAAAAAGAAGTTCAGGATTTGACCGACAAGTACATAGTTGAAGTAGATAAAGTAACTGAAAAGAAAAACAAAGAGATTATCGAAATCTAATTTAGAGCGGCTGCAGATGCAGCCGCATTTGAACACAGGAGATTACAATGCCTAACGATGAAAATGTTCTTAACCATATTTCCTTTATAATGGATGGCAATGGCAGATGGGCGAAAAAACGTCTGTTGCCACGCGAATTTGGTCATAGAGAAGGCGCAAAGAAATTCAGGGATATCGTAGAGTATTGTCTTGAATACAAGAAGATAAAATATGTATCTGTCTATGCTTTTTCTACTGAAAACTGGAAAAGACCTGAAAAAGAAGTAAAGGGTATTCTCAACTTGTTTTATGACTACATGAACACATGTATCAAGGAAAACGACAAAAACAAAATGAGAGTAAGATTCTTAGGAAACAGAAGTGTTTTTTCTGAGAGCTACCAGGCAAAAATGGCAGAAACAGAACAGGTCACAAGCAAATATGAAAGAACCCTCGGCATATGCATAAATTATGGCGGAAAAGATGAGATTGTTGACGCAGTTAATAAATTGATTGCCGAAGGAAAGACCACTATAACAAAAGAAGACATTACAAATACAATTTATACAGGTGTTATGCCACCTCCGGATATGATAGTCAGAACCGGAGGCGAATATAGATTGTCCAATTATTTTATGTGGCAATCTGCTTATTCAGAATTATTCTTTACAAAAACACTGTGGCCTGACTTCAGCAAAAAAGAAGTTGACGAACTTGTTGAAGAGTATAAAGGTCGCCAAAGAAATTTCGGAGGTGTAAAGAATGCTTAAAAGAGTATTAACCGGAATTGTCGGATTGATAATAATACTCCCAGTATTCGTTTTTTCCGGGTATGAAGTCGGCAAATATGTATTTATTGGCCTATTTTTCCTGCTCACAATTATGTCGTTGTTTGAAGCCGGAAAGTGTATCGGATTGAGTAAAAAGTTCTGGATTGTCATTCCTACATACGTCTTTTCAGCTGCATATATGGTTGCAGTTATATTCTTCAGCGATACACCATGGGGCAGTACATATCTGATACCGATTATTGCATGTTTCATATTCGTTATATTTGCAATATCTATGCTCTCAAGAGGCGTTGTAAGAGTATCTCAAACAGCTGAAATGCTTCTTGTGTCCTCATATGTAACATTTGGTTTAACAAGTGTAGTTTTATTGAGATATTCCAATGAGACTTACGGCAATTTAGTTTACTTGCTGATTTTTGTAGGCGCATGGATGACAGATACAGGCGCGTACTTCATCGGACGTTTCTTAGGAAAGCATAAATTGATTCCGACAGTAAGTCCAAAGAAGACTGTTGAAGGCGCAATCGGTGGAATTGTTGTTTGTATGGCAAGCTTTGCAGGTTATGCCTTACTAGTCAGCAATATACATTCACTGAAAATCAATTGGTTAGCACTTCTGTTGGCAGGATTATTTGTATCTGTAATATCTCAATTCGGAGATCTTATCATGTCTTATTTGAAGAGAGAACATGGCATTAAGGATTTTTCATCTTTACTGCCTGGACATGGCGGAATACTCGACAGATTTGACTCTATGATACCCGTAGCCATGTTTTTATACATTTTAAACACAGTTTTTAAGGTGATGATTTTCTATGAGTAATGATTATAGTATTTCCATACTGGGATCAACGGGTTCCATAGGTGTTCAGGCACTTCAGGTTTCTGAACATCTTGGAATGAAGGTAGATGGTATTGCATTTGGAAAAAATTACAAATTGGCAATTGACCAGATTGAAAAGTATAAACCTAAGTATTGTGCAACACTAGAAAATACAATTAATGATTCTTTGAAAGAAATTGCCAAAAAGAACAACACAAGAGTTTTTTTAGGGGAAAACGCGATTGATGAAATGTTAGCCAGTGCGCATTCAAGTGTTTGCATTAACGGAATAGGCGGGATAGCCGGCCTTATGCCAACAATAAGCGCTCTAAAACATTGCAGACGACTTGGACTAGCTAACAAAGAATCTCTTGTTGCAGCCGGAAATGTCATTTTTGATACCACATTAAAATATGGTTCACACATAGTTCCAGTTGACAGCGAGCACAGTGCAATTTTTCAATGTATTAACGGCGAACCGCCTGAGAATATTGATAAGCTTATAATCACATGTTCAGGTGGCGCTTTTTATGGATACACCAAAGAACAACTTGAAAAAGTAACTCCTGAACAGGCAATTACCCATCCAAATTGGAAGATGGGAAAGGTTATTACCATAAATTGTGCAACGCTTATGAACAAGGGGCTTGAAGTGATTGAGGCTTCAAAATTGTTTTCTATTCCTGAAGACAAAATTGAAGTTCTAATTCACAGAGAAAGTATCATTCATTCTATGGTTGAATTCAAAGATGGTACTATCAAAGCAGAAATGTCAGCTCCGGATATGCGTTTGCCTATACAATATGCAATCCAATATCCGTTCAGAAGTGAATCTTGTTCAAATAGAATCAGTTTGTCAGATATTGGCAAATTGACATTTGCTAAACCGGATAACGATACATTCCCACTTCTTGGTTTAGCTAGAGAAGCTTTAAGAAGAGATGGAATAATTCCATGTGTTATGAATTCAGCTAATGAAGTGGCAGTGGAATTGTTCATGCAGAAAAAGATTAAAATCACAGACATTAACGAAATAGTCATTCATGTGACTGAAACATATAACAACATAAACAACCCTTCGCTTGATGATATATTGAACGCTAACGAAGAGGCTAAATCAATAGCAAAGGAATACGCAAAGCATTATATAAGATGATAGTCGTTTACATTTTAATAGCAATCCTTTTATTTGGAATATTGATATTCGTTCATGAATTGGGTCACTATACATTTGCTAGAATTTTTCATGTAACAATTGAAGAATTTGCAATTGGTATGGGGCCAAGAATTCTGAGCAAAGTGTCTAAAAAAACCAATATAAGGTATTCTTTGAGATTATTTCCAATAGGCGGTTTTGTCAGTATGCCGGGAGAAGATGAAGAATCTGATGACCCGAACTCATTCTATAACAAACCGGCTTACCAAAAGATCATAATTACATTAGCGGGTGGTATTACAAACATACTGGTCGGTTTTTTAGTCATGTTCTTTTTGGTTGCTTTTTCATCTCAGATGTTTGCACCTAAAGTCGCCAATTTTGCTGAATGGTCAACATCCAATGTATACGGATTGCAAGAAAATGACGTAATAGTCCAGATGGCAGGGGAGAATGTTCACACCGCTTATGAACTTGCTTATGACATTCAGTGGAAAGGCAATCAGCCTGTTGACTTAGTAGTAGAACGCAATGGTGAAAAAATCACTTTAAAAGATGTCAAGTTTCCTACTGACGAAGCATCAGGAGTTTTGATTGGAGTAAGAGATTTTAACTTCCAACCAACGGATAAAAATCTCGGAGAGATCATTAAAGATTCTTTTTACAGATCCATCGTATCTATAAGGATGGTTTACGATTCGTTATTTGGGCTTATTACAGGGAAGTTTAAGATTAATCAAATGTCAGGCCCAGTCGGAATTACAAAGGTGATGGTAGAAGCAGCTGAAACAAGTGCTTCATCCTTATTCAGCATCTTTGTAATAATAGCGATGAATCTTGGAATATTTAACCTGTTGCCTATTCCTGCATTGGATGGAGGAAGAATACTTATCATTCTGATTGAGTTGATAATCAGGAGAAAGATCAGCATGAAGGTACAGGGAGTAATGAATATGGTTGTATTTGCGTTGCTGATACTACTCATGCTTTATGTAACATTTAAAGACATAACCAGTTTCTTTGTATAGGGAGCTTAAGATATGGATTACAATTCTATCAGAAGAAAAACTAAACCAGTAAAAATCGGAAACATATGTATCGGTGGAGATAACAGGATTGCCGTTCAATCAATGTTAAACACGGATAGTCATGATGTGGACAAATGCATTAGTCAAACACAGAGATTGGTTGATGCCGGTTGCGACATAGTAAGAGTTGCTGTACCGGATATGTCTTGTATTAAAACAATTGCATCTTTAAAAGAAGCTTTCCCGTATTTACCAATTGTTGCAGACATTCATTTTGATTACAAATTGGCATTGGAATCTGTAGCTGCCGGAGTAGATAAAGTCAGAATCAACCCGGGTAATATAGGTGAAGAAAGCAATGTAAAAGCTGTAGTAAACGCTTGTAAGCCAAAGAACATACCTATCAGAATAGGTGTCAATAGTGGCTCACTTGAAAAACATTTGCTTGAAAAATACGGTTCTCCCACACCCGAAGCTTTAGCAGACAGTGCCTTATACAATGCTAGTTTGCTTGAAAAATATGATTACAATGACATAGTCATTTCTATCAAATCAAGCTCAGCCACAGGTACTTTTTTAGCGAATAAGATAGTTGCAGAGAAGTGTGATTATCCTTTGCACATAGGTGTAACAGAAAGTGGCTGCGGTGATGAAGCTTTAATCAAGTCTTCATCCGCATTGGGAGCTTTGTTATTAAATGGTATTGGAGATACAGTCCGTATTTCATTAACCGATGCTCCAGAAAAAGAAGTATTTGCAGCCAAGAAACTCCTCATAGCACTTGGCTTGTCTGACGAAAATCACATTGAAGTAGTTTCATGTCCTACATGCGGAAGAACACAAATAGATCTAGTTCCGATAGTTAATGAACTTAAGAGTAGAATAGCTGAACTGAAAGACATTAAAAGAAGTCTGAAAGTAGCAGCTATGGGATGCGTAGTTAACGGACCAGGCGAAGCAAAAGAAGCAGATATCGGCTTTGCCGGAGGTAAAAACAGCGCAGTTCTTATTAAACATGGTGAAATAGTAAGAAAGATTGAAGAATCAGAAATAGTTGAAGTATTAATGAGTGAAATCAAAGAATTAGTTTACTAAGCGAGTCTTTTTAATGAATATAAAAAATAAGTTTCCGGAATACATACCGAGCAAATCACTATCTTCAGTAGTTGAGAACTCGGATGTTTTGGCCATACGAGTTGATAAAGAGAAAAAGCTTGTTGAAGCAGATATCGCATTCACTACTTTGCATCATAAAAAACAAGTTATATATCCTCTTGAAAATGCTCTGGCCAGCGCTTACAAGTTAAATGGATTTAAGATCAAACCAAGATATGACAAAAGTCAGTTTACCCCTGACTATTTGCCTGAAATCCTTGAAGACTTGAAGAAGAACAATTTAATATCAGATATTTTTCTGTCAGACATTTCATATGACGAAGAAGAAAAGACCGTGGTACTGCAGGCCTCATTTGGGTTTGCAGGTGTTAGTTTTGTCAAAAAAACAAATTTAATCCAGACTATAGAGTCAACATTATACGATGAATTTGGATTAAATATCAGCGTTTCCATAGACGACGGAAATGATATTGATCCGGAGTATGAGAAGAGTATTCTTCAGGAAAAAGAAACAAAACAAAGACAAATCTATGAGTCAACTCTACCATCCTATGTGGAGAAAAAACCATATATCGGTGATTCACCAAAAGAGTACTCAACAGATGATTTAGGATATCATCATCTTGGTAATATGGTATTTGATTCAAGTAATGCCAAGTTGATTATGGGGAAGAACTTTGAGTTTAAGCCCACACCGGCTGCTTTTATCAACAAACCAAAGAGTGATGTTATTGTAATAGGTCAAATATGCTCCTTTGACATGAATGAAACGAGGAGCCATAGAAAAATATATACCTTCACTCTAACAGATGATGAGGGTGCAGTTTTATGCAAAATTGCTGGTGTCAACAACGATGATGTAGATAATCTGAAGAATGGTGTTTCTATCGCTGTCAAAGGTTACGTAGATCGTGATGAAAAAGACTTAAATAAAGAGTTGACCTTATTCCCACAAGATATAGCAATAGTTAAGAGAGTATATAGGGAAGACACGTATCCAGGTAAGAAGAGAGTAGAACTGCATTTGCACACAATAATGTCTGCTATGGATGCTGTTTTGACCCCTACACAGGCCGTTGAAACTGCTATTAGATGGGGACATCAAGCAGTTGCAATAACTGATCACGGTGTTGTTCAGGGGTATCCTGAGGCTATGAATGCATTGAAGGCTGCAAAGAAAGCGGCAAGTGGCCAAGGAAAAGAACTGGATTTCAAAATACTGTACGGAATGGAAGGCTACCTCGTAGAAGAAAACAGAGCTGTTTTCGGCGAAAAAAATCAAGATTTAACTGATGAATTCGTCATTTTCGATATAGAAACCACGGGACTCATTCCTACTAAAGATAAAATTATTCAAATAGGTGCTGAAATAATAAAGAATAATACTGTTATTTCAACCTTCCAAACTATGGCTAATCCTGAAATGCACATTTCCGAGACCATTACGGAGTTGACCGGAATAACAGATGATGACGTAAAAGGTGCACCATCTCAAAAAGAAGCAATTGAAAAGTTTCTCGAGTATGCTGGCGACAGGGTTCTTGTTGCTCATAATGCAGGATTTGACACGAGCTTTATAAGAGTTGGAGCTCAAAACTTCAACATTCCTTTTACTAATACTTATCTGGACACAGTAGCTATTTCCAGGTTTGTCAATCCAACTTTAAAGAAACATAAATTGAATAATTTAGCTGAGTATTACAAACTTGGTGATTTTAATCACCACAGGGCAGATGCCGACACAGAAATGCTTGGACTTATTTTCATGAAGATGGTAGATACCCTTATTAATGAAGGTGTAACTACAATCAATGAATTATCTTCTGCGTTGTCTAAGGCATCAGATTCTGCTAAAACCAAGCCTTATCATGTCACTTTACTCGTAAAAGATAAAGTCGGACTTAAGAACTTGTACAAGCTTGTTTCTTACGGCTATATAAGGTATTTCAACAGAGTACCGAGAATTCCTAAACTGATTCTTCAAACTCTCAAAGAAGGCCTTATAATTGGTTCGGCGTGTGAACGAGGCGAGATATTCCAGGCAATATCTACCGGCAAGAGTTGGGATGAAATAAAATCAATTGCCGAGTTATACGATTATTTTGAAATAATGCCTGTTTCTAACAACAGTTTTTATATCAAAAACGGATCTATGACGGAAGATGATTTAAGGAATATAAACAGACAAATAGTCAAACTCGGAGAAGAAACAGGTAAGCCTGTTGTTGCTACAGGTGATGTGCATTATCTCAATCCATGGGATAGTATTTGCAGAAGAATTCTTCAAAGAGGAATGAAGTATACTGAACTGGAAGAAAACGAACAGCTTTACTTTAAAACTACAACTGAAATGCTAGATGAATTTGCTTACCTGGGTGAAGAAAAAGCATATGAAGTTGTTGTTGAAAACACAAACAAAATAGCTGATGAGATTTCTGGAGATATCAAGCCTTATCCTGATGGAACCTTTACTCCAAAGATGGAAGGCGCAGAAGAAGACTTGCATTCCATATGCTATGAAACAGCTGAGAGTATTTATGGTAATCCATTACCTGAAATAGTAAAAACAAGACTTGATAAAGAGTTGGATTCTATTATCAGCCATGGATTTGCTGTTTTGTATATGATTGCAAGAAAGCTTGTAAAATACAGTGAAAGCCAAGGATATCTGGTTGGCTCCAGAGGCTCTGTAGGCTCTTCATTTGTTGCTTCAATGGCTGGAATTACTGAGGTTAACCCATTGCCTCCTCACTATGTGTGCCCAAATTGTAAGCACTCTGACTTTTCTGTACAGAATGACGTTGGATCCGGCTTTGATTTACCTCCAAAGAATTGTCCTATTTGCGGAACAAAATACAAAAGTGATGGACATGATATCCCGTTTGAAACATTCTTGGGCTTCTACGGAGATAAATCACCTGATATAGATTTGAACTTCTCGGGTGAAGTCCAGACACGAGTCCACAAATATACTGAGGATTTGTTCGGTAAAGAAAACGTTTTCCATGCCGGGACCATAATGGATATAGCTTCAAAAACTGCTTTTGGATTTGTTAACGGTTATTGTGAAGATTTAGGTTTGAAATACTCAAAACCCGTTATCAATCTTTTAGTCAGCAAAGTAACCGGAGTTAAAAGAACAACAGGACAACATCCAGGCGGAATTGTGGTTGTTCCAAAGGAATACGAAGTATACGATTTCTGTCCGGTACAGTATCCAGCAGATAAAACAGATGCCAAGGCAATAACTACACATTTTACATTCAATGATATGCACGATATGTTGCTTAAATTGGATGAACTTGGCCATGATGTTCCAACTAAATTAAAGTATATTGAAGAGTACACTCACACTAATATAGCAGACGTTCCAATGACTGATCCATTGGTATACAAACTGTTCACATCAACTGAGCCTTTAGGAGTAAAAAAAGAAGAACTTGGCGTTGAGATAGGAACACTTGGAATACCTGAGAGCGGAACAAGTTTTGTTATGCCTGTTATGATTGAGACTAAGCCAAAATGCTTTGCAGATCTTGTTCAGATTTCAGGATTAACTCACGGAACAAACGTTTGGAATGACAATGCTGATAAACTAATCAGAGAAGGAACGTGTGATATCTCTACCGTTATCGGAACAAGAGACAGCATTATGCTGACTTTAATCAAATACGGTGTGGATAAAAAAGATGCATTTGACATAATGGAATTGGTAAGAAAGAATAAATCCGGAAAACCGCTTCCTGAAGAAATGCTCACCAAAATGATGGATAAACATGTTCCTGATTGGTATATCGACAGCTTGAAAAAGATCAGATACATGTTCCCAAAAGCCCATGCAGCAGCGTATGTAACCAATGCAATAAGACTGGCTTGGTATAAAGTCCACATGCCTCTAGAATTCTATTGCGCATATTTCACAGCTGCCCCCGCAGGATTTGATGCTGAACTGGCAATGAGCGGCAGAAAGCATATAATGTCAGTAATTGAAGCATTGAATGAGAAGGGAAATGAACGCTCTCAAAACGACAACAATACAAGAAATGCGATGCAGCTTGTCAATGAGATGCTGGCAAGAGGAATAAAGATATTGCCGGTTGACATTGAAAAGTCTGATTCCAGAAAATATCTTCCTGAAGACGGTAAAATGAGATTGCCTTTCTCATCTTTCTCCGGAATTGGGGATGCAGCTGCAAGCAAAATTGTTGAAGAAAGAGAAAAGATGCCTTTCAGTTCTATAGAAGATTTAAAAGAGAGAACTGGCTTGAGTAAAACAGCTATAGAATTGCTCAAAACTCATCACGCATTTGATAATCTATCTGAGACAAATCAGATATCTCTTTCATTTGATTTTGACAATAATGGTTATAAGCAAACTAACAGTGTTATAGAAGCTAATTTGCCAACTAATAACTCGGATATTCCTTCATTTTTAAGTGAAGATGAGGCAAATGAATCATCAATTGAGGATAATCAATTGTCATTTTTCTAAAAAATCCCAAAAAATCCCCGTTTTTGTTAGTTTTTTTCACCAAAGAGTATTGAAAACACTAGTATATTTGGTTATAATTGGGTTGTAGGTTGTTGGTTAACAATCGAAAAAAAATATTTATTTAAAGAGGTAACTTTTCATGAATAAGACTGATCTCGTTGCAGCTGTTGCTGTTAAAACTGGTTCAACAAAAAAAGCTGCTGAAGCTGCTGTAAATGCTGTTGTTGCTGCTGTTGCAGAAGCTGTAGCTGCTGGTGAAAAGGTTCAGCTCGCTGGACTTGGCACATTCGGAGTAAAAACAAGAGCTGCTAGAACAGGCAGAAATCCTAAGACTCAGAAAGCTATTAAGATTCCAGCTAAGAAGTCTGTTACTTTCGCAGTAAGCAAGACTCTCAAAGATGCTGTAAATAAATAATTTTTTAAAATCATGATTAGAGCCGCGTCTATCGCGGCTTTAATTATTTGATTGTATTCCTCAATTATTAGGAGTTTATTATGCGACTGGATAAATATCTAAAGGTATCAAGAATAATTAAGCGCAGAACTGTTGCCAACAATGCTTGTGATGCAGATAGAGTAATGGTAAACGGGCGTGAAGCAAAGGCATCATATCAAGTTAAAATAGGTGATATTGTAGAAATAAGTTTAGGAAATAAAAACGTAAAATTCAGAGTAGATAGCATCAATGAAGTTGTAAAAAAGGAATCCGCATCTGAGATGTACACCATTCTCGAATAACGTTGATTTTTATTATTATATATAATATAATTTGGTGCGGAGGGTGAGTCTCTATGAAAGCAAAAACACAATTGATTGTAAAGATCGCTCTTTCAGTGTTTGCGGTTTTTCTTCTTGTTTCAGTAGTTGTTTTAAAAGTTCAGATAGACAATCTTGAAAAGCAGAAGAACGAACTTGCATTAATGGCCGAAAAAAATAGGGAAGAACTGGAAGAATTAAGATATAAACTTACCTTATCTGAACAAGAGTTTATTGAGAGATATGCTCGTGAAGAACTTGGATATCACAAAACAGGCGAAATAATATTTATTAATCAATCTGATGAATGATTTTGGGTGCTAAATGAGAGAAATTTCAGTAAATGTCGTCAAATCAGTTGTTACAGAGCTGTTTTCAAATTGTAATGTATCACTTGAAAAAAATGAAAAGCAGTTAATTGTTAATGCTGCAAATAATGAGTTTGACGAACCCGCAAAGAGTATAATGAATACTCTGATTCAGAATCTGGAAATGGCTGAAGAAGAGAATTGTCCGATTTGTCAAGACACTGGCATGGCGGTTCTTTTTTTGGAAATAGGTCAGGATGTACATTTCACAGATGGAAATCTCGAAAAAGCGATAAATGAAGGTGTAAGAGACGCTTACATCAATTCACATTTCAGATTATCTGTGGTAAATGACCCAATATTTGACAGAAAGAACACAAACGATAATACACCGGCAATCATTTTATCAAGGATTGTTGATGGTGAAAGTGTAAAAATTACTGCAATTCCCAAGGGTTTTGGAAGCGAAAATAAGAGTCAGATTAAGATGTTTAATCCTACCGCTGACTTAGATTCAATAGTGGATTTTGTGGTTAAAACAGCCGTAAATGCAGGCTCATCTGCATGTCCGCCATTCTTTATAGGAGTAGGTATAGGCGGAACTTTCGATTATTGCGCATATTTGTCAAAATATGCACTGACAAGAGGGGCAAATACACACAATGATAACCCTCAATACGCTGAACTTGAAGAAAAAATTCTCAAAAAGATAAATGAAACCGGTATAGGGCCTCAGGGATTTGGCGGTAAAACGACCGCTTTAGGAGTAAATATAGAGTATTATCCTACACACATCGCAGGTTTACCGGTTGCTGTAAACATGTGTTGCCATGCAATAAGGCACAAATCAAAAACGATTTAAAAATATCAATTATTATATTATGGAAGGAATAACAGTAATGGAAGAAGTTAAAGCGCCTCTTGATGGCAAATATCTAATGTATAAAGGAAAGCCATTAGTAAGATCCGGAAATCTGATTACATATGGTGATATGATTGACAAGTGTTATTTATCGATGACGATTCTTCAAACTGAAAAAGATGAAAACGGGGCAGAATATCCAAATACCATCTTGTTACAGATACTTGATACTAAGACTCAACAGATAGTTGACCAGAAACAAAAATTCTTTACCGGAAAAGATAGTTTATATTCAGCATTGGATCTTGGAATAGTTTGGTTGAGCAGATATACAAACTAAACTCGCAAAAAAATAAAACCAGTTAATATGATTTACTGATAAATTCATATTGGCTGGTTTGTTTTTATATATTGTATATGAGGGGGTAGAGTGTTTTCTATCCTTATTTAGCTTGATATCCAATTATACAAAATACAAATTTTATATAATTGAGGGAACCGAAAATAGGCTATATTATATGATTTTTTCAATTCCGGCACCTTTTATCGATCATTTCTACTATTTTGCATTTTCTATTTGATTTTTTCGACAATTGCTTTTTTAATAAATTCAAATACAAATTCTTTTATTTATGAATTGTTCATCTGAGTTAATTCTATTTGTTTTTTTTACAGACTTTTTTGCTGCTTAAAAATCTTTTTTCAATTTTCAAATACAAACTCTTTAAATGATGAATTTTCACCACAAATTCTTCTATTCGTTTTTTTATCATTGGATTTGCTGTTAGATTTTCAAATACAAATAATCAAAATGATGAATTGTTCAATTCATTCATTTCTATTCGAATTTTCAATTGCAGTTAGTTCATTTGATGAATTGATCGTTTTTATATTTTCTATTTGAATTTCTATTTCGTTTTTTCTGGACCTAATCTTCATATAACTGATTGGTCAATCAAAAATTCAAATACAACGAGCCCGAATGATGAATTGTTCGTTTTCTCTTTTTCTATTGAGAAATCAAAAATGGAAATCGACTCTTTTGAATTGTTTCATTCATTGTCAATTTCCATCTGAAAAATATTTTGTATAATTCACTTTACAAGATGCAGCTTGTGTAGCACCTTATATATTTTATCTCCATGGGCCAGGAATAATATATCTTCCTTTTCAATTGCTCTGACAATGAATAAGAATATAAAGTATACGATTGCAGTAAGAATTACAGAAATAATTGTTGCTATCCATGATTCTCCCACTAATGTGTGCATTAATGTGTATGAAGTCATTGTAACCAAAGAACCCAATATTCCCGCTATTACCGGTTTTAAGTACAATTTAACAATCTTAAACTCATGTTTTACAAGCTTTTTTACAAATACAACATTTAATGTTGCCATTGTTATATAAGCCAATAATGTAGCTATTGGAGCACCTTTTATTCCTATAGGACCTATTGAAATCAGCACTAAGTTTCCTATGATTTTTACTATAATTCCGGCTATCATAGATATCAACGGATACCTTTGGAATCCGAATGATTGCAATATAGATGAAGTTATAGTTAAAAGCGATGAAAATATAACTGCGGGAGCCAAAAAAGATAGCAAAATGCTGGCTTTTTCGACTGATTCGGCATTTGTAAACAGCATTCCAAGAATAGGTTTTGACAATACTGTTAAACCCAGTGCACAAGGAATTGAAATGATTGCAACAAGCTTAGTTGATGCTTTGAGCAACACATCAATTTTTCTATCACTTCCCTGCGTTTTTGCCGCAGACAAAGCCGGAACCAGGGAAGTCGAAATTGGAGTCATCAATG
The DNA here is from genome assembly GCA_016282315.1 of Clostridiales bacterium. Classification (GTDB taxonomy): domain Bacteria; phylum Bacillota; class Clostridia; order Oscillospirales; family CAG-272; genus CAG-841. The sequence goes on along the minus strand of JAEEKG010000012.1, from coordinate 11,966 downwards.
TTGCAGGCAAATGGAACAATGTAACAGCTAAAGTAGTATAGTTGCCATACGCAGCCTCGGCAGCATCCTGACCAATGCTTCTTTTTAGAATATTAACAATTGAAAATGCATCGATAGTACTCGTCAGATTCAGGACAACGGATGCAAGCATTATAGGAACAGATATTCTAAATAGTCGAATCAGTATTGTTTTTCTTGGCTCAACAAACTCATCATCTTCCAGATTTGTGTAGCTGTAATCTTGTTTATATACCGCTTTAAAGATGACTAAGAACGTCATGCTGACAGCTTCACCTACAACAACACCGAATATTGCATAAGCAGCTGCTATTTCAATTGATTTTCCGGAATTAAGTGCATATATGCCCAAAAATACGCCTACAGCAAACTTCCCTATTGATTCAATAATTTCGGACACTGCTGTGGGAACCATGTTTTGGTGGCCCTGAAAATAGCCTCTGATAGCACTTACAATTGATATCAATATAAGAGTTGGTGCAATCATGCTTATTGATTTTGCTGCACCTGGGCTTCCCATCATTTCAGCAATGACATTGGAACCAAAGAACATCAAACAACTACCCAGCGCACCAATAACAATGAATATCAACAATGCTGTAGTAAATACTTTATTTACTTGTTTTTTTCTACCTAGAATTCTTGATTGTGAGACAATCATTGATATTGCGGTCGGCAATCCGGATGTAGATATGAGATACAAAGTCGTAAAGACACTGTACGCAGCATTAAAGTAACCCATGCCTGCATCCCCGAGCAAGTTGTGCAAAGGGATTTTAAACAACACACCGATTACTTTAACGATGATATTGGATATCATCAGAATCAACACACCGAATATCAGTCTTGGTTCCTTTTTTTTGTTTTGTTCGCCCATATTAATTTTGACCTATAAACTCCCTGAAAACAGAATCATTTGGTACAAATTGTGATGACATAGGAGGAATATTGCTAAAATCTTGTTTTATTCTATTATAAAATGCTTCTTCTACCGAATCACTCAAATCATATTTAATCAAATCAAACAAATAGTTTTTAATGACATTCAATCCATAAGGCATCAAAGAACTAATCTTATAATCTGCTAGATCAAAATATGGATATATGTTTTTGTTTTCATTAGATGTGACAATGTTCCACATGTTCAGTGTTCTTTTTGCAGAAGAGTTTCTGAATTGGTAATCTCTAACCAGTCTCCTGCACAATCTTACATATTGACAATCAAAAACGACACCATATGCATTAATTTTTTCAACATCTATGAATATTCGTTTGGTATTATTTGAAGGCAACAAATTGCGTATTTCCGGATACATTGTTTGTATACCTTCTATGATTATTATACGGTTATCTTTGTAAGGCAATTCTTTGTAACCGGCCCTGGTTTGAGTAACAAAATCAAATATTGGAACTTGAGCCGTTTTCTTATCAGCAATGTCATTGATGCATTTTTCAAAACACTTTACATCGATGGCATCAATTGATTCAAAATTGACCATTGCAATGTCATTTGCAGTTATATCATAAAAATCATCAACTGAAAGTACAATAGATTCTATGCCGTTTTTTTCAAACAATTTCACTAAAAGCGAAGCTGTAGTGGTTTTTCCGGAGCATGTAGGTCCTGTTATTGAAACAAATTGAACCGCTTTGTTTTGGCTGATGTCTTGAACCGCCAATTCTATGCTGTGTAAAAATCTGTTTTCCCAATAATCTACCAGTTCTTTTTCTTTACCTTTGATTATCTCTTGATTGTAATTTATCATTAATTGTTTTCCTTTATTTTTTGATAAAAGTCCCTTATAGTATTGAATTTGTTGTTTATTTTTGAATTATCAGTGTCTGACAAGTATTCGTAAGGATACTTAAAATTGAATACTCTAACTATGTTATCTCTTTCAGGAGAAACACATTTTGTCACAGCACCGGCACCACAAGCAAAAATGGAATGTACTTCTTCCATCATGTATATGTTATATCTTCCTTCACATCCCGGAAGACAAAAACCAACATTTTCCAAGTTTTCTATTGTGTTTTTTTGTCTGTAAATGTAATAAGGAACATAGCCTGCATTTTTCGTTGCTAACTGCGAATAATCCACGCATTTTGAAGCAACGTTTGCAGGCGGATATATACTATCCTTTTCTCTTGCAAAATCAGCTGCGTTCTTAATACATAATGTGTGTACTGTAATATTTGATGGTCTCAATTGAATTATATTGTCTATGGTCTCAGAAAAGCTTCTGAATCCATCATAAGGAAGCCCGGCTATAAGGTCTGTATTGATTTGTTCAATTCCAGATTCTTTAGCCATTTCAAAAGCTTTGTAGAACTGTTCAACTGTGTGCTTTCTCCCTATAATTTCAAGAACTTCGCTGTTTAAAGTCTGGGGATTAATACTGATCCTAGTGACTCCGCCATTCTTTAATATAGACAATTTTTCTGCAGTGATAGTGTCAGGTCTACCTGCTTCCACAGTGAATTCTTCTAGTTTTGAAACATCAAATTCGTTGTTGATGGTATCTATCAACAATTGTAATTGAGTTTTATTCAGTGTTGTAGGAGTGCCGCCGCCCACATAAACAGTTTTCAGGTCCAATCCCAATTCTCTTATAATTGCAAATGTCTTTTTTATATCATCTACAAGTTTGATCATATAATCATCAATTATTGACAAAAGACGATTTGATGTAAATGACACAAATGAACAGTAACTGCATCTAGAAGGACAAAAAGGAATGGAAATATAAACACTACAAGAGTCCTTGGGACAAGCGTTTATTATTTTTCTTTCCAAAGAAGCAATATCTACTAGCAAAGACGCTTTTTTTAGATAAACGAGATATTCATTTTGAAAGAATGACTTCACTTCTGCTTTGGTGCTTTTTTTGTCTTCAAACTCTTTCAAAGCAAGTTTAGATGGTCTTACACCAGTCAATATTCCCCATTGAGGAGAAACACCTGTAACAGACTTCCCTGCGGCCAAAAAAGCTTTACCGACTGCTATTCTGATGCCTGCACGCTCGCTAATTCCATTGCCATATGATTCCTCGGCTTTTTTTGTAGATGTCTTGTCATTATATACAATTGTTACTGTGGAAGAAATCATGCCATCTTGTTTTTCAACGACAACGGATGCCTTGTGCGAATCATCAGTTTCCTTTTTTGAAAACTTAGCACCGGGAAAAAACAAGAGGCATAATGTCTGAACATAATATTCGGCAACATCCCCGATAATTTCTATCTTCATAAATAAAAATCCTATTTCAAAAGAATTTTACTGTCCATAACTATTGTAATTGGTCCATCATTTTCAATTGTATATGACATTTTTGCACCAAATACACCCGTTTGAACATCTGGTATATACTCTTTTAGTTTTGAGACAAAATACTCATAGAGCTCATTAGCTCTTTGAGGCTGTTCAGCATTAAGATAGTCAGGTCTATTTCCATGTTTATAATTGGCACATAGAGAAAAATTGGATACCACTATGGCTGAGCCATTAATATCTAAAACAGACAAATTCATTTTGTCATTTTCATCATTAAATATTCTGAGTTTTGCTATCTTGGCAGATAGTACGTCTGCATCAATTTCTTGATCACCTTGACATACACCCAACAATATAGCCAAACCCACTCCAATGTCACCAGTAAGAACACCATTAGAGACAACTTTTGCCGAACTAACTCTTTGTAAAACAGCAATCATTTTATTTTCCGAATCCTCTCTTAACATCTATTACACCATTAATATCTTTCAATCTAGACATGATATTGTTAAAGTGTGATAGATTCTTACAAGCCACAGAAAGATTAATTATTGCATTATGATTCTGAGACTTTTGAGTAGTTATTTGCGTAATTGACACTTTCATATCTGCTAATATGGATGATATGTCAGCCAGCATAGATAATCTGTCTTCAACAAACAACTGCATATATGCTTCGTAATTAGAGCTGTCACCGGAGTCATTTATGGATTGAGACCATGACACATTAACAAATCTGTCAGGATCTGTTTTCATATTCTCCATAATGTTTATGCAGTCTCTTTTATGGACAGATATGCCATATCCCTTTGTAATAAATCCAATAATGTTATCACCAGGAAGCGGGTTACAGCATTTAGCAAACTTAACTTGACAACCTTCAAGTCCATCAACAACAACTCCGCGAATACCTTTGATGTGTTTGTTTGGATTCACAGTAGCTATCTGAGATACTGAAGTAATCATTTCCTTTTCAGGAACTACAACTTTAATATACTCTTCGCGCAACTTAGAAGTTACTTTATCAAGAGAAATACCACCATATCCGAGCATGCTGAACAAATCATCAGTATTGTTCATGCCCAGCCTTGATGCTATTCCTTCCATGATTGAATTAAACTCAGTTGTCGTGCATCCAAGCTGCAATCTACGCATTTCAGAGACAATCATATTACGTCCAGTTTCGATATTCTCCGGGCGTTTTTCTTTTTTGAACCATTGCCTGATTTTGGTCTTTGCTTCGCTGGTCAGAGCAATGTTCAGCCAGTCTCTGCTAGGGCCTTTTGATGCAGATGATGTGATAATCTCTACAATGTCGCCATTATTCAGTTTTCTTTCGATCGGCACTATAACACCATTAACTTTAGCACCAATCATATGGTTACCGACTTCACTGTGAATTTTGTAAGCAAAGTCAATGCAGTTGGCATTCTGAGGTAAAGTAATAATTGTTCCTTTTGGAGTAAAAACAAAAGTTTCATCCTGGAACAAATCTATTTTCAAAGCACCGTAAAAATCATCTGGGTTTTCGGTACTAGCTTCTTGTTCTATTAATCTGGAAATCCACTCAAGCTTTTCGTCAGTTGATGGTTTTGATTGTTCACCCGATTTGTATTTCCAGTGCGCTGCGATACCATATTCTGCTATCTCATGCATTTCCCTTGTTCTTATCTGAACTTCAAACGGAACACCATCATCACCAATAACTGATGTGTGGATTGCTTGATATTTGTTTGGCTTTGGTGTTGATATATAGTCTTTCAATCTGTTTGGAATCGCACGATATAAGTCGTGTATTATTCCAAGAGTTTCATAGCAATTAGAATTGGTTTCAACAATAATTCTGAATGCATAGAAATCATATATTTCTTCAAAACTTCTGCCCTTGACAAAAATCTTGTTGTAAAGACTGTAAACAGATTTAATTCTTCCCTCAATTTCAAATTTTATACCGTTTTCAGTCAATGCTTTTTTTATCTCATCACGGATTCTTTCAAGGAATCCCATGGTTTGACCATATTTAACATTTACGCTGTCGCTGACTTGTTCATATCCTTTAGGATCTAGATATCTCAAAGACAAATCTTCGAGTTCAGCTTTCATTCTTTGCATACCCAACCTATGAGCTAAGGGCGCGTACACGTACATGGTTTCAAGTGCGATTGAACGCCTTTTTTCTTCAGGTTGAGCAGATAATGTTCTCATATTGTGAAGTCTGTCTGCGAGTTTTATGATGATGACTCTGACATCCTTTGCCATTGCAAAGAACATCTTTCTGAGACTCTCCATATGGGTGGTTTCGATATCTTCTTTATCTTCTGACTTTAATACAACAAGTTTTGTAAGACCATCGACAAGTTCTGCAACATCATCACCAAAGTTTTTCTTTATTTCATCCAGACTTGTCTTGTCAGGACAATCTTCTATTGTGTCATGCAAAAAAGCGGCACATATTGAATCTGTGTCGAGACTGTATTCTGCCACTATTTCAGCTACAGCTATAGGATGAACGATATACTCTTCGCCGCTTTTCCTGTATTGTCCTTTATGAATCTCTTTGGCATACTCATACGCTCTGTATATTTTATCTATGTCATACTTTTTGCCGCCATCTTCAAGAATAAACAATAATTTGTCAATTCCATTAAACATTTACATCACCCATGATAATCCAGATTAATTTAGTTATTATAACTCTCTTGGATCAATTACATTATTACCTACCATGATAGGCGTTGAATTTAAATTTATTTTTTCTTTAACAGCAAGTAATTCAACATCATAATCGAATTCATTGATTTTATTGAATTTGAATACTTCTGCCTGTTTAAACGCCACCATAGCAGCGCCTGTCTTTAAATATGATTCTCTATCTGAAACACCTATGATTTTCTTTATGGATATTCTTCCCTTGTTATTGGTCAGGGATTCACAAATCTTATAATATACACTCTTAAAATCATCAGGAGAAGGCAGATACTCTTCAGCCAAATTCGACTTGTTTTCCATGCATCTGTCAATTTCACTCTGATATTGAATCAAGTTGAATTTCAAAGAATCTGAATAATCAATATCTTTCAGTTTCAGCTGGATAGATCTGAATCCTTTATACTCATTGATATCCATGTTAAACAGTATATCAACTGTATCATTAACGGAAAAACCTTCTTTTGGAAGATTAATTCCAAACATAACTCCGGCCAATCTCTTTGAATTGCATTCAAGAGCTATTTTAGTGTGCTTTCCTTCACTAAGAGGCAACATAGATAAAATCTTGCAGTTTCTGATGCAGAACAAAGGCTCAGGATTGCTACATCCAAATGGTTCAAGTGAACTATATGAACTAACAATATACTCTGTAACATCATCCGGTGTTATTTCGCAATCTGCTTTGATACTTTCATACGAATCTTTTTGAACAACTTCTTTGCTTACGTATTCGTTCAACTTGTCTGCAAAAGCATCGAGTTGATCTCTTCTTATGGTTAATCCTGCAGCCAATTCATGTCCGCCGAATTTAACAAGCTGATCTTCACAATGAGCCAATGCATCAACCAGATTAAGACCTTTTATACTTCTTGCTGAACCTTTGCCTTCGTTTTCGCTTCCATCAAAAGAAATGAGAATTGCAGGCTTATTGAATCTATCAACCAATCTAGATGCAACTATTCCTATAACGCCGTGATGCCAGGTGTTGCTGGAAAGAACAATAACATTCTTGTCTTTCATGTTGTTTTGTTTTTCCATCATTTCAAGAGCTTCAATCAAGATCTTATTCTCAGTTGATTGACGTTCACGGTTTATTTCACAAAGTTCTTCGGCAATCAAATCTGCATCGGACTGTGATTCGCACAAAAACAACTCGACAGCTTTGCTTGCATTGCCCATTCTGCCTACAGCGTTGATTTTAGGAGCTATAGTGTAGCTTATTGTTGATGAAGTAATCTTCGTGTCATCATCAAGAGAAACCCTGGAAGCATTAAACAAAGCGTTAATACCGGGCTGCTTGCTCTTCTTGATCATGTTCAGCCCCATGTAGACAATTATTCTGTTTTCTCCAGTCAAAGGCATAACATCAGCAATAGTACCGATTGTTACTAGATCAATATACTTTTTGCACATCTCTTTGATTGTGTTGTTATTGAACTCTCCATTGTTGAGAAAACCCATTTCCATTGCGCACATCATCTTAAACGCAACACCAACTCCGGATAATCCCTTATACGGATAACTGTCGTCTTCTCTTCTTGGATTAACTACAGCACAAGCATGAGGATGCTGTGACTTACACTCATGGTGATCTGTAATCACCATATCTAAGCCTATAGACTTTGCGTGTTCAGCCTCTTCAATTCCTGTAACACCGGTATCAACTGTTATAATCAGTTTTGTTCCGTTTTCTTTTATAACATCTATAGCATTGCAACTGAGACCATATCCTTCATTGTCTCTTGTCGGAATGTAATAATCCACAATACCGCCATGGTCTTTAAGATATTTGTATAGTATGGATACGGCTGTTATGCCATCAACATCGTAGTCACCATATATTGTTATCTTTTCTTTGTTTGACAGTGCTGTTCTTACTCTCGCAACTGCTTCTTTCATGTCCTTGAGTAAAAAAGGATCAGACAAGAATGCATCAGATTTCTTTAAAAATGCATCAGCATTGTCAACATCAGTATAACCCCTGTTAATCAACAATCGTGCACATATCGATGTTATATTCAAATTGCTGGTCAAATACTTGACCTCATTGCTTTTTTGGGTCATAACAGACCATTTGTTTTTATCAAACATTTTTATACCAACTTTCAAAAAAAGACGTTAACTCGAGAAGATAACGTCTTTCTGTATTATCACTTTAAAAATTTAACTAAGAGCTGCGGACACGACCACATACACCCAAATACCTATCGCCACCAAAACCGATACAATTCCAATAATAATTGTGGTTCTGCGTGACGTGGTTACGGTTAAATCATCATCAGTTTTCCTTGAAGACGTATTAGTGTTATTTTGTTCTTCGACGTTGTTCTTTATCTTTTTATCGTCTTTATTACTCTTAAAAATAGACATAACAACCTCACCAGTTATTTCAGTTTACCATTGAAAAGTGAGTCAGGAAGAAGTTTGTTTAATTCTTCTTCAAGATTCATCCTATCATAATTTCTTTTGAGCTGACCATCGATTGCAACTGAAATAGTTCCTGTTTCTTCTGAAACAACAACCACTACAGCATCGCTGTTCTCACTCATTCCTATAGCAGATCTATGTCTTGAACCGAGTTCTTTAACAATATTCTCTTGTGTGGATATTGGCAGGAAGCATCCTGCAGCATATATTCTTCCGCCCCTTACTATGATAGCACCATCGTGCATAGGAGACTTGTTGAAGAATATGCTTCTCATTAATGTCGGACTTACATCTGCGTTTATGATTGTACCGGATTTCACTTCATCAGCTAATTGAACGCTTCTTTCAATAACAATCAAAGCACCGGTATAGCTGTTTGCCAACTGTTCAACGCCTTCACACAGTGATGAAATAATCGCATTCTTGGTTTTCGAATTCTTTGTTTCGGTAAAGTTTTTGATGAATGAAACTGCACCGAATTTTTCAAGAATGGTTCTGATTTCCGGTTGGAAAATAATAATTAATGCAACTATACCAACAGAAGCAAGAGCCGCTAAAATAAAGTGCAATGCCTTCATTTCAAGTACTTCACTCAAAAGGAGAAATACCATGAAAATCAATACACCTAAAGCTAATTTACCCGCTCTTCTGCTAATTATGAATTTGGTCAAAAAGTAAATAATTATTGCAACCAACAAAATGTCGATAATATCAATGATGACATGCCAACTGCTGATTTGTGCAACAATTGCTTCCCAAGCTTTTTGCAAAACATTTCCCTCCCGTTTTTTACTGCGCTTTAAATTATAATATATATTTTTGAATAAATAAAGTACTAAAATGTATTTTTATTGATATCCACTCGTGATTTTGATATAATTGTTCCATAACGAATAGAGGAAAAATCATATGAACATCAAAAAATACCTAAAATTCAAATACAAAAGCGATTCATATGTAAATAAACACCACTTTACTTCTTGTATTGTTCCTGTCGCAGGCAAAAGCACAAGAACAAGTGGCCCTATACCAAAACAATATATTGAGATCAAAGGCATTCCGGTCATCGTAAGAACACTTATGAGTGTAAATGAATGCGAATTGATCGATGAGATTGTAGTAGTCTGTTCAAAAGACAATTTTGAATATTTTGAAGGGGTTAAACAAAAATACAACCTGAACAAAATATCAAAAATAGTAGAGGGCGGAGAGACAAGATACTACTCTGTCAAAAATGGTTTTGATTCAATCTCAGAAACAGCCGAATATGTGGTGATCCAAGATGGCGTAAGATGTCTGACAAAACTAGATGATTACAGGAAAGTTATAAAATCAGCATACAAATATGGTTCAGCAATTGCCGTTCAGGAAAGTACGGATACTTTAAAATTGATAAACGATGACGGCAGGATAAAATCAACCATTAACAGAAACAAAGTACTGAGAGCACAAACTCCCCAAGTATTTGAAAAAGATTTGTATACTGTAGCTTTGTACAATCCAAATTTGGACATAGAATTTATCACTGATGACAGTTCAATGATAGAATCGTTGGGATTACAGGTATTCCCTGTAATATGTGGGAGTTATAACCTGAAAATAACAACGGACATTGACTTTTTACTTGCGGAAAAAATAATAGAAAGTGAATCTGAAAATGAAAATTAAAGTTGGCATTGGATACGATGTACATAAGTTGGTTGAAGGCAGAGACTTGATTATTGGTGAAGTCAAGATTCCTTATGAAAAAGGACTCGAGGGACATTCGGATGCTGATGTCTTGTGTCATGCAATTGCAGATGCTTTGCTAGGCGCTTGCTCTCTTCCTGACATAGGGGTTCAGTTTCCGGATAACGACGACAGATATCTTGGAATGTCCGGAGATAAAATCTTAAGACTGACTAAAGAGCTAATCGAAAAAGAGGGAGCGAAAATTGTTAACATTGATTCAATCATTGTTGCTCAAGCTCCTAAAATGGCACCATATATAACAAAAATGAAAAATAGTATTGCTTCATCATTGAATATGAGCCCCAATGATGTAAACGTTAAAGCCACTACAGAAGAAAAACTTGGCTTTACAGGTGCAGGTCTCGGAATAGCAGCTCAGGCTGTTTGTCTAGTCGAGTTTTAACCACCGAATGAATTAAGCGGAACGATTTCTGATTGTTTAGAAACGTTCCGCTATTTGTATATTTATTCAAAAATTGTATATTATTGTGGACAAATTGGTAATAAAGAGATAATATATTCACTCGAAAGATGTTTATTGAGAGGATTATTTAATGCTTAAAAGGTTTATTAGTTACTACAAACCTCACAAAAAACTACTTGCAGCCGATATGATTGCAGCGTTGCTCATATCAGCCATCGGCATGGTATATCCTGTAGTCACAAACAAGATGTTAAACGAATATATACCTGAAAAGATGTACACAGCAATTATAATTGCAGGCGTCGTAGTTCTGGTCTTGTATTTTATTCGAATGCTTATGAGATACTTTGTTCAGTATTATGGTCACTTGATAGGCGTAAGAATGCAATCAAAGATGCGTACAGATCTCTTTGCACACCTTGAAAAACTTCCCTATTCATATTACGACAATAATGAAACAGGTAAGATAATGACAAGAATAACAAGTGATCTTTTCGAAGTATGCGAATTAGCTCACCATGGTCCGGAAAACCTGTTAATCAGTACTGTTATGATTATTCTTTCATTCTCATACCTTATGTCAATTGACTGGATTCTGACTTTAATTGTATTTGCCTGTGTTCCTATACTTGTTGCTGTCACAGTTCATTTCAGAAAAGAGTTCAGAAACGCATTTGATGACAGAAGAAAAAGCAATGCAGTTATAAATGCATCAGTCGAAAGCAGTATAACGGGAATCAGAGTTACAAAAGCTTACACAAATACAGATGTTGAAGTCGAAAAATTCGAGAATGGTAACACACAATTTGTTAAAGCTTCAAAAAAAGCTTACAAAGCAATGGCTAAGTTTTTCTCCTCAACATCATTCATTACAGACGTTTTTAATGTAATTATACTTGTTGCCGGCGGTATATTCCTCTATTCTGGAAGAATCAATTTCGGTGACTATTCAACATTCATAGTTTCTGTTAACCTCTTTATCAATCCTGTAAACACCTTGATAAACTTCATGGAACAATATCAAAATGGTGTCAGCGGATTCAAGAGATTCACCGAAATAATGGATATAGAACCTGAGAAAGATGTTGAAGGTGCTGAAGAATTAAAAGATATCAAAGGCGAAATTGAATTCAAAGATGTTCATTTCAATTATGATGAAAACAAAGAAGTTCTCGATGGTATTAATTTCAAGATTGATCCCGGTAAAAAGGTTGCTCTCGTAGGCCCATCAGGAGGAGGAAAAACCACAATTTGTCACTTGTTGCCACGTTTCTACCCTCTTGAAGAAGGATGCGGTGAAATACTAATTGATGGCAAGGACACAAGAAAACTTACAATTGACTCTGTAAGAAGAAACATAGGGATTGTTCAACAAGATGTTTT
>JAEEKG010000107.1 GCA_016282315.1 Clostridiales bacterium | reverse complement strand
CGGGTCAGCTGTTCCTCCCCATCCGTAAGAGCCTCCATGGAAAAACACCATAACAGTCTTGTTTTTATCTTCACATTTGTTATTTACCCAAACGTTCAGATACAGACAATCTTCACCTTGTTGGTAATATGAAGCTCTCTCAGTCTTCCATTCTGTCTGAATTGGGGTTTTACCATTGTAGTAGGCAAGAAAGGCCTTCTCGCTAGGCTCAACACTCAACGGTCTTTTCCATCTCAATTCTCCTACCGGTTGCTGAGCAAATGGTATTCCCTTAAAAATAAGTACGTCATCTGATTGCTGTCCAACAAAACAACCATTGACGCACTTAACAGACAGAGATTTGTCAAAATCTCTGTCTGCTTCTATATTGTTGCGATATGAAGATTTTAGTCTTTCAACATCATCATCAATCATTGCTTTCTCCTGAATATTCCTTTGATTGTTTCAAAGAAATTCTTCTTGTCGTGTAGTTTAGTCTTAATTTCACCAATTGTAATATCTTTGTGTGAATTGTGAGTAACTAAACACTGAGCTATCTTTACATAAATTGATTTGAATTTTTCTATGCTCTCATCGTTATATCTGCTTGCTGCATAGTCGATCATGAGTTCAAGACCATCCGAACCATCAAGGATTTCCATGTCAAGAATTGTTTGTGATGCTGCTTGATTCTGACGAACATCAATAGGTTCGATGTGGAAGTTCTCAAGTCCGCCCATATCACGAATATCCTGCTGATAGAGCAAGTAAGCTGATTCACCATTTGCAACCTGGTTATGTAAATCAACATAAGGATAACAGCTGTGCTCGATACCTTTTTGTACTTGATCTGAAACATCAGCAAATACATCACGCAAAGTCTTCTTGTCATCAAACTTGATTCCTATCGGCAAGTCACGGAACAGCAATCCAACAGTGCTCATCATCTGCATATCTTCACGTCCGTTATATATCCAGGAGAGTTTGACATTATTGGCATTGTTGTAAACAGAAATTGCCAAAGCAGCAACAGTGATGAAGAATTCGTTTCTTGTTATCTTGTAAGCCTTCTCCATAGCAGTCATCTGTGGCTGCTCAATTCCGAGAGTTGTAAACAACTCGCCCATTTCATTGTTTCTGGAAACATGGTCAATATTTGGATAGCTTGACCACTCAACGCCATCGTATTTATCTTCAAAGTACTTCTTGCTTTCTTCGTAGAATTCGCTCTTAACAGCATCTTCACGTTTCTGAAGCATCAGATAGTAATAGTCAGGTTCAACCGGCATGCCCATATAGGCTTTTCCGATTCCGCCCATAAATACTTTGAGAGATGTTCCGTCAAACAATGAGTGGTGTACATCGAAATACAGGTATCCTGCTTTCTCTGTTTCAAATATACGGCATCTGTATAGTTTTCCGCCTATAATCTTAAATGGATAAACCAAAGTGTCCTTTATGAATTTGAATTCAAACTCGGTTGTCTTCTCAACGTGTATTTTTTCAAGAACTTCAGGTGTATATTTTTGAACAAGTTCTCCATCTTCGTTATATGAGAATGTTGTCAACAAAGCCGGGTGGCTCTTGATAACTTCATACATTGTTTCAGCGATTTTGTTCAAATCGAATATTTCTTTGTCGAGTTTCATAACTGAGAACAGATTGTACATAGTTGAATTCGGTGTGTACAACTGATAGTCAATCATGTATAGCTGTTCTGTTGTTAACGGATGCTCTTTCTTGATTGATTCAGCATTTCTCTCGTCCGGGTCAGTTCCATCATCTTTAGCAAGGACTTCTTCGTATAGTTTTGCAATTTTTTCAGGTGTTCTTCCTCTGAATATTTCTGATGTAGTGAGACCTTTCAGGTTACAAGTTGAAATCAGTTCTATTGAAGCGAGTGAATCTCCGCCCATTTCATAGAAATCATCTTTAATACCGACTCTATCAAGTTTAAGGACAGTTTCCATGCCTTGACAAAGTGTCTTTTCAACTTCATTTGTAGGCTCTACGTAATCATTTAAGAAATCTGTAACATTTGGTTTTGGAAGAGCTTTTTTATCAAGTTTTCCATTGGGTTTCAACGGAACCTTGTCAATCTTTACATAATATGCAGGTATCATGTAATACGGAAGACGTTTCATCAATTCTTTTCTTAGTTCTTCTGTATCAAATTTAATATCTGCTGTGTAATAAGCACAAAGATAGCTCTTTCCGCCTTCTTCAATACCCTTTGCGGCAACCCAATCGATACCCAATACTTCTTTTACTGAAGCTTCAATTTCAGCAGGTTCAATTCTATTACCATTTATCTTAATCATGTCGTTGCTTCTTCCGAGAAGAACGTAGTTGCCATCAGGATTTCTTCTAGCTAAGTCTCCAGTATGGTAAATTCCGTTGACAAATGCTTTTTCTGATTCTTCAGGTAAATTTATATATCCGCGGACATATGGGTTTTCAAAGCATAATTCTCCCATTTCACCTTCCGGAACTTCATTTCCGTCATCACCAATCAAAACGATTTTGGAATTAACTTCCGGTTTTCCTATCGGACATGTTTCGTACGCTTTATCTATTTTGAAAACACCAACGGCAAAGCCGCTTTCAGAACAAGCATAAATGTTTATCAGCTCAACGTTTTTATTATACAAGTTATTTGCAGGTTCACTTCCCACAAACAACATTCTTAAGAATGGTCCGGTCTGATTTCCAAGCATACGAACATATGAAGGAGTCAAGAATGTAATCGTGATTTTTTTGAGAATAAAGAATGACGCCAGAGCTCCGGGGTTCTTAATTGTTGCATATGATACAACATATATTTTTCCTTCGAATACGCTGAGAGCTTTCAAAATAACAATTACAGAAGCAACGAAATTCATCGGAGCAAGCAATGCTAGACGATCTTTGCCGTCAAAAGGAGTAACTCCATTGATTTTTATTGATTCAATTGCATAATTCAGGTTGCCATATTCGTGGAGAACGCCCTTTGGATTACCAGTTGTTCCGGATGTGTAAATAGCATAGGCAGCATCATGTTCTGATACCTCCTCATTTCCAGACAGAGGTTCAGTTCTCATTACTTCGTCCCAGTTCTGAGCAGAAAGTTCAAATTCACATCCGCAATCTTTTCTGATGTAAGCTATTCTTTCCGGTGCGTATGTATCTTCTACCAATGCCCAGGCTGCTCCTGCCTTCCATACACCAATCATTGCGATAATTGGTTGTATTCCTCTCGGAAGATTTAACAAAACAAATTTTTCTCTTCCGATGTTATGATTCTTTAAGTATGCATACACTCTGCCGCTCATATCATCTAATTGCGCATATGTAACACCCTTTGATTTTGTTTCATCAAACAATACTGCAGCGTTAGGATTATTCTGCGTGTATTCCTTTAAAGTGTCAATTATTGTTCTCATCCTTTACTCCTTAGTTTTAAATTACTTTGTATAACCGAATTGTACGAACAAAAAATGTATCGCTTTACTATTATATCATATATTTTTTCATGTAAAAAGAGTTTTTTCTATACATTGATAGCAGTTATTGTGCCCCAAACCATTTGACAAATATTTTTTTTATGATAAACTATAATCATAGTTTATTAAGCAAATTGAAGGAGAAACTAACATGAAAAAGCTATTTTCCATTTTACTTGCTGTTGTAATGATGTTCACAATGTTTGCATTGAGTTCTTGCAACAGCGAACCCACATTCAAAACACCTGAAGAAAGATACGAATATGTGGTAAACAAAGAAGTAAATGCTATCTCAAACCCTGTTTTGACTCAATATTCAAAAGCAGTTGAGAGCGCAAACAACAAAAAGACAACAGCTCAAATAGGAGTTGAAGTCGGAAGCGGATTGAAGAATGTTCTCAAAACAATGCTTTCTATCGACTTGGATTCACTCAATAGTTTGGATCTTAAACTGGAAGCAACTGTTGGAAGCAAAAAATCTGCAGAATCTGCCACACTTTTAGTCAACAAAACGGAAGTGGCAAGCATTGATGCTTTTACAGAATCAGAAACAGGCAAAATGATTGCAAAAATACCATTGCTGTATGATGGTTTTATTTCAATGCACAATGGTGATGATCAGGAAAAAACCACTATGATAAACATTCCTGATTTCAAAAAGCTTATTGATGCTCTTCCAACAAAAGACGAAATAAATGCTCTCATTTCAAAATACGTAGGTATATTTTTGAGCAAAACCAAATCCGTTTCAGTTGAAGATGTCGATTACACTGTTGGTTCACTCAGCGAAAAAGCAAAGTCAATAAAGACTACTTATTCAGCAGCTGATCTCGGTGCTTTAGTGAAAGAAGTATTAGAAAAGCTCAAAGCTGATGAGTCCATCAAGGGAATTATCACAAGAATATCTACAGTAGTAACACCTGAAACTCCAAATTCTGCATATGAAGCATTTGTGCAAAAATTAGATGACACAATTCTGATATTTGATGATATTGACGAAGAAGCAATAGCAGATAACAAAGTTGATGTTGAACTTCTCACTAACAATAAAAATGAACTCCTGGGCTTTGTTTTAAAAGTTACAACCAAAGACACAGTAATTGACAGAACAACTGATGAAGCGGAAAATATGTCATCTGAAATTACTGAAACATTAGTAACCACCGCGCTTAGCGCCGGCTATTTGGAAACAAAAGATAAATATGCATTTAATGTTTCAGCAGTTAGAGGAGAAGAAACACTTTTCAAAGCTGATTCAGAAGGAACAAAGAATAACGATTGCATCACAGGTAAAGTAAATGTCACAGCATCGGGCAAAACTCAAACCTTTGATATTAAAGACCTTGATGTCAAAGCTATGAAAAACGGTGAATTCTCAGGTGAGATTTCAATGTCTATCTCAGGAATCGTTTCCGGCTTCGTAAGCCTTGATTTAATGCCTGATGAAGTTAAAGATCTTGCAAACAGCACTTTGATTATCAAGGGAAAAGCTACTAGTGAAGCAGTTGATATGTCAGTTGAACTCAAGGGAGCAAAAGAGAGTTATCTCACAATTACATTTAAGGCTGGCTTTACAGCTGCTGGTGACTTCACTGTTCCTACAGATTCTGTACCAATGGAAGAAGTCCTGAGCGATCCCGATGTTATCAATAATGCTTCAGATAAACTGATTGCTAAACTTAAAGAGTCAGGCTTATCAGAAGACTTGGTTGCTCTTCTCTCTTCATTGCTGGGTGTGGGTGTAGAACCTGTTAAAGTTGAAAATTAAATACAAAAAAAGAATAAAATTTCTGACCGATAAGAAGGGTGACTTCTTATCGGTCCTTTATTACTATAAATAATCCTTGTAATCTGCTAATATATTAACTAAAATTAATAAGTAGGACAAACAAATCACTATTTTTTTACGGTCGATTATGCAAAAAGTAATAATATCGTTTTTAAACATAAATCAGATAAAACCCAACCGAGAATTCATCGAACAGGAAATTGATGAAAGACGGTTGCAAAAAGCAAACAGATACGTTCATGAAAACAGTGCCCTTCTCTCTTTGGGAGCTGCATGGCTTATACATAAATACGTCGGAGATTATTATGTGGATGAACATGGTAAACCTCGTTCCGAGTCACTGTTTTTTAATGTATCCCATTCCTCAGACCTGGTTGTCATAGCAATCTCGGACAGTGAAGAAATTGGTATAGATATAGAAAAGGATGCTGACAAAAACAAAGAACTTGTTTCGTATTGTCTGAGTGAAGAAGAAATACAGGAATATGACAAGGGTGTTAGTTTCCTTGAATTATTTGTTTCAAAAGAAAGCATAGCCAAGGCTGATGGAAAAGGCCTATCAAGCAATATTAAAAGCATTCCAGCTCTTCCTTTAAACGGTAAGGCTGAATATATGGAAAAATCATTTTACAGACACAATATAAAGAAAGAAGGATACTTCGTTTCTATAACACTTGAAAATAAAGATTTTTATATCATCGAGGAGGAAAACAATGAGTTCTGAAAAAAAACTATTCAATCTAAGCAGCTCGGAGATGGGTGTTTATCTTGATTGTTTGAAAGAAACAACAGCGTATAACGTGCCCATTCTGCTTCCTTTGGAAAAAGAGACTGATATTTCGCGCCTGACAGATTCAATAAAACAATATTGCAATATCCGTCCTCATCTATTTATGAAACTGACTCTTGATGACGAAGGCAATGTGTTCAAATACTTTGAACAAAGTGAAATAAATGTTCCTGTGACATCAATTGAATCTTTGAGTGATATATCATTACGCGTTTTCAATCTCATGGATTCTCCATTGTACAGATTTGAGATATTCAAGGTAAAAGAAGAGCTGTTTTTGTTTATCGACATCCATCATATCGTAGTTGATGGATTCAGTTTGAAAATAGTAGTAGACGGAATACTGGATTTGTATTACGGAAAAACAATCTCCAAGGAGACTGTTACCGCTGAAGATTATTCTGAAAAAGAATTGTCTGCAAAAAACTCAGAAGCTTATTTGAACGCAAAAAAGTATTTTGCGGACAAATTCGGCGCATTGGAATGTTCTTCCATTCTTCCATTTGACAAAAAAGATGAAAATGTATCTCACAAAAACATAGTCAGAACTCTGAAAACAAAAAAATCTATTGTTCTTCCTTTCATAAAATCAAAGAATATAAAATCAAGTGCATTCTTCCTCTCAGCTTTTACATATCTTCTTGCCAAGATCAATATGGAAAAAGAAGCATATGTTGCAACTGTTCACAACGGAAGAAATGAGAGTGTATCCAACACTTTGGGAATGTTTGTCAAAACAATTCCTTTCTACGCGTCTTTTACAAATGAAACCAGTGTTGATGATTTCCTTAAAGCTTGTAACGAGCAGCTGATATGCAGTGTCAACAATGATATCTATTCTTTTATTGATGCAAGCAAAGAACTATCTGTCAACTCTGACATCATTTTTGCATATCAGGGCGACAACATGTACAAAACCATTTGCAATGGCAAAGAATTGTCTATGATTAATGTCGAAGGACGTGACGGAAAAAACAACATGTCCATTGAACTGCACAGAGACAATGATGACTACATTATTTGGTTTGAATATCGCTCTGACCTATACGAAGAAAAAAGCATTCTTCACATCATTGATTTATTTGACAGAGTTATTGAAGAATTCACTTCAAAAGATACTTTGTCTGAAATAGATTTATGTGACGAAGCAGAACTGGCACAACTGGATGAAGCAAATTCAGTAGATGAACAATTGCTTGAAAGTGACAAAACTATCCTTGACTATTTCTATAGCCACTTGAAAAACAACCCTTCAAAAGTATTAGTTGAATTTGAAGACAAAAAATACACTTACGAAGAAGTCGACAAGATATCCAATAAGATTGCAAACAAATTAATCTCTCTGGGAATCGGGAGAGAGGACGTTGTTTCTGTTCTCATACCCAAATGTGAATATACAGTTATAGCAAGTTTGGGTGTAGTAAAATCTTGTGCAGCGTATCAGCCTCTTGATCCTTCATACCCTCAAGAGCGCTTGAATTTCATGATGAAAGACTCTTCAGCCAGAGTTGTTATTCTCGATCGTTCACTAAAAGGTCTTATCAGTGAATTTAAAGGAAAAACTATTTATACAGACGAAATAGACAGTTTAACTGATGATAGCAGACCAGTAGAAATGCCACAGCCGAAAGACTTGTTTATTATGCTCTACACCTCGGGAACAACTGGTCTTCCTAAAGGTGTAATGCTTGAGCATAGAAACATTGTAACATTCTGTAGATTTTGCAATAAGAATTATGATGAGAATGCTGATTCCAAAATGTCTGCTTATGCTTCATATGGCTTTGATGCAAATATGATGGATTTATATACTGCAATTACAGCAGGAGGAACAATTTGTATCATTCCGGAAAACATGAGACTTGACCTTGTCAAACTCGGAGAATATTTTAACAAAACCGGAATCACTCACTCACTTATAACAACTCAGGTCGGAAGGCAAGTGGTAGAAGAACTTGATCTTAAGACTGTTAAGCACTTCTTTGTAGGGGGAGAAAAACTCGTCCCGGTTGTTCCTCCAAAAGGATATGTACTTCACAATGCTTACGGACCAACTGAAGGCACGGTTTTCTGCACAGAATATCCTGTAGACAAATTGTATTATCGTGTTCCGATAGGTAAACATATATCCACATATAAGTTTTACATTCTTGACGAAAATAAAAAGCGTTTGCCATGGGGCGTAAAGGGAGAATTATACATTTCAGGTCCTCAGGTTGGCAGAGGTTATTTGAACAGAGATGAAGAAAACAAAAAAGCATTCTTAAAGAATCCTTTTGACTCAGATCCAAGATTTGAAAAACTATATCGCACAGGAGACATAGTCAGATTCCTGTCCGACTGTACTGTCGATTTTATTGGAAGAAACGATGGTCAGGTTAAAATACGCGGATTCCGTGTTGAACTTACTGAAGTTGAACAAATAATCAGGCAGTTCCCCGGCATCAAGGATGCGACAGTAAAGGACTTTACTGATCCATCTGGAATTAAATTCATAGCTGCATATATCGTATCTAACGAAAAAATTGACATCAATGAACTCAATTCGTTTATCGGAAAGAATAAACCACCTTATATGATTCCTGCATTTACAATGCAGATAGATAAGATTCCGTTGAATCAAAACCAAAAAGTTAACAAGCGCGCTCTTCCGATTCCTGAAATGAAAGCTAAGGAAATAGTTGCGCCAAGCGGCGAAATGGAAGAAAAGATTTACTCAATTCTTTGCGCTATCCTAGGACATAAATCATTCGGTGTAACAACAGATATCTTTGAAGCAGGACTGACATCCGTAACTTCAATAAAACTGACAGTTCAACTCTCCAAGGCATTTGAAAAAACTGTTACTATAAGTGACTTGTCACAAAATAGTACTGTTCGTTCATTAGCTGAATTCTTGTCGACAAAAGAAGAAGAAAAACAGCACGAATTACTCAATGAATATCCTTTGACAAAGACTCAAGAAGGCATATTTGTAGAATGTATGTCTCATCCTGAATCAACCATTTACAATATTCCTTTCCTGTTCAAACTGGATCCTCAAATAGACACAAAGAAACTGAGCAATGCCGTTAAAGCTGCTCTGTCTGCTCACCCGTACGTAATGAGTATACTTGGAACTAATGACTCAGGTGACGTTGTTGCGTACAGACGCAATTATGTGCCTCAAGTTGAAATAATCAAGTCACATGATATTGAACGCAAAAAACTCGTTCGTACATTTAACTTGCTCGGCTCTTCCCTGTACAGAGCAGAAATTCATGAGTGCGATTCAGCTAACTATCTATTCTTAGATTTCCATCACATTGTTTGTGACGGAACTAGTGAAGCAATTATCCTGACCGATATATCAAGAGCATATTCAGGTGAAACTCTTGAGCCTGAAACATACTCTGGATATGAAATAGCTCTGGATGAAAAAGAAAAACGTGCTTCTGACATGTTTGAAAGCGCGAAACAGTATTACACCAATTTGTTGTCTGAAATAGAGTCAGACTACATCATGAAGAGCGATTTGAGGGTTGGCCCGGCTGAACTCAAAACGGCTGACATTTATTCAGATTTAAACACTTCAGCTGTTAAAGCGTACTGTGAAGAAAATGGTGTAACAGAAAATGCATTATTCAATTTTGCGTTTGGTTTGACCTTGTCCAGATTTATATACAAAGACGACGTTTTGTTCACAACTATATACAACGGCAGAAGTGACCCGAGAACTGCAAACGATGTCTCAATGCTTGTAAAGACACTTCCTGTATATATCAAATTCGATGTTAAGGAAAGCATTGCTTCTGCAGTTGCTAAAGTAAAAGAACAACTGCGCTCTTCTCAGGCAAATGATGTATACGCATTTGCAGATATAGCTTCAGCATTCGGAATAAATGCAGATGTTATGTTTGCATATCAAGGCGATTCATTTACCTTTGATCAAATAGGAGGCAAAAAGGCTGAGACCATTTTGCTTGATCTGTCCGAACCTAAATCAACATTCTCACTTGATGTGTTTGTTGAGAATGGCAAGTGCCGCTTCAGATTTGAATATGACGGTTCTAAATATAACAGAAACACCATCGATTCATTCTTTGGTGCAATGAATTGTGTCATTAAAGAAACCCTTACTAAAGAGACAATCGGCGACATTGAATATGTCGGAGAAAAAGAACTGAATCGTTATGATTCATTCAATGACACATATGTTGAGATTCCGAATGTTTCCTTCAACAAATTGTTTGAAAAACAAGTAGGACTGAATCCTGATAAAACAGCTGTCATAGCTAGTGATGGCAAATACACCTATTCAGAACTGAATGATGCCTCGAACAAAGTTGCAAATGCCATCATTTCACTAGGATTGGGAATCGGAGATAAAGCTGTTGCACTTATGCCAAGAGTCAAGAATGCATATGCAGTAAGACAGGGCATCATAAAATCCGGTGCAGCATTTGTTCCGATCGATCCGAAATACCCGGATGACAGAATTGAATACATAGTTTCTTCATCCGAATCAAAAGTAATTGTTTCAACAAAAGAAATAATCAAAGAAAAACAATCTATCATAGACAAGACAGGTGTCAAAGTTCTTGATATTGAAGAAGTAATAAAACAAGGAGACAAAAAGTCCCCTGATGTTGTTATACCCACCGATTCTTTGTGCTATATCATATTCACTTCAGGTTCCACAGGAAAACCGAAAGGCGTTATGATAACTCATAGAAATCTCGTCAATTATTGTCTTGATGATAACAACCTCGCAACTTATGAGTACAGATATGTCAAAGACACTGTTTCCTGCTCATTTGCTTCATTGTCATTTGATGCTTCAATCCAGGAAGAAAATGTTCCTTTGACACATGGATACACTGTAGTCATTGCTTCAGATGAAGATATAGAAAATCCTTTGGTTATGGCAAAGACCATAAAGGAAAATGGCGTAAATCTTATGTTTATGACACCTTCCTATGTATCCAATGCACTCGATTCAGATGTCTTCATTGACGCTTTGAAACAATTGAAAGTTCTTGACATGGGAGCTGAAGCTGTTTCTCCGGAGCTTGTTTCAAAACTTAGATCTTTAGGCGTTAACGCTGAAATATTCAACGGCTATGGTCCAACTGAAACAACTGTTACTTGTACATACCATCACGTAACTGATGAATACATAACAATAGGCAAACCTGTTGGAAACACCAAGTTGTATGTACTTGACAAGTACGGAAAGATTCTCCCGATTAATGCCATAGGTGATTTGACAATAGCAGGAGAATCCGTTGGTAAAGGTTATCTTGGATTACCTGAAAAAACAGCTCAGAGTTTCATCACCTTAAGAGGCGACAGAGCTTATCGTTCAGGAGATTTGGCAAGATACAACAGCGAAGGAAACATGGAATTCTTCGGTAGACTTGATAACCAGGTCAAGTTGAGAGGTTTAAGAGTTGAACTTGATGAAATAGAAAAAGCCATATGTTCTTATGAACCTGTTACAAGTGCAATAGTTGTAGTCAGAAACAACGAAACAGAAGGCGATCATTTAGTTGCATACTACACAGCTTCAAGTGATTTCACAAATGAAGAATTGACAAAGTTTATTTCTAAGACCCTGACACCGTACATGGTGCCAAAGATCATGATTAAACTTGCAAAGATGCCTTTGACACCTAATGGAAAAATAGATAAGAGAGCTCTCCCGGAGCCTGTAGTAACAGTTGAAAAGAGAGACGTCAAAAAGCCAACCACGGAATTGGGCACAAAGATTGCCGCTTTGTTTGAAAGAGCACTTGGAATCAAAGAAGTCGGTGTCGACGATGATTTCTTTGCTATGGGCGGTACTTCCCTGTCAGCATCTAAAGTTGCTATGCTTGCTTTGGCCGGCGGAATATCCATTGCTTATAAAGACGTATTTGATTATCCAACTGTCGCGTTGCTTGAAAAACATATAAAAGATGTTTCATCAACTGAAGTTCACGATGAATTAAAAGTTGAAAGAAAAGATATGGGTGAAGAAGAACTTGCCCATAACATTCCGAAATATGTTGATCAGATTAAATATGAGCGTCCGCTTGGAACAGTACTTCTGACCGGTGCAAACGGATTTTTGGGATCTCATTTGCTCAAAGCTCTTATTGACAACAATAACAAAGTAATAGCATTAGTCAGAGCAAAAGCTCTTGATTCAAAGACTCAATTGAAAGCTATGCTCGCATACTACTTCGATTCCCCGCTTGATGATGAAGTTGACAGACTTGTAACAGTTGTAGATTCGGATATCACATCAGATAAAGTCGACGAACTGTTCAAAGATGTTCATTTTGACACAATCATCAACTGTGCTGCATGCGTAAAACACTTTGCTGCTGACGACATCATTGAGAGAATCAATGTTGGCGGCGTTAAGAACATGCTCAGAGTTGCAAAGAGCCACAAT